>NZ_SJPF01000005.1:0-300000 GCF_007859755.1 Blastopirellula retiformator | reverse complement strand
TCGCGCCGCCCACTTCATGAATCAGGCCGATAGCGACTGGACGCAACTTGCAACCCGCACGCAGCTTGACGAGGCGATCGCCAACTGGTCGCCGGCGCTGCCGCCGGAGGCGGAAGATTTAGACGCGACGCTCGAAACGGCGGTCGCCGCCGGCGCCCGTTGGTCAGCTGAATCGATTTCGCATCGTGCCGAGATTTTGCGTCATGCGGCGGAAGTGATGCAGGAGCATCGCTTCGAGTCGATCGCCGAAATGCAGCAGACCGCCAAGAAAGCGATTGCCGAGGCCGACGCCGAAGTCTCCGAAGCGATCGACTTCGCTCGCTATTATGCCGAACATTTTCCGCAACATCCTGGCATCGCCAGCCAAGCGCTGGGAGTCGTCGTGATCACGCCGCCATGGAACTTCCCCTATGCGATTCCGTGCGGGGGCGTGTTGGCGGCGCTGATGGCCGGCAACGCGGTGCTGCTGAAGCCGGCGCCCGAGACGACCGATATCGCTTGGCGATTGGTGCAGCAGCTTTGGGAAGCTGGCGTTCCCCGCGACGTGCTGCAGTTCTATCCGTGTGCCGATGGCGAAACGGGCAAGCGGCTGATCACCGACCCGCGCGTGAGCGCCGTCGTGCTGACCGGCGCCTACCAAACGGCCCGGATGTTCCAATCATGGCGTCCCTCGCTGCGGCTGTATGCCGAAACGAGCGGCAAGAACGCGCTGGTGATTACCGCCCAGGCCGATCGCGAACTGGCGGTCAAAGACCTGGTGCAGTCGGCCTTTCGCCATGCCGGGCAAAAGTGCAGCGCCGCCAGCCTGGCGATCATTGAAGCGGAAGTTTACGACGATCCGATCTTCCAGCGGCAGCTGCTTGACGCCGCCGCCTCGCTGCAGGTCGGCCCCAGCACCGACCGGACCAGCGTTGTGACGCCGGTCATCCGCGAGCCGGAACCGAACCTGTTGCGAGCGCTAACGCAACTTGAAGTGGGAGAGAGTTGGCTGCTGCGGCCCCAACCGTCGGCCGACGATCCCTGCTTGTGGTCACCGGGGATTCGGCTGGGCGTGAAGCCGGGATCGTGGTTTCATAAGACCGAGTGCTTTGGCCCCGTCTTGGGATTGATGCGGGCGGAGAACCTCGACCAGGCGATTGCCTGGCAAAACGATGTCGACTTTGGCCTGACCGCCGGCATCCATACGCTCGACCGGCGCGAACAAGAGCAATGGACCGAGTCGGTTCAGGCTGGCAACCTCTACGTCAATCGCCCCACGACCGGCGCGATTGTGCAGCGTCAGCCGTTTGGCGGTTGGAAGAAGTCGTCGATCGGCCCCGGCAGCAAAGCGGGCGGCCCTAACTATGTTTCCCTGTTCGCCCGCTGGTCGGACGAGCAGACGGATACGCCGCTCGCCATCGTCGAGACGAGCTACCAAACTGCGTGGGACGAGTATTTCTCCCAGGAGCACGATCCGTCGCACCTGGAAAGCGAAAGCAACGTCTTTCGCTATCGCCCGGCCGGCGGCGTACTACTGCGATTGCCATCGGAGGACGAAGCGACCATTGCGCGGGCCAAGCTGGCCGCACAGATTACCGGCGCGCCGCTCGAAATCAGCATCGCTTCGCAGGAGCCGGACGCCGACTTCATCGCCCGCCTATCGCGAGAGGGTCAGCGTTTCGAGTTCCTCCGAACCGTTGGCGAAGTGAATGACACGGTCCTCGCGGCCATGCACGAGGCAGGCCTCAATTGGATCGACGCGCCGTTGACCGCCAATGGCTATGTCGAGCTACGCTATTGGCTGCGAGAACAGGCGATCACCCGCACCCTGCACCGGTACGGGCAGATCATCCAATTGCCAGAGGATCACGCCTAGCTGCCTGTTGAAAAATGCCCTCGTGGCATTTTTCAACCTCGCCAGGCTCAGAGCATAGCTCTTCGCGGCTCGCAAAATAACGACTTACGTCGTTATTTTGGGATCGCATCCGTGCGATCACGCAGTCCGTCGAGAAAATCAACGGACTGCTAGGAAATCGGCCGCTGCTAGCATGTCTAGCGACGATTCGGCCAAGAACCGCCAAAAGCCGGCTCGTTCTTTCCTGGTGGAAAGACCAACCGGCTCTTAGCAAAGAGCGGGTGAAGGGAATCGAACCCTCGTAACTTGCTTGGGAAGCAAGGGCTCTACCATTGAGCTACACCCGCGTAAATTCTGACGCACCGTGTTAATATAACGTCCGGCGGCCCCGCGGCAAGCGATCCGCCGCACGATCCCGCATCGGGCCGCAACTTCTCCCATTTTCCGCTGGTAAGATCGTTATGGCGGTAACAATCGTCTAAGTTGAGGGAAAGATGCGCCTTGCCCGCCGACCGCCCCGGCGAGTACACTTCCTCCCCCCTTAGCGTCCGGCAATGATCGGCCGAAGACGCCGCTTTCCGCTCCTGCATACGTCCGAGGAACCGATGCACGCCGCGATCGCAGCTCTGCTGGCCACGTTGACGCTCGGCGCCGCGCCGCAACCGCCGACCGATACGCTGGTCGTCTGCCCCGAGTCGCTGGTCCCGGCCCTACGTCCCTGGCTCGACTATCGCGCTTCGCAAGGTCACCAGATCGGGCTGATTACCGAGACCGGTTCCAAAGAGCGGATTCGCGCCGCCATTCGCGAGACGGCCAAGTCGGGCCCCCTGCGGTGGGTCGTGTTGGTTGGCGATGTTCCGGGCGCCGACGCGCCGCCTGGTTCGCCGACCGTTCCGACTCACGAGATGCCCGCGGTAGTCAACGTTCATTTTGGTTCCGAGCCAACTCTGGCCACCGACAACTACTACGCCGACATCGATGACGACCTAATCCCGGACGTGGCCGTCGGCCGCTTGTCGGTTCGAACTCCGCAGCAACTCGAAACGGTCGTTGCGAAGATCCTGACCTACGAACAAGACGATGCTCCCGGCGCCTGGCGGCGTCAACTAAACGTCGTTGCCGGAGTCGGCGGGTTTGGTCTCTTGGCCGATTCGATGATGGAATCAATCACCAAAAAGTTCCTGACCGACGAAGTCCCCTCGTCGTTTGAAACCCAAGTCGCCTACGCCAGTTGGCGCAGTCCCTACTGCCCTGACCCGCGCGAGTTCCAAGACGAAACGGTTAACCAGCTGAACGACGGCTGCCTCTTCTGGATCTATATTGGTCATGGTCAGCGACGCTACTTGGACTACATCCATGTGCCCAACCGCCGATACTACCCGATCTTTCAAGCGAACGACGTTGGTCGGCTGAACTGCCAAAACGGTTCGCCGATCGCGATCTTCCTGGCCTGCTACACCGGCGCGTTTGACGAGCCGAATGATTGCCTGGCCGAAGAGATGCTACGGCGCCAGGGAGGACCAGTCGCGGTCTATGCAGGTTCGCGCGTGACGATGCCGTACGCGATGTCGGTGATGGGCGCCGAAATGCTGGAAGAATACTTCCACAACAATCGCGAGACGCTCGGGGAGTTGATCCTGTACGCCAAGCGGGACATGGTCGACGCCGCCGCCAAGGGAGGCAATCGGAAGTTGCTCGATTCGCTTGCGCGGCTCGTCAGCCCCAAGCCAGAGCTACTAAAAGACGAACGCCGCGAGCATGTGCAGCTGTTTAATTTGATCGGTGATCCGCTGTTGAAACTCCCCCGTACCCAAGCGGCTGAAATCAATTCGCCGGCCGAAGCGACGGCGGGCGAAACGCTGTTGGTCAGCGGCGTCTCTCCGGTCGCTGGTAAAGGTCGGCTCGAGATCGTCTGTCGTCGCGACCTGCTGACGTTCAAGCCGGAACTGCGGGCCGATTACGACGAAAGCCTGCCCGACTTCCCCAGCGTCTATCGCCAGGCGAACGACCGCTGTTGGCATAGCATCGAAATCGACCTGGCGGCCGGACCGTTCGAAACGACCATCCCACTGCCAGCCCACTGCGCCGGCGAATGTCATGTGCGGCTGTTTGTCGAAGGCGCCGATGTTTGTGCGCTAGGAGCCTGCGACGTCAAAGTCGCTCCGCCGGAAGCAAATACACAAACACCGTAACCCTTTAAGGGACTGCCTTTTTTCCTCGCTTTCTTGTGAAGTCTTGCTGCGCCAAAATGCCCATTTTCGGCAACAGAAGCTGATTCGCCGCAAACAAATGATCGATGTTTGCGGCGTCCTTTGATACAATTCCACTATCAAAAACTCCCAACCAAAACTAGGGCGAGTTCCTCTACTCACCCCCCCGCCGATCGTTTCTGTTAGTTCTGACCTCTCGCCTCTCAGGTTATGGCATGAGATTTCTATCGACTTACTCTCCTTGCTCATGGATCATTCTTGGCGTGCTGACCTCGCTTCTGGGGACGAGTTCCGCACTTGCCGAGGGCGAGATTGATTTCGGCGCCGATATTCGGCCGTTACTCTCGAACAATTGCTATTCGTGCCATGGGCCCGACGAGGAGCATCGCGCTGGTGGTTTTCGGCTGGACGTTGAATCGAGCGCCATCGGCGAAGCGGACTCGGGCGAACGACCGATTGCCCCCGGCGACGTCGACGCCAGCGAGATCATCGCACGGATCGTCAGCACCGATCCTTCGCTGCAAATGCCGCCGCCCGAGACGAACAAGTCGCTAAAACCGGAAGAGGTCGAGAAGATTCGCCAGTGGATCGCCGCCGGCGCCAAGTTTGAAAAACACTGGGCCTTCCAAAGCCTGGAGAAGCCGGAGCCGCCCGCTCCGAAGCAAGCCGAATGGGCGCGCGGCCCCATCGACCAGTTTGTGCTGGCCCGACTCGAGAAGATGGGGATGTCGCCATCGGACGTCGCGACGAAAGAGCGCCTGATTCGCCGGGTCACGTTTGACCTGACCGGCTTGCCGCCAACGATGGCCGAAGTCGAAGCGTTCGTCAAAGACGACTCGCCCGACGCTTACGAGAAAGTGGTCGATCGCTTGCTCGCTTCGCCCCACTATGGCGAACACATGGCCCGCTTCTGGCTTGACGCCGCCCGCTTTGGCGATACGCATGGATTGCATCTGGATAACTACCGCGAGATGTGGCTCTATCGCGACTGGGTGATTCAAGCTTTCAACAACAACAAACCGTTTGATCAATTCACGGTCGAACAACTGGCCGGCGACCTGCTGGAAAACCCGACCGAAGAGCAAAAGATCGCCAGCGGTTTCAATCGTTGCCATGTGACGACCAGCGAAGGGGGATCGATCAAACAAGAAGTCGAAATGCGGAACGTGATCGACCGCGTCACCACTACCGGAACGGTCTTTATGGGACTGACCTTCGAGTGCACCCGCTGTCACGATCACAAGTACGATCCGCTGACGATGAACGACTTCTACTCGATGTACGCCTTCTTCAACAGCTTTGACTACAACCCGATGGACGGCAACGCGAAAGATCACGCGCCGACCATTCGCATGATCTCGGCCGACGATCAACAAAAAATCGCCTCGTTGAAGCAAGAGCTGGACGCGACGAAGAAGACGATCCGCGAACAACTCGCCGCGATTCAGTATCAAGAACCGGCTACTGGCTCGATCGAGGAACAACCGCCGACCGAATTGGTGTGGATCGACGACGATGCGCCCTCAGGCGCCAAACTGCGATCGAACAGCTATCCGTGGCAATGGGTTGAGGCGCCCGAACCGGTTCTCTCCGGCAAGCGTGCGACCAAACGAACCAGCGAAGCGCTTGACCAGCACTTCTTTACCGAAGCGAAGCCGCCGCTCGACGTGTACGAGGGCGATGTGCTGTTCGCCCATGTTTATCTCGACCCGGCCGATCCGCCCAAAGAGATCATGCTGCAGTGGAATACCGGCAACTGGGAGCGACGCGTCTACTGGGGCGAAAACCTGATTCCGTATGGCTCGGATGGAACTGTTTCACTCACGCGTCAAGGCGATCTTCCGGCACTCGGAGAGTGGGTGCGACTGGAAATTCCTGTCGAACTGCTCGATCTGAAACGTGGCGACAAGCTCAATGGCTGGGCCTTCACGCAGTGGGGCGGTACGGTCTATTGGGACAAGGCGGGTATCCTGACTCGCGAAGGGCGCGGCAAGGTTTATCACTCACTGGCCGAGTGGTCGACCGAACTGGCGGCGGCCAAGAAGCCGTCTGAGCCGAAAGACATTGTCGCGATCGCCAAAAAGGAAACGGGCAAACGGAGCGAAGCGGAACAGACGAAGCTGCAGAACTATTTCCTGGAGTACGCCTACTCCGACACCCGCGACCAATTCGCGCCGCTACACAAGAAAGTAACCGACAACGAAAAGACAATCGACACCCTTACCAAGGCGTCCCCCACGACGTTGATTTCCAAAGAAAAGAAAGCCCCGGTTCCCTCGCACATCCTCGCGCGAGGCGAATACGATCAGTTGGGCGACGTCGTGCCGCGAGCGACGCCAGAGATGTTGCCGCCGATGAAAGAAGGCGCCCCGGTCAATCGGCTGGGCCTAGCCCAGTGGCTGGTCGATCCGTCGCACCCCCTTACCTCACGCGTCACCGTCAATCGGCTGTGGCAGCAGGTCTTTGGTACCGGCCTGGTGAAAACCTCGGAAGACTTTGGTCTGCAAGGGGAACCGCCGACGCACCCGGAACTGCTCGACTGGCTCGCTTCACAGTTCATCGAAGATGGCTGGGACGTCAAGAAGATGATGCGTCGCGTCGTCCTCTCGTCGACCTATCGCCAGTCGTCGAAGATGACCGCCGAGCAGGTCGCCAAAGATCCGGCCAACCGCTATTTCTCGCACGGCCCGCGGTATCGTCTCGATGCCGAGATGATCCGCGACCAGGCTTTGACCGTCAGCGGGCTATTGGTCGACAAGGTTGGCGGCGCCAGCGTCAAACCGCCGCAACCGGCCGGTTTGTGGGAAGCGGTCGGTTATGGCAGCAGCAATACCGCTAAATTCAAAGCGGATGATGGGCACGAGAAAGTGCATCGCCGCACGCTCTACACCTTCATCAAGCGGACTTCGCCGCCGCCGGAGATGAGCACGCTGGACGCTCCCTCGCGCGAGTCGTGCACCGTCCGTCGAGAGCGAACCAATACGCCGCTGCAGGCCCTGATGTTGATGAACGACCCGCAGTTTGTTGAAGCGGCTCGCGCCCTGGGGGCCCGGGCGATCAAAGAGGGTGGCGACACGTCGAAAAAGCGGGCCGAGTGGATGCTGCAGCTGTGCCTGAGCCGCCAACCGCACGAGCAGGAAGTTGCCGAAGTGGTGAAACTGGTGGATGCCGCCGCAGAGCATTTTTCCGCCAATCCCGATGCGGCCGCCGCGCTGGTGGCGGTCGGCGATGTGAAGCGGGATGAGAGCATTGACCTCAGCGCAGCCGCCGCATGGACCTTGGCGGCCAACTTGGCGCTGAACCTGGACGAAGTCATTACCAAGAACTAGCGATCGCCGGCGGAAATTTCCAGCCGTCCGATTCAAGGAACGATGAGATATGGATCCTCGCCAAGAGTATGGGCAAGCCCTCTCGCGCCGCCACTTTTTTAAGCTTGGCGGTTTAGGACTGGGAACCGCCGCACTGAGTTCGATGCTGCCAGAGCGGGCTGCCGCCGCGCCGCTGTCGACTTCCGGCGGTTTGCCGTCGGTACCTCACTTCGCCCCCAAGGCGAAGCGAGCGATTTATCTGTTCATGGCCGGCGCCCCGAGCCAGATGGACACGCTCGACTACAAACCGACGATGGGCGACTGGTACGACAAAGACTTGCCCGAATCGGTTCGTCAAGGACAACGTCTGACGACGATGACCTCGGGACAAACGCGTTTTCCGATCGCTCCCTCCAAGTTCAAGTTCACGCAGCACGGCAAGTCAGGCGCCTGGGTCAGCGAGCTGCTGCCCCACACCGCGAAAATGGTGGACGATATCGCAATCGTCAAGTCGCTGCACACCGAGGCGATCAACCACGATCCAGCGATCACCTACATTTGTACTGGCAATCAGTTGCCGGGGCGTCCTAGCCTTGGTTCGTGGCTCAGCTACGGTTTGGGCTCCGAAAACAAAGACTTGCCGTCGTTCGTCGTGATGACGCCCAGTTGGAGCGGTCGTCGCGACGCCCAGGCGCTTTACAACCGTCTGTGGGGCTCCGGTTTCTTGCCGAGCAAATACCAAGGGGTTTCGCTCCGCAGCCAAGGAGACCCGATTCTCTTTTTATCGAATCCCGACGGCGTTAGCGGCGACATCCGCCGCAAGATGCTCGACTCGCTCGGCCGCATGAACCAACAAGCGTTGGCCGAAATTGGCGATCCCGAGACGCAATCCCGCATCGCCCAGTACGAAATGGCGTTCCGCATGCAGACGTCGGTTCCGGAACTGACCGACATGAGCGGCGAGACGCAACATACGCTGGATATGTACGGCCCCGAGGCGACCAAGCCCGGTACGTTCGCTTCGAGCTGCTTGATGGCGCGTCGCATGATCGAACGGGATGTCCGGTTTGTGCAGATTTTCCATCGTGGTTGGGATCAACATGGCAACATCGCCGGCGATTTGCCCAAGCAGTGCCGCGACATCGACCAACCCGCCTGGGCGTTGATTCAAGATCTGAAGCAACGAGGTCTGCTCGACGACACCTTAGTGGTTTGGGGGGGCGAGTTCGGTCGCACCGTATACAGCCAAGGAGGCCTGTCGAAGGAGAACTACGGTCGTGACCATCACCCCCGCTGTTTCAGCGTCTGGATGGCCGGCGGTGGAATTAAGCCGGGCCTCGTCTACGGCGAGACCGACGAATTCAGCTACAACATTACGCAAAATCCGGTTCATATCCATGATCTGAACGCCACAATTTTGCATTGTCTGGGAATCGACCACCGCAAGTTGTCGGTGCAGTTCCAAGGTCTCGACATGCGATTGACCGGCGTTGAAGAACAACACCCGGTCCACGACATCCTGTTGTAAAACAGGTTGTCGTTAGATTGACTCTTTCGCTGGGGACCAGCGATCATGTCTCGCTGATCCCAGCCGCCGACGCTCCGCTTGACTTGTTCCCTCTCCCAAGGTTGCCACGGAAGAGAGGAGAAGAGAACAGGTTATTGCCACGGGCTTCGCGCCGACGGCGACTGCCCTCGCCACGGGACTCTTGCCACGGGACTCCTGCCACGGTGTTCTCGTTACGGCTTCTGGCTGACGTAGACCGTTTCCTTCGGTTCGCCATGCTCGGCGATCAGCTGCCGGGCTCGCGATTGCACGTCCAGTTGCGGCGTTCCGTTGACCAGTTGCTCCAGTTCACGATGGCTGCTCGCCAGCTGACGGACGGCCGGTTCCAGCAGCATGATTTCGGCCAGACCGCTTCGCATGCCAACGGTCGTCGTCACAACCGAAGAGAGCGAGCGATTCAAACCTCGGATCGTTTCGACGTTTTCTACCAGACCGCCGACCGATTCCTTCAGCGTCGCCGCTTCTTTCTGGATCTCATCGATCTGACGCAAGTTGGCCTGGGTGATCGCCAGTCGCGGCGATTGCGAGTTCAGGTATTCGCAAATCCAGACCATCTCGTCGAGCGATGACAACGCCCGCTCTGAGTTGCGATGATTATCGGCCAGGGCGCCATGCAGTTCGGCCGAGTCAGCCGCAACTTCGGCGGCCAAATCGAGCGCCGCTTGGGCCGAAGCGATGTCGTCTCCCAGACGAACCTGCTTGTCCAATACGCTGGCGACTCGATCGACCGTCAGCTCGTTTTCTTCGAGCGAATCGGCGATTTCCTGCATTCGCGACTGGTTGCTGGCGAGCGCGTCAAGCGAATGCTTGGCCGAATCATGGTCGGTCGCCAAGTCGATCAGCTGGTACTGGACCGTTTTCTGCTGATCGAGGGCGGCCGCCAGTTCGCTGGCCAGGCACTGTTGGTTGACGATTTGCTCTTGCAGGTCTTCCATGCGGGCCAACACCGCCTTTGCGTCGTCGATTCGCAGCGCCGCCGCTTCGACCTTGGCGAGCGTGTGCTCCAGTTCGCCGGCCAGCAGTTGGTTTTCGGCCAGCGAGGTGCGTTGACGGCGAAGTTGGCTCAGCAGCGAATTGGTTCGGCCGGCGTCGTCTGCGTATCCGGTCAAGACTTGAATGTCATGCCGCGACTCAGCCACTTCGGCCTTCAACGTGGCGATCTCACGATGAAAGTCGCGCTGAGCGAAGAACATTCCGCCCGCGGCGCCGGCGGCGATGCCGAGCAGAACCAGGGCGCAGGTGACGAGTCCAGATCGTTCATCGCCAGAAGCGTTATGAGCGTTGGAATCGTGATATTTTGAACGAGTAGACATAGATTTCCTCCGTGGCGAAATTGCGTTCTCTTTCCGTGTTTGCCGCCCTTTTGTTATCGATTCCGTCGCCGCAAACGGAAAAGAGAAGTGCTGTCATTTCGACAATCTTTTCGCAAGCCCCTACGAACAGCCTGAACAACCCGCAAATCGCGAATCTAGCGGAAAAACGGCAATTAGTCGTTCCCCCACTTTTGCAACTAGCTAGACAGGCCCTGGGAACTTAGACTACAGGCAATCTTTCTCTCACTAGGGCTGCAAGATGAAAATTGGCAAACATTCGGTCGTCACCATCGACTACACCTTGAAAGACGACGACGGCGAACTGATCGACACCTCTAGCGGCGGCGATCCGCTAGTCTACCTGCACGGAATCGGCGCGCTGATTCCCGGCATGGAGTCGGCGCTAGACGGCAAGAAAAAGGGGGACATCTTCCAAATTGTCGTTCCGCCTGATCAAGGCTACGGCGAGTATGACGAAGACGACGTCATGGAAATCGACCTCGACGCCTTTGAAGATCCGAGCCAGGTCCAGGTCGGCATGGAATTGGTCCTGGAAACGGAAGACGAAGGAGAATTCGCCGCCGTCGTGACCAAGATGGGGGATGGCGTCGCCATTGTCGATCGTAATCACCCCCTGGCCGGCATGACGCTTCATTTTGACGTCGTCGTCCGCGACGTTCGCGAAGCGACGCCCGAAGAGATCGAGCACGGTCACGCTCACTAACTGCCTGTTGAAAAATGCCCTCGTGGCATTTTCCAACCTCGCCAGGCTCAGAGCATAGCTCTTCGCGGCTCGCAAAATAACGACTTCCGTCGCTATTTTGGGATCGCATCCCTGCGATCACGCAGCCCGTTGAGAAAATCAACGGACTGCTAAGCGCGACCGCTTCCCAGCCAGTTATTCGCCAAACGTGCTCTTGCTACGCAATATGTGGTGGTAGTGCTGCGCAAAGCGGTGCGCCTCGTCACGCACATATTGCAGCAGCCGCAGCGCAAACGCGTGGCGGCTAAGACGTAGCGGCTCGGCCTGGCCGGGGCGGAAGATCTCTTCCTCCTTCTTGGCGAGCGAAACCAAGGTGGGCGGTTCGATCTGCAAATCGCGAAAGGCGGCCAGCGCGGCGTTCAGTTGCCCCTTGCCGCCGTCGATCAACAGGATATCGGGAAAAACCTCTCCTTCGGCGTGTAGTTTCTTGAACCGCCGCGCGACCACTTCGTGGATGCTGCGAAAGTCGTCGACTCCTTTGACGCTCTTGATCTTGTAACGGCGATAACCGGGCTTAAACGGCAAGCCATCCAAAAACTGCACCAGACTGGCGACCGTTTCCCCGCCCTGCAAGTGGGCGATGTCGACCCCTTCGATCGACCGCGGCGTGGTCGGCAGTTGCAGCACTTTCCGCAAACCGGCAAGTCCTTTTTTCGGATCGATGTAAAAAACCTCGGGCTGGGCGTGCGTTTCTAGCTCGCCCCGCTCGTCGAGCCGCTCGAGCATGTCGATCTCGTCGCGCAGCTTCGCCGCTTTCTCAAACTGCAGCGTCTTGGAGGCCTCCAACATCTCTTCCCGCAGTTGCTTCAGCAGCCGATCGCGGCTTCCTTCCAAGAACATCTGCAGCCGGCGGATGTCTTTGCGATACTCCTCTTTGGTAATTCGCAAATTGCAGGGCGCGGTGCACTGGTTGATGCTCGCCAACAGACAGGGGCGGAACCACTTCCAGCGCTCGTCGTTTTCGTCAATGTCCAGACTGCAGGTCCGAAACTTGAAGATCCGCTGCAGCACTTGGATGGCGCCTCGCAGCGCCCCGGCGCTGGCGAAAGGCCCGTACAGTTTGGCGTTTTTCTCTTGCGGCTCGCGGGTAAACTCGACCCGCGGAAAGTCTTCCCGCTGCGTGATCATCAGGTACGGGAACGACTTGTCGTCCTTCAGATCTTTGTTGTATTTGGGCTGGATGTCTTTCACCAACCGAGCTTCCATCAGCAGGGCGTCGACCTCGCTGTCGGTCTCCACAAAATCGGCGTCGGCGATCTCTCCCACCCAATAGCCGGTTCGAATATCGGACGCCGCTTCGGCGTTGAAATAGCTGCCGGCGCGGCTGCGCAGGTTCTTCGCCTTGCCGACGTAGATCACCCGGCCCTGGATATCCTTCATCAGGTAAACGCCAGGCGTGGTCGGAAACTTGCGAACCTTGTCGGCCGTCAACGTAAAGGGGACATGCTCTTGCGGCTTCCCCTCGGTCGAGCGGTTCTCTGGCGGATTCGGGGCTTCGGCGGAGTCGGTCATGCGCACAAAAAATGAGGGAGAAAAAATTCTCCCTCATTGTAGAGCGTCGACTGAATTCGGGCAGGGCAGGATCGGCTATGTCGCCGCAGCGAACGCTTTCAGCTCGCTTTCCAGGGCGGCGATCCGCTCGGCCATCGCTTCTTTCGCCATGTCGAGCAAGGACAGTTGTTCCGGCTCGACGAAGGTGAACATGTAGAACTTCACCTTCGGCTCGGTCCCGGACGGACGAACCGCCACATAGTTCCCTTCCTCCAGGTCGAGGATCACCATGTCTCCCGCAGGTCCGCCGAGAGGCGATTTTTCGCCATCGGGGGTGACGATCACGTCATTCTTGTAGTCGCGGACGCGCTCCAGCTTCAGCCCGGCCAGCGACCGTGGCGGCTGTTCGCGGAATTTGGCCATCAGCTTTTTCATGTTGGCCATCCCCTCGGAACCTTCCATCTTCTGGTTCAGCAGGTGCTCTGCATGGTAGCCATGCTGCCACCAGAGCGACTCCAGCCGCTCGTGCAACGTCTGGCCGTTCGCCTTACAATCGGCCGCCAGTTCAGCCAGCAGCATCGACGCCACAGCCGCGTCTTTGTCGCGAGCGTACTGCCCAACCAAGTAACCGTGCGACTCTTCGCAGCCGAATAGGAAATTGTCGGGCCCGACTTCGTCCATCGTGCCGCCGATGTACTTGAAGCCGACCAGCAGGTTGCCGTGAGTCTTCACGCCGTAGCTGTCGGCAATGCGGCGAACCATTTCGGTCGTCACCAGCGTCTTGATCACATAGCTGTCGGCCGCGACCGAGCCGCCAGCTTTCTTCTTGCTCAGGACGTAATCGCACAGCAAGGCGCCAATCTGGTTGCCGTTGAAGGTACGCCACTCTCCCTGCAGGTCGGAAGTCACCGGCGCCGCGCAGCCGACGCGATCGCAGTCAGGGTCGGTCGCCATGACGAATTCGGCGCCAACCTGCTTGGCTCGGTCAATGATCGCATCGAAAACCACCGGGTTTTCTGGATTGGATACATGCCCCGGCACGTTCGGAAAATCGCCGTCCGGTTCGGCGTGCGGACCGTAGACCTCGATGTCGGTAAAGCCGTCCGCTTCCAGGGCCGGGATCACCGCCGAAGCGCCGACGCCATGCAGCGGCGAGTAGATCAGCTTCAAGTCGCGCGGGCCGGCGAACTTTTGAGCCTTCACGACGTCGATAAACGCCGAGTCGACTTCAGCCGTGCAGATCTCAACATCCCCCTTCGCCACCGCCTCGTCAAAGACCACCTCCAGCGGCAGCGCTTCGACGTTCATCACCCGGTCGATGATCGCCTTGTCGTGCGGCGGTAGAACCTGACCGCCGGTCGACCAATAAACCTTCACGGCGTTGTCGCTGGGCGGGTTGTGGCTGGCGGTCACCATGATGCCGCAACTGCACTTCTTGTAGCGAACCAGGAACGACAGTTCCGGCGTGCTGCGGTAGTCGTCCAGAAAATAGACCTTGATGCCGTTGGCGACCATGATCCGGGCACACAACTCGGCGAATTCCCGCGACCGATGCCGGGTGTCGTAGGCGATGCCGCACGACAACGGACCTTCGACCGTCTCTTTGACGTACGAAGCGAGACCTTGGGCGCTTTCGCCGATGGTCCGTTCGTTGATTGCGTTCGAGCCGACCGGGTTCATCCGACCGCGACGACCACCGGTGCCGAAGGGAATCACCGTCCAGAACGCGTCATCAAGGGCCTGCCACTTTTCATCCTTGATCAGATCGGCGACTTGCGAAGCGTAAGCCGCGTAACGGGGTTGGGTGAGCCAGATCTGGATGTTTTCCGCCGCACTGGCGGTGACTTTTTCGGCGGCGACGGCGCCTTGAACCTGGCTCAACAACGAATCGACTTCGCTCGACATCAGTGCTCCTTCAAGCAGTACGGCTGTATTTTCTGACCCCAATTTTACGGGGGACGGTAAAGAAGCATCAATCGGGCATCGACAGTTCGCCCTTGACTTGATTGCGCGTCTGCGGGGACATTGAACGGGAACGCACAGCCGCCCCTTTTCGCGACCGTACCATCAACAAGGAAGAAACCGTGAAGGACCCGATCATCAGCGTTTCCGGTTTGCGGGGCGTGGTGGGGGAATCGCTCACCCCAGAGATTGCGGTCAAATATGTCGCCGCCTTTGCTCAACAGGCGGCCCCGGGCCCGATTTTGATTGCCCGCGATGGACGCCCGAGCGGCAAACCGTTGGCCGAGCTGATCGCCGGCACGCTCAACTTTTGCGGCCGAGACGTCATCCAGGCCGATATCGCCGCGACGCCGACGGTGGGCGTCTTGACCCGCCAATATGGCTGCGGCGGCGCGGTGCAGATCTCGGCCAGTCACAATCCGCCGCAGTACAACGGCATCAAACTGATGGGGCAGGACGGCCGCGTTATTCCGGCCAACCAAGGGGAACGGGTGCTGGAAGCCTACCGCAGCGGCGCCGCCGCTTGGGCCCCGCACGAGAAGCTAGGCGCCACTTCGCCGTGCGACGATACGCTTTCGGCGCATCTCGAAAAAGTGCTCGCCATCGTGGATGTCGACACGATTCGCAAGCGGAACTTCCGCGTCTTGCTCGATTCCAATGAAGGGGCTGGCAGTTTGCTGGGGCGAAAGCTTCTCGAAGCGCTCGGCTGTGAGTTTGAAATCCTCGGCGATCAGGCCAGCGGCAATTTTCTGCATACCCCAGAGCCGACCGAGGCCAACCTGCAAGGCGTTCGCGCTAAAGTCGTCGAGTCGGGCGCCGACATCGGCTTTTGCCAAGACCCCGACGCCGACCGCCTGGCGATTATCGATTCGGCCGGGCGCTACATCGGCGAAGAGTACACGGTCGCACTTTGCCTAAATCATGTCCTGACCAGTCGCCCAGGCCCGGTGGTGATCAATTGCGCCACCAGTTTGATGAATGAAGCGATCGCTAAGAAGCATGGCGCCCCGATCTTTCGCTCGGCCGTTGGCGAAGCGAACGTGACCGACATGATGATCGCCCAAGGGGCGGTCTTTGGCGGGGAAGGAAACGGCGGGCCAATTGATCCACGCGTCGGCTATATTCGCGACAGCTTTGTCGGTATGGCGCTGATCCTCGACACGATGGCGGCCACTAGCAAGACGGTCGGAACGCTAACCGATTCGATCCCGCGGTTTGAGATCCTCAAAACGACGATGCCGCTCGATCGCGAGCAACTGGCCGGGTCGCTCGACAAGCTGGTCGCCCACTTCTCCACCGTGGACGCAAGCCGCTTGGATGGACTGCGGTTTGCCTGGGAAGACGCCTGGCTATTGATCCGCGGCAGCAACACCGAACCGATCGTCCGAATCATCGCCGAAAGCCCGAACATCGACCGGACCGAAGAGCTGTGCCAGGAAGCGGCCAAGGTAATGCAAGGGGCGTAAAGCTTGGTGGCATGCTTTTACGGCCGAATACCTGGCGCCATGTTCTTATCGCGTCTTCGCGAGAAGAGCATGTCTTCGCCCCACGAAATCGCAAGAAAGAAATGTTGGGGCGTTGGAGCAATCGCGATCAGTTCTCATCCGATCAAGAAATGTGATTCGCTTGCGACCGCATCGTTGGGCCAGCGCTGCGCTGCACCCAACCTACAAATTGAAGACGACGAAACGCGTACTAGCCAGTCGGAAACTGACGGCAAAACTCGTACAGCGCCATCGAGGTTGCGGTCGCCACGTTAAAGCTATAGGGCATGCCGTAAACCGGGATCTCCACCACGTCGTCCAGCAGCCGCAGCACGTCGTCGG
This sequence comes from Blastopirellula retiformator, assembly GCF_007859755.1. Classification (NCBI taxonomy): domain Bacteria; kingdom Pseudomonadati; phylum Planctomycetota; class Planctomycetia; order Pirellulales; family Pirellulaceae; genus Blastopirellula; species Blastopirellula retiformator. Next base: position 283,726 of record NZ_SJPF01000005.1, on the reverse strand, counting down.
GCGTGCCTTGCCGTTCGTTGCCGATCACCAGCACCGTGTTCCGCACGAATGAGAAGTGGTGAATGTCGACCGAGTTGGTTGTTTGCTCAAGCCCGACCAGGCGATATCCTTCTTTCTTCAAATCGCGCAGCACCGGCGGCAACGAGCGATGTCGTGAAATCGGCAATTGCTCGGCGCCATCCCGGGCGATTTTCGGATCGATCTTCATGTTGCCGGTGACGATCACCCGCGAGACGGCGCAGCACGACGCGGTTCGCACAATCCGTGACAGATTGACGTTGCTCCGCAATTGGCAGCAGGCGACGATCAACTGTCGCGGTTCGTCGAGGGCCGTGGGAGGTTTATGCCGGAGATGTTCGAAATCAGACATTTGCATCGGGTGAGTTGGGCGATAATCGAGAATTCCTTATGCTAGTGTCACCCACCCATCCCGAAAAGATAGCGAAGGATCTGCCTGTGAAACCTCTACGACACATCGCGCTGGCGGTCATGCTCCCTGGTTTGCTTGCCGTCGGCTGTGCAAAGCCAAGTGCGCCGGGGCCATCCGATACGGGCGAAGCGACCGTCGCGCCGAAGCCGGCGGCGGCAGCGCCGCCGAAAGAAGTGACCGTCCGCGTTCTGGACTACGAGGGGATCCGGATGCTGGTCGAGAGCCAGCGGGGCAAGGTGGTGGTGGTCGACTACTGGGCGACCGATTGCCCCCCGTGCTTGAAAGAATTCCCCGGGCTGGTCGATCTCGACCGCCAATACGCCGACCAAGGAGTCGTCTGCGTGAGCGTCAGCCTGGACTATATCGGCTTGCCGAACAAACCGGCCGCCGACTACATCCCGCAAGTCAAACCGTTCCTGGAGAAGTTCGGCGCGACGTTTGATAACGTCCTCGCCGGCGACGACGTCGATACGATGCTCGAGAAGTTGAAACTCGGCTCGCCGCCAGCGGTTTATGTTTACGCCCAGGATGGCACGCTCGCCAAACGCTTTGACAATTCCAGCGTCTCCTCCGAAGAGGACGCGTTCACTTATGCCGACGTCGAGAGCCTCGTCGTCGAGTTGCTGGCCGCGAACCATCGTTAAATCGACCGCGGCCAGCCTCTCCGACTTTGGCTGCTAGCAGTCCGTTGATTTTCTCGACGGACTGCGTGATCGCACGGACGCGATCCCAAAATAACGACGTAAGTCGTTATTTTGCGAGCCGCGAAGAGCTATGCTCTGAGACTGGCGAGGTTGGAAAATGCCACGATGGCATTTTTCAACAGGCAGCTAGTGGCGAGTCAAACCGACCTACTGCGATACGGTAAAGTAGCGTACGCAGTGTTCTTGCACGCGGAGTTCGCTATTGGCGACGCCAGGAGTTTGCTGGAACAACAGCTCCAACAGTTCGCCGACGCGGTCGGGCAAAATACGATAGAAGTTGTGCTTGCCGTCACGGCGCGAATCGACCAGTCCCGCTACCCGCATCAGCGCCAAGTGGTGACTGACGGCCGGTTGGCTTTGGCCGAGCAATTCGCACAGGGTGCGAACATTCAATTCTTTCTCTTGCAGCAGGAAGCAGAGAATCCGCAAGCGGGTTTCGTCCGCCAATAGTTTGAAGAGTTGAACGAGATCTTTGGCCGTTCCGTCATTCAGCGGATCGGGGCCAGTTGGCGCCGGAGCCGGAGCAGGCGCTGTTTCGGCCGAGACGCTTCCGTTCTCGTTCGGCGGAAAGGTTCGCGGGGTGGCGGGGCGGTCCGATAGCGAGCTGTACGCGTAGTCTTGCGCTAGCGTCATGTGCTGAGTTCCTTGTGTGATACATCTACCGCGCACGGGGATACGATGGTCGTAAACCGTGTGCATCGAACAGCAGGATGCGTAAGCAAAACGCGGCAGATGTGACGCCGGGAATTGGCGAATGAGAAATCGCGACTCATTCGCGCGGCGCAACAAGGTTCCAACGAAGCGCGCTTGCGTATCAGTACTCCTGCGGTCCGACTAAAACAAAATCCGCAAAAGCTGTCCCATCTCGTCGAAACGATTTCCTTCGCGTCGACAAGCAAGCAAAAAAATTGTCTTCCTAGCTAGAAGACTAACAAATGCCTTGCGCCCGAATTGATGTGAGTACGTTTCGCATTCTAAGAATGTTCATGTGAAAACGGAATAGCTTAGATATTGAAACTCCACGGGAACCCGAAAACAAAAAAACTCTTGTGGAGAAAAAACTGCCACAGCAACAAAAAGGGCCAAACTACCTAACCATCATGGGGAAAACAGGTTGAGTTCCATCGGCCCGCCGCCTACATTCAGACATTAGGTCGTCGTATCCGCACTATCAAATGTTTGCGCAAAATCATGAAATTCCCGCTGCGCTATCTCCTTCCACTCGCTTTGCTGGGCCTGACGGCGATCGCGCTGGCGACCGTGCTCCAGTTCAGCGACCTCCCGCCGGCCGATTTTACGTTCGCCAATGGGACCGAAGTGAAGTCGGTTGACCCGAAGATGGTAACTGGAGTTCCGGAAGGACGGGTGATAGAGGCCCTGTTTGAGGGACTCTATCAGCGACTCCCCGATCCGGCTGATCCGACCACCATGATCACGGCCCCAGGACAGGCGACGTCTTACGAGTTGTCGGATGACAAGTTGACTTATACCTTCCACATTCGGGAGGACTCGGTTTGGACCAATGGCGAACCGGTTACCGCCCACGACTGGGTCTTTAGTTGGCAGCGTTTTCTTCACCCACAACTTCCCTCGGAATACGCCTACCAATTGTGGTATGTGAAAAACGCGGAGAAATACTCGTTATCCAAGGTCGAAGTCGGCGATCGGGTCGAGATCGAGATGGCGGACCGTTCGGGCCCTAAAATGTCGCCGGCGATCGATGGCAATTCCGAACAACATTATCCTCGCGGGACCATTCGCTCAGGCATTCTCCAAGAGATCAACGTAGTAACGGTCGGTGAAGACGAAAACGCCAAAACCGGCAAGTACTTCGTCGTGAACGTGCAACCGACCAAGGACGGCGAAATCGATTGGGATGCTGACGGCGAAACGCAAACGTTCGTCAAACTCTCGGAAGAAAACGTCGTTCTTAAGAAGATTCTGAAGGATGTGCCTGACGTCCAGCAAGTCAACTTCCTGACGGTTCACTGGGACGAAGTCGGCATCAAAGCGACGGACGATCATACGCTGGTCGTTACTCTCGCCAATCCAACTCCTTATTTCCTTGATCTGGTCGCCTTTTATCCGATGCACCCGGTCAACCGAACTTGCATCGAAACCTATGGCTATCCCAGGTGGACCAAGCCGGAAAACATCGTCTCCAATGGCCCATTCACGCTCGAATTCCGCCGCATACGTGATCGGATCCGCCTTCGAAAGAACCCCAAATATTGGGATGCGGAAAATGTGAAACTGAACATTATCGACGCGTTGGCGGTGCAGTCCGACACGACGATGTTGAACATGTACATGAATGGCCAAATCGACTGGGAAACGAGCATCCCGATTCCCGCTCTAGAGAAACTGCAAGAACGAGACGCCGCTCGCGATGAAGGTTCACTTCCTGACTTGCGAATCTCGCCGATGTTGACGACGTACTTTTACCGAGTGAACACGACTCGCCCGCCGCTGGATAATCCGTCGGTCCGCCGCGCTTTGAATCTGGCGATTGACAAAGAAGAAATCGTCAAATACATCACCCGCGCCGGACAGGTTCCTGCCGACAGCTTAGTTCCAACTGGTCTGCCGGGATATGCTGGCGGCCATACTGGCCAATATGATCCGAAGGAAGCGCGACGTTTGCTTGCGGAAGCAGGCTTTCCGGACGGCAAAGGCTTCCCCAAGATCCAGATTCTCTACAATACCCACGAAGCGCACAAAGACATCGCATCGGTGATCCAACAGCAGTTGAAGAAGAATCTGCAGATTGATGTTGAGCTGCGCAATCTGGAATGGAGCGTCTATCTCGCTTCGCAGAAAAACTTAGAATTTGATCTAAGTCGCGCTGCCTGGACCGCCGACTACCCCGATCCCAATACTTTTCTCGATATGTTTGTGACCGATGGCGAAAACAACCAGACAGGCTGGAGCAACGCTGAGTATGATCAGCTCATCCACGACGCACAATCCGAGCCCGATCCCGCGAAACGACTTGAGATGCTGAGCGAGGCCGAGCAGATTCTGATGGACGAAGCGCCAATCTTGCCAATCTACTACTATGTTTCGATGAACATCGTTCGTCCGTACGTCAAGAATTTCTACCCAAATCTTCAGGACTTGCATCCATTGCATATCCTGGAAATCGACGAGGCGGAAAAACAACGCATTTTCGCTGCGGAGGGACTTCGTTGACTCGTTTTCTAGTTCGCCGAGCAATCTGGATCTTGATCACGCTCTGGCTGGTATACACATTCAGCTTTTTCTTGATGCTCTCGGTACCTGGCGGTCCGATGTCGAGCGAACGCTCGTACCCGCCGGAAATCGAGAAAATGCGACGAGATCGCTTTCATTTGAACGATCCTTGGCCGGTCCAATATTGGCACTATCTGAGCAACGCCTGCTACGGCGACTTCCTCGCAAGCCAAGTGCTCAATGATTACGAAGTTAGCGAGATCATCTCAGAAGGTTTCCCGGTTAGCGCAACGCTCGGCATTTTGGCGATGGCATTGGCGTTGGTCTTGGGGCTTTCGGCGGGCATCATCTCGGCCCTCTGGCGTAATTCGCTCCTTGACGTCATGTTTCGCTCACTGGCCACCATAGGGATTGCCGTCCCTAACTTTGTGCTGGCGGGGATCGCAATCTTGATCTTCGTCTTCCAGCTGAAATGGTTCCCGGCGGCCGGTTGGGGTAAGCCGATCGACATGGTCCTGCCGGCAATTTGCTTGGCGGCGCCGTTCGCCGCGTATATCTCGCGACTGACGCGAACCGGCATGCTCGACGTGCTGGGACAAGACTACATTCGCACCGCCTACGCCAAGGGACTTATGTCGAGCACCGTCGTGTTAAAGCACGCGGTTCGCGGCGCCTTGTTGCCGGTCGTTTCGTACTTGGGTCCGGCGGTGGCCGGCATTTTGACTGGCTCGCTGGTGATTGAGCGGATCTTCTTCCTGCCTGGGCTGGGAACCCACTTCATCGAAGCGGTTACCCAGCGCGACTACACCACTTCGCTCGGGATCGTGATGGTTTCGACCGCACTGGTGCTGGTCATGAATACGCTGGTCGACGTCTCCTACCAGTTGCTCGATCCACGGATCAAACTGAAATAGCATTCCTCTGAACTCGGCTCATCCCCTTGAATTCGAAAAACCGCAACTTCGAAGACGCACTGCCGCCGTTAGATCGCTATCGTCAGATGCTAAACGACGCCAACGCGATTCATGGCGTGTCGCTTTGGCAAGACGCGTGGCGCCGATTGCGCCGCAACTGGGTGGCGATGGGAGCACTACTTTTATTAGTTCTTCTTAGCCTGTCCGCGATTCTAACGCCGCTCTTCCCACTTCAATCGCCTGTGGATCAGCACCTCAGCGATCGCTCGTTTGCAGCGCCCAATGGCGATCCGGCGACGCTTGGACTGGCGGAAATGACCGGCGAAGCCCTGGACGCGAAAATCAATACGCTCTGGAATAACCCCAGTGCGTTCGACGAAGCGCTTATTCGCTTGCGTCTCTCGATATTTGGCGACTGGGCGATCCCCAGCTATTGCGGCAATGACCACCTCGGCCGCGACCTGCTCTCCCGCTTGTTCTGGGGCGCTCGCGTCAGTTTAATCGTTGGCATCGTCGCGACGTTCGTCTCTCTGATCATCGGCGTTAGCTATGGCGCCATCAGCGGTTTTGTCGGCGGACATGTCGACGACGCAATGATGCGGGTGGTGGACATCCTGTACTCGATCCCGTTCATCTTCATCGTGATTTTTGTGGTGATGGTGATCAGTGAACCGTCGATCAAAGAAAGCTTGGAGTCGTTCGGCATCAACCGAATCGTGGCGTTCTACTTTCTGATCGGCGCCATTTACTGGCTGACGATGGCCCGCGTCGTTCGCGGCCAGGTGATCAGCCTAAAACATGAACAATTTGTCGACGCCGCTCGCACGATCGGCGCCAGCCCGGGCCGGATCGTCTTTGTGCACCTGGTTCCTAACGTGCTAGGCGTGGTGATCGTCTACCTGACGCTGACGATTCCGTCGGTGATGCTCTTCGAGGCGTTCCTCTCCTTCCTGGGGATCGGCGTCGAAGAGCCGAACGTTTCGTGGGGCTTGCTCGCCAACGAAGGGCTGAAGGTGATCACGCCGATCCGGATTTACTGGTGGCTGATCGTCTTCCCGGCGATCGCACTCGCCTCGACGTTGTACTCGCTCAACTTTCTGGGGGACGGCCTGCGTGACGCGCTCGATCCCCGCATGAAAAATCGCTAAGGAACCGGCATGGCGTCAACAAGCAACACGCACGAACCGCTCCTTCGCGTCGAAGACCTACGCGTCGAGTTCAACACCGACGACGGCCTAGTCACGGCCGTGCGGGGCGTCGACTGGGAACTGAACGCCGGCGAAACGCTGGGCGTCGTCGGCGAATCAGGCTCTGGCAAGTCGGTCACCTCGCTGGCGCTGATGGGGCTGATTCCGCAACCGCCAGGCAAGATCGTCTCGGGGCGGGCCCTCTATCGCGGACAAGACCTGCTGAAGATGTCGCATAACGAGCTGTCGCACATTCGCGGCAACCGAATTGCGATGATCTTTCAAGATCCGATGACCGCGCTCAACCCGTTCCTGACCGTCGAAGATCAGCTGACCGAGGTGACGCGGCGGCACTTGGGCCTCTCGGCCAAAGAGGCGACCTTCCACGCGATTGAAATGCTCGAGAAAGTCGGCATCCCGTCGGCCAGCAAGCGGGTCTTTGAGTATCCGCATCAATTCTCTGGCGGCATGCGGCAACGCGTGATGATCGCGATGGCTCTGTCGTGCAAACCCGACATTTTGATCGCCGACGAACCGACCACCGCGCTCGACGTCACCATCCAGGCTCAGATTCTGGAGCTCATGAAAGAGCTGCAGCTGCTGGAAGGAACCGCGATCCTGATGATCACGCACGACTTGGGCGTGATCGCCAACATCGCTCATCGCGTGCAAGTGATGTACGCCGGCCGCGTCGTCGAAAAAGCGACCGTCGACGAACTCTTCCAGAACCCCCGGCATCCCTACACGCTCGGCCTGCTCGAATCGGCCCCACGCGTCGATCAACTGGAAGCTGAACTGCGGCCGATCCCGGGCCAGCCGCCCGACCTTTCCAAGCTGCCGGCCGGATGTTCGTTCCGTCCGCGTTGCCCGTTCAGTATCGACAAGTGCAGCCAGGTCGACCCGCCGCTGGTCGACGCCAACGACGGCAGCTACGCCTGCCTGGTCAACATTGATGAAGCGCCGCGCCATGATGCGACGTCGCAGGTTAGCGAGGATCAATCGTGACGGTGGAAACGACAGTGGAACCGATTCTCGCAACGCCGGCGACCCCGCCGCTGCTTGAAGTGCGCAACATGAAGGTCCACTTCCCGTTTCGACGGGGAGGCTTGTTCACCGGCGAAACCGGCTTTGTCCGCGCCGTGGACGGCGTCAGCTTTTCGCTGCGGGAAGGGGAAACGCTCGGCTTGGTTGGCGAATCGGGCTGCGGCAAATCGACCACCGCCAAAGCGATTCTCAACCTCACTCCGCCGACCGAAGGCGCGGTCTACATCAACGGCCGTCGCGTGGACGGGCTGACGGGCGCCGCGATGCGTCCCTATCGCCGCGACGTGCAGATGATCTTCCAAGACCCGTTTGCGTCGCTCAATCCGCGCATGACGGTCGGCTCGATCATTGGCGAACCGATCAAAATCTACAATCTGGCTCGCGGGGTCGATCGCAAGTTGGAAGTGATGCGGCTGATGGAACTAGTCGGGCTCAACCCCCGCTACATCAACCGCTATCCGCACGAGTTTTCCGGCGGTCAGCGACAGCGGATCGGCATTGCCCGCGCTTTGGCGGTTCGCCCTCGCCTGATCCTGTGCGACGAGCCGGTCTCGGCCCTCGACGTTTCAATTCAGGCCCAGGTCGTCAACCTGCTGATGGACCTGCAGCAGAAGCTGGGACTGTCGTACTTGTTCATCGCGCATGACTTGTCGGTGGTTCGACATATCTCGACCCGCGTTGGCGTGATGTACCTCGGCCGCATTGTCGAGATGGCGCCGGCCGAAGCGCTGTACGAATCGCCGCAGCACCCCTACACGCAGGCGTTACTGTCAGCAATTCCGGTCCCCGATCCGGCGCTGGAGCGAACGCGTCAGCGCGTCGTGCTGCAGGGAGAAGTTCCTTCGCCTGATAAAGAATATCCGGGCTGCCCGTTTGCCGATCGCTGCCCGATCGTCGACGAGGTTATCTGCCGCAGCCAACCGCCGAAGCTAGAAGGTGGCGCGCACAAGGCGGCCTGCTTTAAGGTTGACGCGAGCTCGCTCTAGAGCGTTTTTCTGATAGCAGTAGCGTTTCTGGCGTTGGTGAGGCAAGCTGGTCAAGGCGACCGAAGCAGGCGAATCCTCAAGATTCGTCGATGCAGGTCAACGCCGACCAGCGCGGCCGCAACCAGCCACAACGCTAAAGATTGAAGAAAACCGCTCTAGGCGAACCTACGAGCGAGAGGCCGAAATTGGCGGCGAGTCGATCGAGTCGGCGCTGTCGTCGTGCCGCAAGATGGACGATCCGCCTCCAGAGCGGCGAATCTGTAGGTAGTAGTCGACGATCTCGCAGATCTCATCGACCTGGCTTGGCCCCGAGATGTAGACGTTGCTCAGTTCGGCCGCCGCCGAGGCGTCGGCCAGCAGATAGACGAGCACCCCTTTGCGCTGCGTCTGACAACTGTCGACGCTCCGCCATTGAATTCGGCGTTGGCCCCACAGATTCTTCTGGACGATGCCGCGCGGGCCGATCTCGAAGGTCGCCGGCAACCACATCCGCCACGACGTCAGCAATAGCAGCACCATACAGAGCAAGCCGAGTGACCAACTGCTCGACGCGTAATACGCGATCAGCCCCACCGCGGCGAAAGCGATCGCCATGACCCCCGTTTCCCACGGAGACTGCGTCAGCGGCCAGTGCTGCACCAGCAGCTCTGGTTGACGCGTTTCGTTTTGACGACTGGAGGGGCTCATGTCGCTATTCTAATTCAACGAAAGTGAAAACGGGCAGGGGTCCTGCTACGACCGAGAGTCGCCAGCTGGGGCCGAGGTTCGCAAGGCGCCCGAAATCATCCATGCCGTCATCCAGTAAAGCAGCGAGACTATCAGCAAAACAAAGGCCAGGAGCACGTAAAAATGATCCCGCAGCAACACAAAAGTGGGAGGTTCGGCGCTCCTGGGAACGCTGCGAGCTACCGGCGCTCCCCCCTCTTCCATCTCGGTTTGCACTTGTTGCCGAAAGTCACTCCATTGCTGTCGGCTGTCCGCCGTATCGAGCTCCGCTAATGCCCAAACCTGGGCCGATCGCATTGTCGCCGCAACCGCCGCAATCACCAGCAAATAACCGACGACAATCAGGCCTGTCCACAGGTTCTGCATGCTAGTTGCGTTGTTCTTCGGCAGGCGGCGCCTTCAGTAGGTCGAGCGAGCCTGCAATCATTGCCCGCAGTCCAGTCTTTAGCGTCGGCTCAACGTCCGGATAGTAAAACGGGGAATGCAGCGAAGGCGGCGGCTGCCCCAATTCGGCAAACCGGTCTAACCGCTTCTGGTCGACCGAGCCAAGCTGGAACATCAAGATCGGCACTCCTGCCCGGCCATAGCGGCCAAAGTCTTCGCCTCCCATCGACGGTTCGCACGGCTCGACATGGTCGTCCCCCAGCGTCTTGCGGAACACCTCAACCAGCTGCTTCGCCAATTCTTGGTCGTTGAACAGGCTCGGCGTTCCTTCGGAGTAAACGATTGTCGGCTCTGGCGCCCCGTAGGCTTGAGCAATCGCCTTGGCTCGGCGGATAATGGCGTCACGCAATTGCGACCGAACTTTGTCGCCATAGCTGCGAACGGTCAGCTGCAAGTCGCAGCGATCGCCGATCACGTTGTGCTTCGTGCCGCCATGAATCGAGCCGATGGTGATCACGGCCGGATCGATCGGCTTGATTTCGCGGCTGATGATCGTTTGCAGCGACATCACCAGCTCCGACGCCTGGACGATCGGATCGATTGTCGTGTGCGGATAGGCGCCATGTCCGCCGCGACCGCGTACGGTGATATCGACGCTGTCGACGTTCGCCATGGCGTACCCAGCGCGATAGCCAACGTTGCCGGCCGGCAATGTCGCCGAAACATGCAGGGCAAGCGCATGGTCCGGTTTCGGGAAACGCGTCAGCAGGCCGTCTTCCAGCATCGCTTTGGCGCCGCCGCCACGCTCTTCGGCCGGTTGGCAGATTACGACCAGCGTCCCTTGCCACAGGTCGCGATGCGAGGCCAGATACCGAGCGACGCCAATGATGTTGGTCATGTGAATGTCGTGCCCGCAGGCATGCATCACGCCGGTGGTGACTCCGTCGGCGGTGGTGATTTTTTCTTGCGACGCATAAACCAATTCCGTTTGTTCGGTGACCGGCAGCCCATCCATATCGCATCGCAACATCAAAGTTGGCCCATCGCCGTTTTTCAGGACAGCGACGACGCCATGCCCCCCGACGTCGGTCGTCACCTCATAGCCGGCGTCACCCAAAAAGCTCGCCAACTTCTTCGCGGTCTTCGCTTCTTCGAACGAAACCTCCGGGTGACTATGGAGATCTTTGTAGATTTCCATCAGCTGGGGCAGGTTCTGATCGACCCACTGGTCGGCGGTTTCCCCCCGCACGAGCGCCGGAATCGAGACCGCTATCCATGCAGCCAACAAAGCTGGAATGATTTGTCGTCTAGTCACGATTGCCGCTCCGGCGAGAAATTCTTCCGATTTTGTCCAAATGCTATTGCAAAGATTATAACTGCTTTGCTACCTTACGGAGGTCATCTAACGGTCTACATTTCATAAAGAGCGAGCCGACATCATCCAAACGGCTCGCTCATTTTTTTTGCTAGCGACTAATTCGCCCACTTCCCAGCGATCAGCAACTGCCTTAGTTGCGGCATCAGGCGGCGGGAAGCTCTCGCTCGGTGGCTCAGCACCGATTTGACCGCTCCACCCATTTCGCCGAACGTGCGGCGATACTCGATCAGCTCAAATAGCGGGTCATAACCGAACCCGCCGCTCCCACGTTCTTGGTACACAATGCGGCCGCGGCAGATCCCTTCGCTGGCCGCCATGATCTCGCCGCTGGGGGACGCCAGCCGCATACAACAAACGTAGTGCGCCGTCCGCCGGGCGTCGGCCGCGTCAGCCAGCTTTTCCAGCAGCAACTGGTTATTGGACTCGTCGGTCGCCTCAGGCCCCGAAAATCGGGCAGAATAGACGCCCGGCGCCCCTGCCAACGCATCGACGCACAGGCCGCTATCTTCGGCCAAAACCCACATTCCGAGGTTCACGGCTTGCTCGATCGCCTTTTTCTCGGCATTTCCCGAGAACGAATCGGCGTCTTCTTCGACTTCGATGGCGCCCGGCGATTGGGCCAGGGTTTGTAGCTCGATCCCTAGCGGCTCGAGCAGCGTCGCCATTTCGGCGCCCTTCTTTTTGTTGTGGGTCCCCAGTACCAGCAATCGTTTTTTCGCCATCGCTTCCTCGACCAATAAATCCATGCTTGGCCGCCAATGTAGCAGCGCCGCCGTGTTGACCAACCAGGGGGCCTGCGGAAAAAGAAAAAGGCCTCTCATCTGGTTGGATGAGAGGCCTGTGTGGCTTCGGTAGCGATCGATCGGAAGCAAGCGTTACTTCAGGAAGTTCCACTTGGCGTAGGAGGAGCCGACGCTCTTTTTCGGCACGGTGACCGGCACCGGCTGAACGTCAAACGGAACTCCATCGATCGTCTTAGGCGTGAAGTTGGCGGTTCCCGGAACCGGCGTAGCGCGGAAGTCATTGATGACTCGGTTGATCTGCGGATCGATTTCCATCTTACCATCGGACCGTTCGGTGCCGACCGAATTGAACGAACCGACCGTCACCATGCTTTCCGAGCGATCATGGAAGACATAGGCCGGAACCCCTTGTTTGCGCAACTTGGCGGTCAGGCGTTCCGCTTTTTCGGCGGCGACGGCCAACCGACTGCCGCTGACGATGTTTCCCTCGACAATTTCCTGGATCTTCTTGGCGTCAACTTCGGTGGCGCCGGTGAAGGTGGCGACCCGCACGCTATATTTGCCTTCGCAGTCGAGCAGGCTGTTGGCGACGCCGTCGTTCATCTTCAGCACGAGCGGATCAACTCCCTTTTGCTGGAAGTATTCGTCCGGCAGCAGCGGATTGCGGGAAACGAAGGCGTGCCCCATCGGACCTTTTTTTGCTTTCTCGTCGGTGGTGACCGCTTCGCGAATCTTGCGTCGCAAGTACTTAATCGCGTCGTGCTGTGACGTCTCCGAATTGTCGCCTGAAAGGCACTTGGGATGGGCTTTCTTGAGATCATCCAGCGCGTCTTTCAACTTGCTATCGTCAACCGAATCGAAGTTGCCGACCAACACCGCGATGCTGGTGTACTTCCCTTCGTCGGCGTATCGCATCTTCTTGCGTTCGCCGTATTGGTTGTAGCCAAGACCGTCGATCGTCTCCGTAAAGTCATACGATTGCTCGTAGACGTACGCTTCCATGTTGTGATCTTTGCGAAGTTCCAACACCAGATTGTGGGCGTCCTGCGCGGCGCCAGGACCGCTGAAGGAAGTCGCCATGATCATCCAGGGACCGTTGGAGTCGGTCAGCTTGTATTCTTCGTTCACATCCGCGTCGACGCTTTTGAACGGAATCAGGCGAGCCCAGGGGGGAAGCGCCAGCGCTGCCGCACTGGTCGCCAAAACAAGAACCGCCGCCAGAGTAAGTTGTAGGTTTCGCATCCTTGCTCTCAAATTCGCATGGACGTTGAGTTTGCCGCGACACAACGAAGCCGCGCGACCGGGGCGAACAGTAGCAAAATCCCCCCGGCCAGAGCAAGGCGAATCTTGAGCGGAAATCTGGAGAAGAAAGAGAGGGTGCTGCTAGCAGCAGTTGCCATGCCCTTACGGCGTCTTCGACGGAAGAGCATGAAGATATAGGAAGCCGGGGCTCAATGTGGGTTAGCATTTGAAGATGTTCAACGTCTCGATGCCTTCCAACAAGGAGCCCGGCCGTGGCCTATTTTATCGCGTTTGATACACATTGCGAGTTTACTCAGATCGCCGTCCTGAATTCCCGAGGGAAGGTGGTCCAAGAGATGCCTTGCGATACCGCCATTCCAGCCCTGATTGAGGCGCTCGAAGCGTATCGACGGCCGCGGGAATTGACCTTCGAGGAGGGGCCGCTGGCTGATTGGCTGGCTCGCAATTTACGTCCTTACGTCGACCGGTTGGTGGTCTGCGATCCGCGGAGAAACGCCTATGTCGCCAAAGAGGGGGACAAGGATGATGCGATTGATGCGAAGCGGCTCGCGCAGTTGCTTCGCGGCGGATTTCTCAAGGAGGTTCATCAAGTCGACTCGGTCGATCGAGCGTTACTGAAACTGCACGTGGCGTTTTATCACGATCGGGTTCGCGAACGCGTTCGACAAGGGAATCAACTAACGGCGTTGCTGCGTCGGCAGGGCGTTTTTACTTCGATCGGCAACGTGCTCGATCCTGAACAACGACAGCAGTTGTGGAAGAAGCTGCCGCGCCGCAAAGTGCTGCACGAAGACCTCGATCTTGTCCTGAAAGTCTACGAACTGTTGCTGCAGCAGGAGGAAGAAATCAGAGCCAGGCTCATTCAACTCGGTCGCAAAGAGCCGCCGATTCGCCGCTTTTTAGAGGCGCCGGGCGTCGGCCCGATTCGTGCGGCGACCTTTTACGCTTACATCGACACGCCAGACCGCTTTCGCAGTAAATCGGCCCTGTGGCGTTACTGCGGGCTCGGTCTCGAGCGACGTCATAGCGGCAGCGGTCCGCAACGCGTACGACTTAGCAAACGGGGAAGTCGCCCGCTGAAAAGCGTCCTGATCGGCGCCGCCAGAACCGCCATCGCGCAGTCGGGCAGCCCGTTCGCAGAAAAATATCGCCACTGGACTCAAGAGAAAGGACTAAATCCCGCGACGGCTCGTCGCAACGTGGCCCGCAGCCTGGCGACGACGTTGTGGAGCCTGTGGAAAACTGGAAAAAGTTATGATCCGGCGATCGCCAGTTCGTAAGACGAATCGTTGAGCCTGGAATGAAGTTGAAACCGCAGCTAGAGCCAGGAGCGGAGTTCCCGTGGCGCCATTGAACCTCGAGTTCCCGAGCATGAATGAACCCGCTCCCTTCCGAACAGGAAACGCTCCGATATCCGCATAGACCTCCGCATGGAAGAGTCTCCAATAGGTGCCTGGGCGAACCTTAAAAGCCCCTGACATAAAGCGGACAAAAGCGAACACGACTCTCCAGCCCAACGACGCAACGTCAACCGAACCAGCAGCGTCCCAAGATCAACCGTTAACCTACAAGCCCCTTCCCCTGCAAAAAAGAAAGAAGGGCGAAGGCCCGGAGAGGGTCTGCCTTGACAGGGGACTTCCTATAGGTGGCGCCAGTTACGCGGCATCTACTTCTAGATAATCCCCGCCGCTTCGCGGATCCGATTTACCAACTCTTCGTATCGCGGCTTCGCGACCTGGCAGGTGACGCCAACTTGCTTCCCCTTCTTTTCGTTGTCGCGCGAAACGAGCGACGAAAAGATGACGATCGGCAGTTGGGCCAACTGGTCGTTGCTGCGAATCTGCTTGGCAAGACTAAAGCCGTCCATCCGCGGCATTTCGACATCGGTCACCACGACGCTGACCGCCGAGCGAATCGTCGACGCGTCATGCTCCGCCGACAGACTCTGCAGGTAGCGAAGTGCGTCTTCGCCATCGGTGAAGCCGCGGACGTTGGTAAATCCGGCCGCTTCGAGCGAATCGCTAATCATCTCCGAGATCATCCGCGAATCTTCCGCGAACACGATCGGGCAATCAGCCGCTTCGATACGTTCGACTTGATGATCTTCGACCGACGAGGACTGGTCGATGTGACCAATTTTGTTGCCGATCGTTTCGAAGTCAAGAATCTGAATCAAGCGCCCGTCGAGCAGAATCACGCTGGTAATCGGCGCGGTCATGCCGGGCGCTTCCGGCAGCGGCTTGGTCGCCTTCCAACTGACGCGATAGATCCGTTGAATTCGCTGGACGCGGAAAGCGAGTTGCTGCGAATTGAATTCGAGTAGCAACATGTAGTCTTTGCCGGCCACTTCGGGGAACTCTTCATCTCCGTAGAGATAGTGGGCGAGATTCACCAAGGTAACGACCTCGTTACGAATCTGCGCGAGCCCCTCAATCGAAGGATGGCCATGCGGAATGGCGGTCACTTCGCCAATTTCCAACACTTCTTTGACCTTGGCGACGTTCACGCCAAAGTACTGCTCCCCGACCTGAAAAACTAGAATTTCCGCTTCGTTGGTGCCGGCTTCTAACAGGATACCGGTCTCTTTCGCATTCGATGTCGCTGTCGCCACGGGATTCTCGCTACGTTCTGCCCACTGGAGAGAGATCTACGCTTTCCCCCCTTTCATCGGCAGCGAACGTCGTGCGAGCCAGAAAACGCTAGCATCCGCCAGATCAAACGATCATAAGGTTTGCGCCTTCGCTACAACCGCGCTGACGCCCCCAGGCCGTTGCAAAACTAACGGGCGGCGCCTAACAGCAACTCGGACTGCGCCTGTGAGATCTCGACCTGGGTCAATTTGCCAACCGCATCGGCGTCAGCGGCGAAAGAAACGGGAGCGTAGCGACACGCGGTCCCCCGCACGACCGTTTGTCCGGCTGTGTCGGTCTCGGCCGCTTCGCCCAGCACCGCGAGCCGCTTGCCGACCAGCGAGCGGAAATAGATTTCCCGCGCTTCGGTCTCGACCTCCGCCAAGCGGCGACGGCGATCGGCTTTGACGTCGCCCGGGATGTGATCGGACATCTCAGCCGCCGGCGTTCCCTTGCGGGGGCTAAACGGAAAGATATGGATCTTCGAGAAACCGACTTCCCGCGACACAGCGCAGGTCTCTTCAAACTCAGCGTCGGTCTCGCCGGGGAAACCAACAATGATGTCGGTCGAAATCGCCGGTTGATCGAGACGCTCCTTCAGCAACTTGCAGCGATCGACAAACCGCTGGGCGCCCCAGCGACGTCGCATCCGCCGCAAGACCGCGTCCGAACCACTTTGCATCGAGATGTGCAGATGTGGACAAACGCGATCGGGAAACTCGCCCATCACGTCGATCAGTTCGCGAGTCACTTCGGTCGCTTCGATGCTGCTCATGCGAACGCGGAAGTCTCCGTCGAGCTTTGCCAGATCCCGCACCAAGTGAGCCAGTCGCATCCACTCCGACTTCGGCTTTCCCTTGTTCAAGTCGACGCCGAAGTGCCCCAGGTGAATTCCAGTCAGCACGATCTCGCGGAAACCGTTGTCGGCCAGCCGGGCCACTTCTTCCAAAATGTCAGCCGCCGGGCGACTGTACATTTCGGGCCGTACGGTCGGAATAATGCAGAAGGTGCAGCGAAGCAGGCATCCGTCCTGAACCTTGACATAGGCGCGATGCCGATCGCCGAACGTTGACAGCCCGGTCGGAACGTCGATCACGCCAAAGCGTCCCAGCAGATCGGGGATTTCCCGCTTGTTCTCGACCACTTCGACCACATTGGGCAGCGCCGCCAACTCGCCAGGCGCCCGGGTCGCATAGCAACCCATCACCACAATGCGGGAATCGGGGTTATCGCGGGCTAGCCGGCGAATCACCTGGCGGCTCTTGGCGTCCCCCTCATTGGTGACGGTGCAGGTGTTTACCACACACAGATCAGCCGATTCGCCCTCGGCGACATCGCGATACCCGGCCGTTACCAAGCCCTCACGAACCAGTTCAGTCTCGTATTGGTTGACTTTGCAGCCCAGGGTAACGGTTTTTAGCGCTTTTTCGGTCATCATCGCCAACAAAATAACCGATCCGGCGCAACGCGTGGATCGGTTCGGGGTCGTTCAATTTGTGAATTGGGGAAATTTGCGGCTATTCAACCGGCTCAATCGTCGCGGACATCGAACCTTTCGAGCGGGCCATCAACGCGTCGCGGCCATAAGCATGGATCTGGTCTCGCTTTAACTCTGCATGTTCGCGGGTCGTGGTCAAACAAATCGCCTTGCCGGTCCGATCGACGGTTTCCGCAATCTTGAAACCAGCTTCCAAGGCCAAGCCAAACAGATCACGCATCATCAAGATCACGTAGTCGTACGTGTGATCATCGTCGTTCCACAGGATGACGTTGTAACGTGGCTGTTTCTTCCGCTTGGGATCATTTTTCGGTTTCGATTTTACCGTTGTGGCTTCACCCGGTTCGGCGACCGCTGATTCTTGATTCACCATGCTTTCCGTCCAAAGCCTCTTCTGTCCAACCAAAGGATGTGGCGAATTCGCGTAAACGTCATGCCTCCAACAGTTTCCCGCCGTTGGATGTGGCATACTCGAAGACGCGGCCTGCCATTATATTGTACCGCTGTCTCTATCGGAAAGTATTTTTGCGGTCAATTCCTACCGCCCCTCTTACATTTGATTCTTGAGCATTCATGTCTGAACTACAGACGTATTTGAGCGACAATCGCCCGAAATTCGAAGCCGATCTTTGCGAGCTGCTGAAGATCCCCAGCATCAGCACCGACAGCCGCTACAAGGACGAAGTTCGCAAAGCGGCCGAGTGGCTGCACCAGCAATTTGGGGAGCTCGGCTTCGAGACGAAAGTCTACGAAACCGACGGCCACCCGATCGTCTATGCCGAGAGCCCGGCCGTCGAAGGCGCTCCGGTCGCGCTCGTTTACGGCCATTACGACGTCCAACCGCCGGAACCGCTCGACGAATGGAAGAGTCCGCCGTTTGAGCCGTCCATCCGCGACGGCAATGTCTATGCCCGTGGCGCCACCGACGACAAGGGTCAGATGCTGACCCACGTCAAGAGCGTGGAAGCCTGGATGAAGTCGGTCGGCAAGCTCCCGATTCAGGTCAAGTTTTTGATCGAAGGGGAAGAAGAAATCGGCAGCGAGCACCTCGTTCCGTTCATCAAAGAACATGACGAAATGCTCGAGTGCGACGTGGTCGTCATCAGCGATACCAGCCAGTTTGGCCCGGGGCAGCCGGCGATTACCTATGGCCTGAAGGGAATCGCCTACTACGAGTTGAAGCTGACCGGTCCAAAACAAGATCTGCATAGCGGCACGTTTGGCGGCGCGGTGACCAACCCGGCCAACACGCTGGCGAAAATGCTCGCCTCGCTGATCGATGACAAGGGACGCGTTCAAGTCCCCGGCTTCTATGAAGACGTCGATCCGCTGACCGACGAAGAGCGCGATCAATTTGCATCGCTCGATTTCAGCGAAGCCGATTTCATGCGTTCGATCGGCGTTGAAGGACTTTCGGGCGAAACGGGCTATTCGACGCTGGAGCGCCGCTGGACCCGCCCGACGTTCGACATCAACGGCATCACGTCGGGCTACCAAGGGGAAGGCGCCAAGACCGTCTTGCCCGCCAAAGCTTCGGCCAAGTTCAGCTTTCGCCTGGTACCCCAACAAGATCCCAAGCAACTGACCGAGTCGCTGACCAAGCACCTGGAAGCGATCGTTCCGCCGGGCATCAAGATGGAGCTGATCGACTTCCACGGGGCGCCTGGCTTTGTGGTTCCGCTGGACAGTCCGTTTATGTCGGCGGCCGCATCGGCGATCGAAAAAGGCTTCGGCCGTCCGCCAGTCTTCATTCGCGAAGGGGGCTCGATTCCGATCGTGACCAATTTCGTCGAGCAACTTGGCGTCGACGTTCTGCTGCTTGGCTGGGGCTTGAATGACGATAACACGCATAGCCCCAACGAAAAGTTCTGCCTGGCCGACTACCATCGCGGCATCAAGGCGAGCGCCGCTTTGTGGCACACGCTGAGCAAGATTACCCCGAACCAAGACTAATTTCCCCCAGTCCGTCTATCATGCTTGATCGTAAGTTCGTCCTCGACAACGTCGACCTCGTCCAAGAAAACTGCGAAAAACGGGGCGTTACCGCCGACGTCGCCAAAGTGGCTGCGCTCGAAACGGAACGCCGCCAGAAGCAGCAGGAAACGGAGGACTTCAACCGTCGCGCCAACGAAACCAGCAAGCAGATCGGCAAGGCCTCGGCCGAAGAGCGGCCGAAGATCATCGAAGAAGGCCGCAAGCTGCGGGAACAAAAGGACGCCGCCCAGAAAGAAGTTGATCGGCTCGAAGCCGAGATCACCGACTTGCTGCGGCTGATCCCCAACCTGACTCACCCGGCTGCTCCGATCGGCGCCGATGACCAAGCGAACCTGGAACTGCGTCGCGGCAAGACCGAGCCGCGGAAGTTCGACTTCAAGGTGCTTGATCACGTCGAGTTGGGTGAGAAGTTGGACCTGATCGACTTTGAATCGGGCGCCCAAGTTGCCGGCGCCGGGTTCTACTTCCTGAAAAACGAAGCGGTGCTGCTCGAACTGGCGCTACAGCGGTATGTCCTCGACCTGCTGATCAAAGAAGGCTTCACGCCGACAATCACTCCGGACCTGGCGCGAACCGAGATTTTGCATGGGGTCGGCTTCATTCCCCGCGGCCCCGAAACGCAGATCTACAGCGTCGAAAACAGCGACTTGAATCTGGTCGCCACGGCCGAAATCACCCTGGGCGGGATGAACTCGGGAAAAATTCTGGAAGCGGAAGACCTGCCGAAGCTATTCTGCGGCGTCAGCCACTGCTACCGCACCGAAGCGGGCTCGGCGGGCCGGGCCTCGCGCGGCCTCTACCGGGTGCACCAGTTCACGAAGGTCGAAATGTTCGCCTTCACGCTGCCCGACCAAAGCGACGCGACGCTCGACAAATTCTGCGATCTGGAATGCCAGATCTTCGATGGATTGGGGATTCCTTACCGCGTCGTTGATACGGCGACCGGCGATCTGGGAGGCCCGGCCTATCGCAAGTTTGACCTGGAAGCCTGGATGCCCGGCCGCGGCGAAGCGGGGGAATGGGGCGAAGTGACCAGCACGTCGAACTGCACCGACTACCAGGCTCGCCGGCTGAACATTCGCTACAAGGTCAAAGGGGAGAAGGGGACGCACTTCGCCCATACCTTAAATGGCACTGCGATCGCCATCAGCCGCGGAATTATCGCCATTCTAGAAAACTACCAGCAAGCGGACGGCTCGATTGAGGTCCCGGCCGCGCTGCGTCCCTTCATGGGGGTCGACAAGATCACGGCGAAGTAAAAAACGCCCCGTTTTCGGCCAAAAACCAGGGTCTGCGCATCTCTTGTGTACTTGACGCTCAAAAGAAGCCTCCAGTACATTGCTGGCTTTGTCTCGCTTGCAGATACCGACCTGTGGTAGGAGAAACCGCCCCTAACCGGGCGCCGCCATAGCTCGAAACCATACATCGACGGACGTTCCCGAACACACGCATCGTACACCTCAACGTACAGAAGGTTTGAAAAGATGGCGAAAAAAAAGGCGGCTGCCAAAAGCGCGAAGATGGTCTACTACTTCGGTAAAACGAAGACCGAAGGCAAAGGGGTCAGCAAAGCGATTCTCGGCGGAAAAGGTATGAACTTGGCCGAAATGACCAAGATCGGCTTGCCGGTTCCGCCTGGGTTCACCATCACGACCGAAGTCTGCGACATGTACTACAAGGGCGGTCAGAAGCTGCCCAAGACCTTGTCGAACGACGTCGCCAAGTGCATCGCCACGCTCGAAAAAGAGCTGAAGAAGAAGTTCGGCGACGACAAGAACCCGCTGCTCGTTTCGGTTCGCTCCGGCGCCGCCGTCTCGATGCCGGGCATGATGAACACGATTCTCAACCTCGGTCTGACCGATACGTCGGTCGTCGGCCTGGCCAACGCCACCAACAACGAGCGTTTCGCTTACGACGCCTACCGCCGCTTGATCAACATGTTCGGCGACGTTGTGATGGGCATGGACCACCACAGCTTTGAAGAAGCGTTCTCGAAGATCAAGCTGAAGTACGGCGTCTCGCAAGACACTGACGTGCCGGCTCAAGGCATGATCGAACTATGCGAAGCCTACAAGGCGGTCTACAAGAAGGAAACGGGCGAAGACTTCCCGCAGGATCCGCTGAAGCAGCTGGAACTGTCGATCGAAGCGGTCTTCAAGAGTTGGAACACTTCCCGCGCCGTCCGTTACCGCGAAGTCGAAAACATCCGCGGCCTGCTCGGCACCGCCGTCAACGTGCAGTCGATGGTCTACGGCAACATGGGGGATGACTCCGGTACCGGCGTTGCGTTCACCCGTAACCCGTCCAACGGCCAGAACAAGTTCTACGGCGAATTCCTGATCAACGCTCAGGGTGAAGACGTCGTCGCCGGTATCCGCACGCCGCAACCGGTTGCGGAAATGTCGAAGTGGAACCGCGCCGTCTACAAGCAACTGCTCGAGATCAAAGACACGCTCGAATCGCACTACAAAGACGTGCAGGACATCGAGTTCACGATCGAAAAGGGCGACCTGTTCATGCTGCAGACCCGCACCGGTAAGCGTACCGGCGCCGCTGCGGTGAAGATCGCCTGCGACATGGTCAAAGAAGGCCTGATCGACGAGCCGACCGCCCTGTCGCGGATTCCGGCCAACGACCTGACCCAGTTGCTGCTGCCGAGCTTTGACGCGGCCGCCAAGGGTTCGGCCACCGTCCTAACTCGCGGCCTGCCGGCTTCGCCGGGCGCCGCGGTTGGCGCCCTGGCCTTCACCGCCGAAGAAGCGGTGCTTCGCACCCAGGCCGGCGAAAAGGTCCTCTTGGTTCGTAAAGAAACGAGCCCGGAAGACATCGACGGCATGCACAGCGCGGCCGGCATCCTGACCAGCACCGGCGGTATGACCAGCCACGCGGCGGTCGTCGCTCG
Source organism: Blastopirellula retiformator (assembly GCF_007859755.1). Taxonomy (NCBI): domain Bacteria; kingdom Pseudomonadati; phylum Planctomycetota; class Planctomycetia; order Pirellulales; family Pirellulaceae; genus Blastopirellula; species Blastopirellula retiformator. Next base: position 261,750 of record NZ_SJPF01000005.1, on the reverse strand, counting down.
CGGTTGGGGTCGTTGCTGCGTCGCTGGCGCCGGCGAGATCGAAATCGACGCCAAGGCGAAGAAGATCAAAGTCGGCGGCAAGACCTACGGCCCGAAAGACATCCTCTCGCTCGACGGTTCGTCGGGTGAAGTGATGCTGGGTGAGGTCGCGACCAGCGAACCGAAACTGTCGGGCGATTTCGCCAAGATCATGAAGTGGGCCGACGAATACCGCACGCTCGGCATTCGCACCAACGCCGACACCCCGGCCGACTCGAAGCGTGCTCGCGACTTCGGCGCCGAAGGCATTGGCCTCTGCCGCACCGAGCACATGTTCTTCGAAGACGAACGTATCGGCATCATGCGGGAAATGATCCTCGCCGAAGAGGAAGATACCCGTCGCAAGGCGCTGAAGCGTTTGCTGCCGTTCCAACGCAAGGACTTCGTCGGCATCTTCACCGCGATGAAGGGACTGCCGGTTACGGTTCGTCTGCTTGATCCGCCGCTGCACGAGTTCCTGCCGCACGACAGCAAGGCCCAGGCCGAAATCGCCAAGGAAATTGGCGTCACCGCCGCCAAGGTCAGCTCGCGCGTCGCTCAGCTGCACGAATCGAACCCGATGCTCGGCCACCGCGGTTGCCGTTTGAGCGTCACCTATCCCGAAATCCTTGAGATGCAGGTGACCGCCATCGTCCAAGCGGCGATCGAATGCAAGAAGAAGCGCATCGACGCCCAGGCCGAAATCATGATTCCGCTGGTCGGCACCGCCGCCGAACTGAAACTGCTGCGGGAGAAGGCCGAAGAAACGATCGCCAAGGTCAAAGCGGACAAGAAATTTGACGGCAAACTCGGAATCTTGATCGGTACCATGATCGAAATTCCGCGTGCTGCGTTGACCGCCGACGAAGTCGCCGAATACGCCGAGTTCTTCAGCTTTGGCACCAACGACCTGACTCAGATGACGTTCGGTTACAGCCGCGACGACATCAACACCTTCCTACCGGATTACCTGAGCAAGGAAATCCTGCCGGTCGACCCGTTCCAGTCGCTCGACGCTTCCGGCGTCGGTCAGCTGGTCGAAATGGGCGTCACCAAGGGTCGCTCGACTCGCAAGAAGCTGAAGGTCGGCATCTGCGGCGAACATGGCGGCGATCCGGCGTCGATCGACTTCTGTCATCGCGTCGGCCTCGACTACGTCAGCTGCTCGCCGTTCCGCGTGCCGATCGCCCGCCTGGCCGCCGCTCAGGCCGCCATCCGCAACGGCGGCAAAAAGAAGAAGTAAGCCGAAGCGGCCGTAAAGCCAATTCGCTTTGATAAATCGAGAGGCCGTCCACATTTGCGGACGGCCTCTTCTTTTCTTGCGATCCATCCCCAGTAGCGACTGTCTTGAACGTCAAGCGGTTGGGTGCAGCGCAGCGCTGGCCCAACAATGCGGTCTCAATTCATTGGTGGGTTGCGCAAGCGAGCAACTCCGCTTGAGCGAAACAAGCCTTGATGCGCTTGCTCCATCCACCCTACGTCCGATTGTGGGATCCGCGCATAAAAAAACGCTGGCACATAGGCCGGCGTTCGTCGTGTTTCGATTTCGTGCGTCTGGAGACTCGTTAACCAGCCTGACGGACGTTTTCGGTCAGTTCGCCCGGCAGCACCCGCAGTTTCACTGGTTCGTCGACCGGACGCTGGCGGCCGCGGCTGCGGGCCTGAATGAAGCCTCGCTTGCTGGGCGCCAGGAAGGTGTGGAAGTGTCCGGCTGGGGAGCCGGCGAAGTCCATCCGAATCTTCTCGAGCGCCTCGCCATTGGTCAGGTTCGAGCGATACAGGATGCGGTACGCTTTCTTCAGGTCGCGAATCGTCGCCGCGTCGAAGTTGTTCCGTTTTAGGCCAACCAGGTTCAAGCCAACCACCAGGCTCGAGCAACCGTCAACCGTCACATACGGCGGAACGTCTTGCACAACGTGAGCCTGACCGCCGACCATTGCATTGCGGCCGACGCGGCAGAACTGGTGAATCGCCACGGCGCCCGAGACGTAAGCGCGGTCTTCGATGACCACATGCCCGGCGACCAACACGTTGTTGGTGAGGATTACGTTGTTGCCGATGATGCTGTCATGGCCGATGTGGGCCTGAACCATCAGCAGACAATCGTTGCCGATGACGGTCAGTTCGCCGGCATGCAAAGCGCGGTGGACGGTTGCGAACTCGCGAATCTGATTGCGATCGCCGATGATCAGCGATCCTGGATTTTCCGGGGCTCGAATGTGCTGAGCGCCCCCGCCAATAACGGCGTGATCGGAAATTTTATTGTCGCAGCCGATCTTCGAGCCGGTTTTGATCGTAACAAAAGACTCCAGACGACAGCGATCGCCAATTTCCACCCCAGCTTCGATAACGCAAAATGGTCCAATTTGAACGTCGGCGCCCAGACGAGCCTGGGGCGACACGAGCGCGGTCGGGTGGATCTCTGTCACAGCAAATCCTTTTGCTGATGGAAGTTGGTTTGCCCTGCGGCGGCTCGTGCTAGCGAATCCTTGCTATTTTCGAGCCTAATCTTCATCACTTCCCCGATATATCGACGAATTGGCGCCGATTGTATCGGTCAAAACGTCGCTGGGAGCGAAATCTCTTCGGTTTTACCTCGAAAGGCGTGCCCACGTGAAGAGCAAAACCTTAACTGATCGCCGCCCCCAACAGGAACAGCCCTAGCAATAACAGCAGCGGAAGCCCACAGAGAATCAGTCCCGCCAGCGACCAGCCTTTGCCAGAGCCTGGAATGGCGACGCCGACAATGCCGACCAACACCCCAGCTAGCATCAACAGAAAACAGAAACAGAAACTGAGGCCGATCGTAAAAAAAATGGCTTCCAGCGGCTCCGCCCCGTCCTGCTCTTGCTTGATTGCGAAATAGGCGACGAACCCGAAGAAGCCGAACATCGAAAGCCACGACAGGATGCCAATCCCACACGACACCATCCCCATCACCTTGGGAATCGTTCCGGCCGTCACGGTCGGCGACGCGTGAGCCTGGGGAGACGCGTAGGGAGATGCCTCTGGTCGGTCACGAAAGCTTCCGTACTGCTGGTCCAAGGAACCGCGAAATAGCCCCGCCAGTTCAGGAAAATCGCTCGCCGACCGCCACTGGTCGGTCCCATCCTGACGCACCGGCGTCGATTCGGACATTGGCTGCGACTCTAGTTGAGCCCGGGAAAAGGGGCCGCGATGCTCGCCGCCGATGCGGATGTAGTACTCGCTCATGGGTCACGCCAACGTCACAGGGAAGGTTTACCGCTCACAATCCGCCAATTTACCGAAGCCGGCTGCGGGTTGCACGCCCTGGGAATTCGCCCGTATTCACGTATAATTGGGGTAAGAATTGACCCATTCTATTAGTTTCCAATCAGCCAGAAGCGTCCCTATGTCGACTGCCAAAGAACTGTTCCTCGCCGCCGAAAAGCTGAAAGACGCCGATCAGCTGGAAGATGCCGCCGCCAAGTACGAGGAAGCGGTCGCCGCCGATCCGGCACACGTCCTCTCGCACATGGCCCTCTCGGTCGTCTACCAAAAGCTGGGGCATCACGCGTCGGCCGTTGAGCATGCCGAAAAGGTCTGCGAACTGGAACCGACCGATCCGTTCAACTTCACCGCCCTGTCGGTCACCTATCAACGGGCCTTCGAAGGGACCCGCGATATGTCGTATATCCAAAAAGCGGAAGAAGCCAAGTACCGCGCCAGCACCATCGGCGGTTAGAGAAAACACGGGTTGGAGAAAACACCGGGTGGCCCGGTCAGTCTGCAGCAGACTGGTTGGGTCGCGTCCGCGACAAGATGCCTAACCATCCGGTTTGAGCTTGGCGGAACATCTCGATCCGCCAGCTTCTAGGTGCCGTTGCCACGTCTTCGTGGCAACGGCACCTAGGTAGCAGCGCTACGCCTCAAAGTGCAGCCCGGCGTCATCAATCGTGTAGGGCACAATCTCGTCGGTCACGGCGCTTCCGCGGTGCTTGGGCACGTACATCGCCCGGCGTAGCTTGCGGCCGTCCATAAACTTGCCGAGGTAGATGATCGTATTGGCCCCGGAGAGGATATCTCCCTCGTCAAGCGGGCGCGAGATCAAGTCGTCGAGCATCGCTTCCTTCGACGTCTGCAGCAGCACGCAGCCGACTTCGGCCGGGTCATAGTTGTGCCGCTCCGCCTCTTCGGCATGCTCGCGAAACTTCTGCCGAAACAGATCGCGGGCAACCCACATCGGGTCTTTTCGGACGATCTGGTGATAGACGTATTCAAATAGGTTGAACTGGATCGATTCGCTCGGCGTATCGACCGGCTCAATCCCGTCGATCACAATTCGCCGGGACCCGCGACAGAGATTGCCGTACAAAAAGCCAATCGTCGTCGCCAGCTTTTCGTTCAGCTCTCCTTGCCACTCGTGCCACTCGTCCCAGTCGAGATCCCGCTTGGTGACTCGCTTACCGATGTAGTCAAAGACATGCAGGAAGTTGCCATAGTCGACATCCTTGGAGAAGAAGTCGTCCAGGTTCGGCTTGGCCTGCGAATCGCAGCGTTGCAGCTTCCAGTCGACCATCCGCTGCGCATAAGCGGCGTGGTTTTGCGAATCGCCGCGGGAGCTCATGTCAAAGAAGACGCCGCTGCGTTCCTCTTGCTGGACGCCGGCATGGGCGAAGTGAACGCCGAATTGCGTTTTGCCAATCCCGGTCGCGCCGACGATTACCGTCAACGTCCCCGGCACGAGGCCGCCTCCCAATAGCTCGTCGAGGCCTGGCACGCCGGTCGTTTGTCGCTGCATCACTTGCTTTCGTCATCAGATGTCAGGGAAGAAACTACCCCCGATTCTGAAAAGTGCCTGCCGCCGGGTCAATCGCCCCTGCTTTCGACGCCGCTTACTGCGGGTAGGCGTTGGTCGTTTCCTGGGCAGTGGCCAGCTGGCTCGACCGGGCGCTGGTCGCCTCGGCGATGATCGTTTGCGGGCCTGCGGCGACGGCAGTGGCTTGTACCTCAAACTCCAGCGTCGCTCCGGCTCTCAAGTAGTTGATTGGCGGAATGGCCACGTTGCTGCCGTCGGGGCTGATTCGCGGAGCCCCAAAGTTGGTTCCATCGCGGGACGCGACCTGCGCGTTCTTCAAACCAGGCGGCAAGCGAAGCATGATTTGCACGTTACTGTCTTCGGTGGCCGATTCGTTCTTGACCGTCATCACATAGGTGATGGCGCCGCCGACGCGAACGTCACCCTGCAGCGAGGCGATCTTCACCGACAGCTGGCCCGGTTGCGCCATCGGCTGATTGCCGGCGTTGCCATTGTTCGGATTAACGGCCGGCGGCTGCTCGGGCGGAGCACTGCGCGGCTGGGCGATCTGGACGCAAGCTTGCAACGTTTGCGGCTGCAGATCGCTTGCACTGACGGTAACGCGAGCACAGGCCGCGTTGGCCAGTTCGGTCGCCTTGCACAAGACGCGAAGCTCAGCACTGGCGCCCGGGGCGATTCCCTCGTTGTATTGCCATTTGACGGTTCGCAGTTCGTCACTATTACCGTACTGCGTGGCCGACAAGCCTTCAAAGTTGGCGTCGTAGTTGATTGCAATCTGCACGGCTCGCAGCTGTACGCTGCTGATATTTTGCAGTCGCATCAGGAACAACACGTCATCTCCCTGGGCGATCGCCTGGATCGGCTGACCGGGAGAGTTGGGATTGGTCGCGATAAACGACAGGTCGTAATTCGGCTGAGCTGCAGGCGGAACGACGTCAACGCAGGCTTCCCGCAGCACCGGAGCTTCGCCATCGGCCGTGACCGAGATGCGGTGGCATTGGCGACCATTGGCGACCGCCTGGAAGGTTAGCGTTTCGTTGATCGTCTCGCCAGGAGCGACCGAAATCGGATTGGTGGCGATCATGTTGCCGGCGCCGCTGATGTGCTGTAGCCCGGTCGAGAACTCGTCTCGCAGGACCAGATTGGTCAGCGGGGCGGTCCCGTTGTTGCGAATGGTGATGATCGTGTCAAATTCCGACCCGTTGATGATTTGCTGCGGACCGTTGACCTGGACCGAGATATTGTTCGAGGCAACCTGCGTGTTCGCACAGCTGCGGTGCCGCAACTCTCCATCTCCCGAAACCGAGAGACAAAGCTGGTGGTTGCCGGCGCCTTGGACGGCGCAGACCATCTGAATCCGTCGATAGCCGCGAGCCTCAATCGTGCCCAGGCTCCACTCGACATCGTTGCCCCGTTGCGTGGCCGGAACGCTACTTTGGGCATACTGCATACCGCCGGGAAGCGGAATGAAGGCGACGACATTCGTGGCCGGCACATCCCCCTGGTTCGAGATCACTAGGTCGTACGTGGCGGTCGAGTCGATCTCGGCGACCGCCGGACCGGCGATTTCGGCGGTTAGCTGGGCGGCGCTCCAGGTGACCGTCGCGTCTTGCGTGGCCAACGTCAACCGTTCGGTCGTGCCATAGTTGGCGTTGTCAGGACGAATGACCGTGACCCGCACCCGGGCGACACCCGGCTGATCACGCGTGGCCGGGACGATCTCGGCCGTGGCGCGACCGTTGGAGTCGGTCGTCACTTCGACTGCCGGAGTCGACGACATCACGCCGTTAACCATAAACCCAGCAGCGGCGCCGTCGATGATTTCGTATTTGACGATCCAGGAATGGAGCGGCGACTGCGTCGTTTGGGTCGTGACCGTCGTCGTCAGGAACGCGCGTTCGCCGGCTCGCTGGAACGCGGAGGCCGGAATCTGCCACTGCGCGTCGATCCATTCGACCGTCGCGGTGCGCTGACGAGCAGGCCAGTTTTTCAGTTTATCGGCTAGGGCCGTCACGCGGCTCGTGCCTGGCGAGGAAGAGCTGACGCTGATCCAGTTTTGCCCGCGGAGCACGCGGACGTCGTCGCCGGGGATTTCGGTACCACGATCAATGGTCTGGTCGAAAAGTTGCGTTCGCCCAATCGCATAGGTCGGGCTGACGATTCCTTGTTCGCCGCCTAAGGAGACGAAGCGCGTCGTCGTATCGCGACCGCCGACTTCCGAGAAATGGCCGACGCTATCTTGCGAAATCATCCATTTGATCGGGCGGCCTCCTTCATGCAGACAGCATTCTTCGCCATTGAGGCCCGCGACCAGCACCACTTCGGTTCCGACCGGCGCGACGATCCGCGATGGCGACAGACTGAGCGACTTCTCCGGCTCAACGACTCCCTTGGGCGGTTTGGGCAACGGCGTCGTGGCGACTGCGCCGCTCGCGGCACAAGGCGCCGGCGCTGGGGGCGCGGCGTAGGCCGGTTTCGGCATGCAATCGGACGGGGCGAACAGCGTGGTCGATTGATCGCAATCAAAGACGCGCCGGCCCGTCGGATCGATGGACGGCACGCGGATCGACGAGCAGCCGCTTCCCACCAGGGAAAGGAGCAAACTGATCGCGATCAGGCGTCTCGAGTTGTCAGGATGAAACGAACGCATGCTACTACTCGGTTTGGGCTGTCATGGCCGCCGAATTGGATTGCCGCCGCGCACAGAAAGAATGCGGGCTAGGCAAACCTAGCATGCGAAAACGACACATGCGGCGTTTTTTCAACGCCGCATGTGGCAAAAAAACAACGTTCTAGCGCCGGCTGCAATAGATGTGCCGGCGGTAGGGGCAATTGGCCCGACTAGCGGTTCTTGGCGAAGATTCCGGTGGCGTACCAGATGCCGTTATTACCGCGCTTCATGTCATAACCGTAATAAGTATTGTCGGCGCTGACGGCGGACCAGTGACCCGACGAGTGACGCCAGCTGCGAACGCATTCGATCGCGGCGTCTTCCAGGTTCTGACCAGGCCAGCTTTCAGCGCAAACTTCGGTCGGCAACATGTGGCCAGGCAATTGGCCGCTGAGCTGATGGAACCGCGATTCCCACGAATGATGCCCCTGCAACTGCATGCGAGCCTGCAACCGACTGTGCTGCAGCGTCGCCACCGCTAGCAGTCGACGAAAGACTCCGTTGGTGCTGCGGGGAGCTTCGGGATGCATGCGAACGGCGTAGATCAAGGTGCGCTGGGTCAGCGAGCCGCGCGGCAGCGACAAGATCGTCCGCATCTGATGAACGCTGCGAACGCGATTGTCGCGGAACTGGAATTGGCTGACGACATAGCTGTAGTTTTCGTCAGTGTCGTCGACGAAATCGAGGATCGCCACGCCCGGCTTGCCATCCATATGCTGAAAGGCGCCATGCGAGAGGAGCTTGGTTTGTTTCTCGCCGCTGCCGACGGTCGCGTTCAACGGCAGCTCGGCCAAGATATAGTTGCCGGCCAGTTCGGCGACTTGAGGATCGGCCATGACCTGCTGGAATTCCTCATGCTTCGCTTCGTCTTCTCCGCGGAAGTAAATCAGCAGCATTCGGTTATCATTGATCGCGGTGCGGACGGCCGTCGAGTAGTCGTCATACCAATACAGCGAGTCAGCCTGTGCGGTATGCGTGAGGGAGATGATCGCGACCAATGCAACGATGGCTAGGAGGGTTCGTTTCAGCATCTACTTTGCCCCGGGGGTGATGTGTAACAGCATGTGCAGAATAGAACGATTCTGCCGAATTCATGAGCTACGTAAGAGGTCCAGAATAGCGCGTGCCGATTGTGCCAGTCAATCGGGTAACAAGGCCGCCATGCCCTAGATAAGGTGGACGACGCACAACAGGAAGAAAAGTCGATGTGCATGCATTCCGAAGAATAGGATAAATGGGAATTGTGTGTGGTTCAATGCGTAACGATTAGGAAAACCTAGTGGCTTTCCGGTGCTATTCGTGATATCAAGTCTAGAACCAATGCGGCGACCTGCACCCCCTCTCGCTTGCTCTAGAAGGACCATCCATGTTTCTCAGCACGGCGGCTAGTTATACAAGTCGATTAGTAGCTCTTCTGGCGATAACGCTTGGCATTTCCGCCGCAGACATCGCGTTGGGGCAAGATGATGCCCCACAGCAAGTATTCGCCGCACAGCGCGACCTGCTTCAGTGGTTGGGCGAAGGAAAGAACGGCCAAGGCTGGCGGAAGTATCTCGATACCAATGAACTCTACTCGCAGACCCAATTAGGGGAATATGCCTCGCTAGAGACGCTCAAAGAAATTTTGGCGAAATATGAAGGAGATGCGGAAGGCCTCGAATTGCCGCAATTTGTTTCGGTACGAACAAAATTAGCAAAATGGATCGAGCAGTTCCCGACCGAGCAAGAATCGGTCGCGGATGAAATCGCTGGCGCCCAGGAACAATTCAAGCCGGTCACGCCCGAGCAGGCCGCCGCCGCGAAGAAGCAACTGGAAGCGGCGATCGCCAAGCTCGAGTCGTTCATCCACAACTCTGGTAAAGCGACCGAAGATGGCTGGAAGAACTATCTCCACTGGGACGACATGACCGAGCAGCTCGCCGCCGACGATCCCGATCTGGCGGCGCTGGAGCGCTGCTATCTCCGCTTCAACTCCGGGGTCAAAGGGCTCGAATACCCTCGGTTCGCCGCCGTTCGCAAGGGGCTGCGTCGCTACATCGACCTGCAATTCTTCGCCACCACGATGCAACTGAAAGAAATGTACGAGATGCAGCTCGGCCTGCTGTCGGAGAACCTGAAGAAGTATCAGGAAACGCCGAATCCAGATGACGCCGCCGCAATCGGGGCTCAACTCGGGTGGTTTGCGCAAGCTGGGCAAATACCGGGTTTGATTGCTGAAGCACGCAAGTCGCTGAATCGGCCCAACCTGTTCGTGGCGGTCTCGGAACGTTTCGTTGGTTATGGCATCGATCGCAAGGTCAATGACGTGGCGCCTGTCCGCGACAATATTCTGGGAACGTCGATTCATGGGACGGGGCGAACCGTCGGCGATCTAACGGCTGACTTGGTTCCCAGTCTGTCGAATGCCAAGCTGCAATTGGTGCTCAACGCCGTCACGACCTCCAACAACATGGGCTACAACGGTCCGGTCACCGTTCACTCGACCGGCGTCACTTCGGTGTACGGGACCAAGACGCTGCTGATCGATCCGGATGGGGTCCGCGGATTGCCGGCAACCGCCATCTGCGATACCAACTCCACCTTCAACTCGATCAACGCTGGCTCGGCGCTGGTTCGTCGCATCGGCACGCAGAAGGCTTATAACCAGAAGTCCCAGGCCGAAGCGATTGGTTCGCGACATGCCGAACAGCGCGTCGCCCGCCGCCTGGACGAGCAAACGGTCGATCTACTCAAAGACGCTAATACTCGGCTGAAGAAGGAAGTTCGCCAGCCGCTCGACAGTCGCGGTGAGTTCCCTGAGTTCTTCAACATCGCTTCGACTTCGGACGCGCTCAACGTCATCATGCTGAAGGCGAACCGCTTCCAGCTAGCGGCGCCGACGGCTCCGCCGGTCCCTTCGCCGAAATCGGCCGACATCGCCGTCCAGGTGCACGAATCGATGCCAACCAACATCGCCGAAGTGCTGGTGGGCGGTCTAAAGCTGACCGATGTGAAGATGGTGAAAATGCTGAAAGAACGGGGAACGGAGATTCCGGAAGAACTGCAAATCACGCCGGATAAGGACCCCTGGTCGATCACCTTTGATTACCAGCGTCCGGTCGAAGTCCGATTCGCCAAGGATCGCGTCGAGATCGCCATTCGCGGGCGTCAATTTACCCGCGGCGATACCGAATTTAACGATATCGTCAAAATCAGCGCCGCCTACACGGTCGAGCGAGGAGAAAAAGGCGCCAAACTGACCCGCGATGGCGACGTATTGGTCGAGTTTATCGGGAAAGAACGCCAGGGCTTCCGCCTGATCACGTTCAAGACTTTCCTGCACAAGAAGTTTTCGGCCCTGTTCGAGCCCGAAATTGTGGGCGAAGGGTTGAAATTGCAGGGACGCTGGGAAGGCGCCGGTCCGCTGAATTTGGAAGACTTGGTGGTTGATGAGGGTTGGGCGACGATCGGCTGGGTCATGCCTGACGAGAAATCGGCAGGCCAGGATCTCGCTAGCAGCGCGAAACCTGTAGAATAGAGCTCGCTTTATTCGCCACGCCGCTTCTATTTTCATCGAGCACGCACATGCAGCGCTGGGTAGAGATTGAATTTGATTGTTTGCCGCTTCGGTCGATTGGTCGGCTCGACATCCCGCTCGACGCCTCGCCGAAGTACCAGAAGCACTGCCTGAACCTGAAGCAGGCTCTGGAAAAGCACGGCACGCTCAATACGTTCTATCTCTACAACGCCAAGTGCGTGTTCCACCTGCTCAACCACGAGACGGACGGAATGCTCGAGTTCGCCTTCGAGGGAACGGTGATGACCAGCGCCGACGACACCAAGGCGGTGCGAACCGACCTGAACGCCACGCTGACGCGGGAAACCTGCTCGTGGCTGTCGGAACCAATCGTCGAGTGGTTCGCTTCGACCGTCTCGCGGGCTGTCCTGGTCGAGTTTGATCGCTACATCGCAGCCGGCGATCTATCCGCCACCGAGCAGCGGATCCAAAAGCTCCAAGAAGAAAGCGACGAGTCGGACGGCTTCGTGGGCATGTATCTCTAGGAATTCTCACCGCTAGCCATGCTGGGCTAGCGGCCGCCGTGGAAAACTTTGACGATTTTAGGGATTCGCCAAAGTTTGCTGGTTAGGCCGGCCGATAACTCTTCCATGCTGGATTACGGCTGCTCGGCACCAAGTGCGGGCGATCGGTCCCGGGGGGGAATCCAGTGCATTCGTTGGCGCAAAATCCGTAGTGATCTTGCGCCCAACAAACGTACTGATTACCTTCCCGAGCCGAAACAAACGCCCAGCGTTCTAGTACGGCTCAATCAGGAAACGGAATTCCATGAGCCGGCACACCGCGAAGTTTTGGGCGATCATTTTGATCGGCGCTTCGGCCCTGACTGGTTGTCACCCGACGCAGCCTTTCTACTTCACCGAGAGAAACGATCTCTCTACCTACCTCGATCATGCGACCGATATCGAATATCCGGACGTGTGTGAGCCGAGTCTGGCTGAGGTGGAGAACGCCGCAGAGCCGTTCACCCTCTCGGATCCCTTCACGCTAGAGAAGGATCAGATCTGGGAACTCTCGCTCGAGGACGCAGTCCAGATGTCGCTGAAGAACAGCAAGGTCCTGCGTACGGCCGGCGGCAACGCGGTCTTCCGGGTCATCCCCGGCACCACGTTGACCAGCCAGGCGATCCCGACCAGTTTGATCACGCGCAACGATGCGATGCCGACGATCTATGATCCGTCGATCGTCGAGACCGATCCGACGCTGGGTGTGGAAGGCGCCCTGTCGGAGTTCGACGCGCAGCTCAACATGACGGCTAACTACCAAAACAACGATCGCCCGCAAAACTTCTCCTCCAACACCCTCTTCCCGTCGGTGTTTGAGCAGAACCTGGGAACCAGCGCCATCGAGTTGACGAAGAAGTCGGCGACCGGCACGACCTGGTTTTTGCGGAACAACTATCAATACGAATGGAACAATCGTAGCCCGCTGACCCGTCCGCTGCCGAGCGACTGGCAAGCCAATATCGAACTCGAAGCTCGTCATCCGTTGCTTCGCGGTAGCGGCGTGCAGGTCAATCGCGTCAACGTGATGCTGGCTCGCGTCCGAGAGGACGTCAGCCTGGCCGACTTCGAGACCAACGTTCGCAACCTGGTCAGCGATGTCGAAGAATCGTACTGGCAGCTCTACTTCTCCTACCACAACCTGGAAGCGGCCAAGACCGGCCGCGACAGCGCCCTGGTCACCTGGCGTCGCATCTTCACCCTGATGCAAAAGGGCGCCGAAGGGGGCGAATCGGAGAAAGAAGCTCAGGCTCGCCAACAGTACTACGAATTCCGGGCTCGCACCCAAGCCGCTCTTCGCGACTTGTACAAAGCCGAAAACCAACTTCGCTACTTCATGGGCATCGCCGCCAACGACGGCCGCCTGATTCGACCTTCGTCGGAACCGAGCGACGCCTGGGTGAAGTTCGACTGGTTCCAGATTCACGAAGAAGCGATCGTCCTGTCGGCCGAACTCCGCCGTCAACGCTGGCGCCTGAAACAGCGTGAGATCGAAATGATCGCCGCTCGTAACCAACTGCTGCCGCAACTCGACGTGGTCGGCCTCTACCGGTTCCTCGGTGTGGGCGACAAGTTGATCTCCGGCAACAGCAACACGCCTGACTTCCCGGCCGTCGGCTCGACCGCCTGGTCGGAACTGACCGGGGGCAACTACCAGGAATGGACCTTGGGCGCCCAATACAGCATGCCGATCGGTTTCCGCCAGGAACTGGCTGGGGTTCGCAACGCTCAGCTCCGCATCGCTCGCGAAAAGGCGGTCCTAGAAGACATGGAACTGGAAGTGTCGCACTTGCTGACCGACGCGGTCCGCGACCTTGACTCGAACTACAACCTGGTTCAATCGAACCTGAACCGCTTGATTGCCGCCGACAAAGAAGTCGACTCGGTGCAAGCCGCCTACGACGCCGGGACGGTCACCTTGGACCTGCTGCTCGAAGCTCAGCGTCGTCGCAGCGAAGCCCAGATCGCTTACTTCCAGTCGCTGGTCGAATACAATATCGCGATCAAAGACGTCCAACTTCGCAAGGGAACGCTGCTGGAGTACAACGGCATCTTCCTGGCGGAAGGCCCGTGGCCTGACAAGGCTTACTTCGACGCCAAGGGTCATGCTCGTCGCCGTGCGGCCAGCCACTACATGAACTACGGCTACACTCGCCCGGCCGTCATCAGCCGCGGCCCGGTTCCGGAAGGGATGTACGGCGGCGAAGAAGGGATCCAGTGGGAAGAAGCCCCGCTCCCCGGCCAACCGTACTTCGAGGAAGTGCCGACTCCGGCTGCCGAGCCGACCCCGGTCATCGGCCCGCTCGACACCCAAGCGATGGCGCCGGCCGCGAAGCGACAGCAAGTCGCCGCCGAGCAGTCGACGATTCGCCCGGTCAGCTTGAAGCCGATCCCGCAGAACGAAACGAAAGTCGCCCGCGTCTCGCATCAGGCTCCGGCCGGCAAGACGCAACCGGTCGCCACGAAGCGGGTCGCCAACAATTCGCAAGCGAAGCTCGATTTTAATAAACTGGGACTGTCGGAAACGATGAAGGACATGAACGTTCGATCGACGCCGACCGCCACCAAGACGAGCACCTCCGCCAATCATGAACCTGTCGCGAATCCAACGCCTGCTGCAACTTCTCGGGCTGCTACAAAGTGGACGTCCCCAAAACGTTGATTCGTTAGCGATCGAATGTGGCGTCAGCCGCCGGACGATCTTCCGAGATTTGGATACTTTGCGAGGGGCCAGCGTGCCCCTCGCATTCGATTCTGAGACGCAGCGGTATCACATTCCTGATACCTACTTCTTAAGCCCGACCAACCTGAACGCGGAAGAGGCGCTCTCTGTGATGGTCCTCTGCAGCGAACTGGGAGACGGCGCCGGCTTGCCGTATTACTCCAGCGCCCGCAAAGCGGCGACCAAGCTAGAGAACAGCTTGCCCGCCCGGTTGAAGACGCGGCTGCGCCGCGTCTCTGGCGCCGTCGAGATCAAGCTCAACCATTCTCCGCAGCCGGAAGAGGCGGAAGAAGTTTACCAGCAACTGGTCGACGCGGTCGGCCATCGCCGCTCGGTGCGGATCCGCTACAAGAGTTTATTTGACGACGGCGAGATCGGCACCAAGCTTTCGCCGTACAAGCTTCTCTTCAGTCGCCACAGCTGGTACGTGATCGGCCGCTCGTCGCTCCATCGCTCGACGCGGACCTTCAAAGTGGGCCGGATTCAGTCGCTGGAGACGCTGGAAGATGAGTTCAAAATCCCCAGCGGATTTCGAGTCGAGCGATATCTCCGCAGCGCCTGGCATATGATCCCGGAAGAGGGCCCCGACCAGGAGGTGGTCGTTCGCTTTCATAAACTGGTCGCCTCGAACGTCGCCGAAGTGCAGTGGCACAAAACGCAACAGGTGAGTTGGAACGACGACGGCTCGATCGACTTTCGCGTTACCGTCTCCGGCTTGCGAGAAATGTCGTGGTGGATCTTGGGATACGGAGAACAAGCGACCGTCCTCTCGCCCCCGGAGATGCAACAAATTGTCGTCGGACACGCGAAGGCGATCGTCAATAAATACCCCATCGCGGGCGAAGCTTAACAACGCCGATTTGCCTCCAATCGACCGGCTATACGATTCCCCCCTTCCCGCGTAAAATAGGCGCGTTTCTGTCGCGCCAGGTGAGCCACTTATGTTTTTCGTATTCGACGGACTGGATGGAGTCGGCAAGTCGACGCAGCAAACGCTGCTCACGGCCTGGCTAGAGATGCAAGGCGTCAAGATCGTCGCGTGTCGCGATCCCGGCAGCACGGCGTTGGGCGAGCGTCTGCGAACGGTATTGCTCAGCAAGAGCGACCTCGATATCGCGCCGATCAGCGAAATGCTGATGTACATGACCGCTCGCTCGCAGCTAGTGGCCGAAAAAATTCGCCCCGCGGTCGAGTCAGGCGCCACCGTCATCTGCGATCGCTATCTGATCGCCAATATCGCCTATCAAGGTTATGGCGCTGGCGTCGACGTCGAAACAATTCGCAGCGTCGGCATGGCCGCTACCGGCGGCTTGATGCCCGACGCAACGTTCCTGCTCGACATCCCGACCAAGGTCGCCCTCTCGCGGCTGGATCGCACGCTCGATCGCGTCGAGAGCCGTGGCGGGGAATACTTCGATCGCGTCCGCGAAGCTTTTCTGACCGAAGCGAAGAAGTTCGACAACGTGCATGTGATCGACGCTAGCCAATCGGTCGAGGAGATCCAGTCCGAGATTCGCAGCATCGCCCTGGCGGTGATGGAGCAGCAAGCCTAGCGATGAGTTGGGACCAAATCCAAGGTCACGATGCCGTCCTGGAGAAGTTTCGTACAGCGGTCGCGCGCGAGCGTCTCGCCAGTACGTTTCTCTTTGTCGGACCGCCGGCGGTCGGCAAGCGAAAATTCGCCCTGAAGCTGGCCGAAGCGCTCCTCTGCGAACGAAACGGCGCCACCAGTCTCGATCCTTGCGGTCAGTGCGAAAGCTGCGTGCAGGTCCGGGCTCACTCGCACCCCGATCTGATCCTGGTCGAGCGTCCTGCCAACCGCACCCGCATCCCGGTCGAACTGCTGATCGGCGAAGGCCAAAACCGGATGCGCGAAGGGCTGTGCCACGACATCACGCTTCGACCTTATCGCGGCGGCCGGAAGGTGGCGATTATCGACGACGCCGACTATCTGAATGTGGAAGGCGCCAACTGTTTGCTGAAGACGCTCGAAGAGCCGCCGCCGAAGTCGGTGATGATCTTGCTTTCGACCAGTTTGCAGCGTCAGTTGCCGACGATTCGCTCGCGTTCACAAATCATCCGCTTCTCTCCCCTGCCCAACGACGTGATCGCAACGTTGTTGGTTGAACAAGGCGCGGTGACCGACCTGGACGAAGCCCGGGTACTCGCGGAACTGGGACATGGCAGTCTTGAGCGGGCGATGCAGGTCGCCGATCCAGAACTGCGAGAGTTTCGCGCCGCCTTTCTGCCGCGGTTGGCCGTGCCTGACTTCCCCAGCGTGATGCTGGCGAAGGAAACGGCCGAGTTTGTCGACCGAGCGGGCAAAGAGGCGCCCCCAAGGCGTGCTCGGCTGATTCTAGTGATGCAGTTTGCCGCCGAGTTCTACGAGCAACTGATGCGGGCCCTCTGCGGTCGCCCGATCGCGGGGGACGACGTCCTGCAGAAGCAGGTTGAGCGGGCCGTCGGCCGATTTACCGCCGGACCTGACGCCGCAGCCGCCTGCTTGGCCCGCTGCGTCGAAGCGGAACAGGAAGTTGAATCGAACGCCAACCTGGCGACGTTGGTCGACGCTTGGCTCGACGACCTGGCCGCGGCTGGGCGGTTAGGTTATGTGCCAGCGGCGCCGTAGGCTATAGTGGAAATAGTCGCATTTCTGTTGCGACCCCCTGCCCCACTATTCCCACCGCACGCCATGAAGTTGTTTCGTCTTGCTGTCGTTCTTGGCTTCCTCGCCCTGGCAAATATCGCCCCAGCGGCCGATTGGCATGTCGCCCCGGATGGAGACGACGCCAATGCCGGCACGCTCGAAGCGCCGCTGGCGACGGTAATGAAGGGACAAGAGCTTGCCGCGGCAGGCGATACGGTCTACATCCGCGGCGGCACGTACAACAATTTCGCCGAACCACTGCGGGTTCGCTGGTACAACGTCGCCAATCATCTGCACAAGAGCGACATCAGCTACGTCGCCTACGAGGGCGAAACGCCGGTCTTCGATTTCTCCGCCGTCCCGACTAATCGCCGCGTTACCGGATTCTTGGTGACCGGAACCAATATCACGCTCAAAGGGATCCACGTTACCGGCACGCCGGTGGGCGAGCAAAAACAATCGGAATGTTTCCGCATCGCAGGCTCCCGCGCGGTCGCTCATTTATATGACTGCGTCGCGAGCGGAAACGCAGCAATCGGTTTTTATTGGACCGAAAAAAGCCGTGGATCGGCAACCCGGTGCGACGCCTACGATAACGTCAGCCGCCACCCGAACTCGATCGGCAACATCGATGGCTTCGGCGCCCATGGCAATGGCGTCCAGTTCTACTACTGCCGCGCTTGGAACAACAGTGACGATGGCTTTGATGCGATTTTTTCGCCCGGCGCCAACTTGTTCGATCACTGCTGGGCGTTCAATCATCGAGCTGGCGGAGACAGTAACGGCTTTAAAATCGGAGGCTTTGGAGCGGACCCGAAAACAAAAACACCCGAGCCGCTGCCGGTTCATGAAGTCCGCTATTGCATCGCTGCCTTCAATGGCGCCAAGGGCTTCTACGCCAATCACCATCCCGGCCAAGCCGCCATTTGGACGCGCAATTCCGCCTATCGCAACGGTGGGGGGAATTTCAATATGCTGGAGCGTCGCCCGGACATGAGCGAAGACATCCCCGGCGACAAGGAAGTGCTGCACGGCAATCTGGCCTACCGCGGTTCAGTCACAAAAGCGTATGCCGTTCCGCCCGAGAACGAGACCGATAACTCTTGGACTCGCCCAGGCGTGACGGTCAACGAGAATGACTTCGTCAGCCTCGACTGGAAAGAACTGATGCGCCCGCGCACGACGGAAGGCGACCTGCCGCAGATCGACTTCATGCGGCTGAAGCCCGATAGTGATCTGCAGGGATTGGGGGCGTTTGAGTAGGGATTTCTAAGCTGGAATCGCAGCGAGATTTCGAGCCGCTTCTTTGACTTCCGGCGCTAAATCGATTTGCT
The DNA here is from genome assembly GCF_007859755.1 of Blastopirellula retiformator. Taxonomy (NCBI): domain Bacteria; kingdom Pseudomonadati; phylum Planctomycetota; class Planctomycetia; order Pirellulales; family Pirellulaceae; genus Blastopirellula; species Blastopirellula retiformator. The sequence continues at coordinate 243,519 of NZ_SJPF01000005.1, read as the reverse complement.
CGAATAGCGATTCGTCGAACTTCATCTTGGCGGCGCCAAGTGATGCGCCCAAAATCTGCCCTGCCATCGAGCCAATCGTATCGGTATCTCCGCCCACCCCAGTGACAAAGCCCATCAGGGAAGCGACGTCGCGATGTCCTTCGATCGCGTGAAGTATCGCAAGCGGCACCGAGGCGGCGACATGGCCTGACGTTCCGAATTTCTTGGCTGCTTGAAAAAGCGTGAGTTTTTCGGTTAAGGCAGACTCCAGCCGATCGCGCGTCAGCGAGTCTGGCAGCAAGTTGACGAGGCGCGGCAGCAATTCTTGTTGGAGCACTGCTCCTTCCGCCGCCATGCGGACGGCGGTGACAATCGCCAACGCGCCGCAGTACGCTTCCTCGTTACGGTGCGTGATCCGGCAAAGGTCATGCAGCGTTCGCCGATCGATGTCGTCGGTCGGATCTAAAAAGAACGCCAGCGGCGCGACCCGCATGGCAGCGCCGTTGCCGGCCGAGCGTTCGCCGCTTGCGCCAGCCAATGCCCAATGTGCGCCCGCCGCTAATTCCGTGATCGCCTTCAGCGTGCTGGCGCCGATTCCCGAGATTCGTCGTTCGCGGAACCAAACGACGAATCTTTGAGCGATCGCCTCGGCATCGATGCGCCCCGCTAGCGCGATCCCCTCGCAGGTCGCCAATGTCAGTTGCGTATCGTCCGTGACGTAGAGCGAGTCTTCACAGCCAAGAGGAAACGGCACTCCTCGAGAAACCGTCGGCTGATTTTCAAAAGCCGCTCCCAGCGCGTCGCCAATCGCCCCGCCCATCAGGCAACCCAAGATTCGATCGGCACGCGTTTTCTGGTCCATAATCGAATCTCGTAGCGCGAATGACTTACGGCGCCGGATGCAAACCTAGCAATTCCCGCGGGCGAATCCGCAGTTTCGCCTCTTCCAGCGTCGACAAGAACGCCGCCAGATCGGCCAAATCTTGCCGATTTAGGCCCAGCTCGACTTTATTCCCCTTGCAACGTCAGCACCAGCCGCCGGCCTCCCCCATGATTGCGGTGCTCGCAAAGATAGATTCCCTGCCAGGTTCCTAGCGCCAGCCGACCGCCGCTAACCGGGATCGAGACGCTACTGCCCAGCATCGCCGCTTTGATATGGGCCGGCATGTCGTCAGGCCCTTCCATCGTGTGAACATAGGGAAAGCTCTCGGGGACAATCTTGGAGAAGGCCATCTCCAGATCGACCCGGACATCGGGATCGGCGTTTTCGTTGATCGACAGCGAGGCCGACGTGTGCTGGATAAAGACGTGCAGCAGTCCCACCTTCAGCGAACGGAGCTGTGGCAGGGCTTCGGTGACGTGGCGCGTGACGAGATGAAAACCGCGCGGCATCGCCGGCAGCGTAATTGTCCGTTGAGTCCAAGGCATTGGGTCGATCCTAAGGGTCATAAATCAAGTTTTTTTGCTAGCTTCGTTGGGCGCCGGCATCGCTTGCGGATCTTTTGAAGAGCGCCTGATCGATAGATTTCCCGCAAGCGAAAATCCGCCAGTAGGTGAGTTTTATTTCCGTAAAGACGGCGTGAAGGGAATGCCAATGGTCGTCTCCGACACAAGGGGGGCATCTCGGGTTGTTGGTTCTGCGCGTGAAACGGAAGTGTTTGAAAAGTCAAAACTTAGGTGCGAATCTGCGGGTAGCCGAGCCTTCCACAAATTCTATTGACACTGCCCCGTGTGCGTAAATAATGTAACGCTCCTTCGAGGCGTCCCTGGCGCCAATCGCCTACTCACGGAAGTGCTCTCAGGTGACGAAGTAGTACGCCGTTCAAGTGAGATGGCGTATTTTCTGCGGAATCGCTCGACCGGATATGAAGCGAACGCCGCGAATTGCCGAGTTAGTGATAAGTTGCGTTCGCCGTGCGCGCAAACGCCGCTCGCCTTTAGATGTGAGGAAGGCGAGGCCCCATGCCGTTTGGAGGAAGAGTTAGTTCGATGCAGAAAATTCGTAACGTTTTCGACGCGATCCTGAAGTATGGCCACGACGAAGATTTCGTCCCGGACGCTTCGGAAGATTTCTCGGCGACCACCGCCCCGGCCGGATCGGCTGAAAAGATTGAGATCTTGCGCCGTCGCGTTGAGCTTGGCCTGCCGCTGTGGCACCAAGATGATCGCTGTGATTACTCTGGTTTGACCGGAGCGATTCGCCCCCGCGAGTAAATGCGGGCAGAGCGAACAACCTGTAACGTAGGGGCGCCAGAATTTGTCGGCGCCCTTTCTTTTTGCGCGGTTCGAAACGACGCGCGCCGTCTTAACCGCAAGCTGGCTTTCGCCGCGCTGCCCCCTGCCTACCACTGCTGGGCGAGACTCCGTTGCCAGTCATCGCCAGCGTGCCTCTTATGGACCTGACGAGTCAAATACGACTCGTCGGATCATTGAACGCCATCGGCGATTACTACGCCGCTTCCTGGGCCGCCGGAGCGGCCGATTCCGAGTCTTGCTCGTGCAGTTCCAATTCGTCCCGCAGCACCAGCACATTCGGCGGAGCTTCGATCCCTAGGCGGACTTTGTCTCCCGCCACTTTTACTACGGTGATAACGATCGAGTCGCCAAGCTTAAGTCGTTCGCCTTCCTTGCGCGAAAGTACCAACATTATCGAGAGCCTTCTTAGGTGTCAGGTGATTATGTGATCAGATGTATAGTTTGAGAACTTTTTGGCGACTGTCAAGCAATTCCATTTGCGTTGACTTTACGCCCTGGTTTTTAAGCAGCATTCTGAAGCGCGGGCGCCGCCGTCAGTTGGGTTCTTAGGAATCGCTCGCCGCTAGCCCCATAGAACAAGATCGAGTTCGTCTCGGTTTCCCAAATGGCCGTGCATTTGACGCTTCGCGGTCCATGCAAGCAGAAATAGATTCCGCAAGGATCGCCAGAGCGGACGAGCACGCGTTCGGTCATCGGGAAAACGCCGGGTTCTAAATGTTCCTGTTGGCAAAGCATTTCATAGACGTACTGACGGAGCTGTTCCAAACGCGTAAAACACGGGAACGAATTACTCATAGGGTATGTCAACTCCTAGCGAGGTCACCGCCGCGCAAATACGCAGACTGCGATGACCGGGATGATTGAGAGGCTTGGTCGTACAGGTAACTATCGGCAGACTAGGAGGTGATTTTTTACGAGTAAGACTGGGTAGTTTGCATGTTTTTTGATGTTCTTCCGCGCAAGCAAAAGCTCTACGAGATCTCTCCCGTAGAGCTTGAGCGTCAGTTCGATTTTATAAGCAGTTTTCGCTACTTTTTCGTCGCTTGATAGCTCTCAAAAGCGCCAGCAACGTCAGCGTCTTTCTCATCGCCACGGTGCAACAGGACCCGATACGAGAAGGTGATCGACTCGCCCGGCGACAGGGTATACGAGCCGTCGAGCGACTTGTCCCCTTCGAAGTCGTGGACGCCAAACGGGTTGGCGGCGAACAAACCGTAGGTCCGCACGTGCCAATAAGTCGGCGCCCGGAAACTGCTCGGATGTTCGAGAATCGCTACGCCGCCGGTCTTGTCGCCAACCGGTCCATGATAGTCGACCCAGGGAGCTTGCTTGCCCCACGCTTTCAGGTCTTTATCGCCTTGGCTGTTGACGATCTCGCCTCCCTTTTTCGATTCGATCTTCATCGTGCCGGCGACGCGAATGCCGAACGAGCCTTCCTTGGTGTCGCCAAACTTGACCGGAGCGTCGGTCGCCGTCAGGGTAACGTCAAGATCGATATAACGAGCGTCGCCCAAGACGCCAAACTTGTAGGTTCGCTCGTCCTTCAAGATCTTCTTGCCGTGGCGGTCGACCCAGACGCTATCAGCGACGATTTCTCCTTCTTCGCCCCCGGCCAGCTTCTTGAACGACTGGTGCTCAATCGTCCCGAGCTTGTCGCCAGCCTCGGCCCAGAAATCGGAGTCGTTCACCTCGCCATGGGTAAACCAGAACGAACGATGGTGGATATGGTCGCTCTTTTCGTCCGGCCCCGCCTCGGTCATCGGGTAGTTGCGGGTCATCGCCATCTCGGCCGGGCCGATGATTGGGTACAAGATCGGCTTAGCGCCTGATTTCTTTAGATAGCGGGTAAACAGTGCGCCGTCGATTTTGACGTCGGCGCCATCCGGCGTTTCGGTAACCGTGATGTCGGCCGCAGAGACGGAATACGAGCAAAGTGTCGCAGCTAGCAAGGCCAGCGCAGAGAGACAACGGGGCATGGCGGGCAATTCCTAGGAAGGCGGGATAGCAACTAACTGCCGTCTATCCTAACCGCTCGCCAGTCGCCACGCTACTTTGCCTGGTCGGCGATCCACTGCTCTGGAGCGACTTTCTGGAACTGGGCCTGCTGAGCCCGTAACCGCTGGACCGTCACCAGGTCGTTTTGGCTGAGATTCCAGCGGTAAGCGTGTTCGCTGCGGACCGTCTGGTTCTTTCCCGGGTTCGCATTGCGAATGACGCGGCGAATTTCGACCGGCAAGACGTTGTGCTCACTGAAAAAGCCGTTGATCTCTTTCCGGGCTTGCGACGGCAGGCCCGCCGAACAGGTAAAGTTGACGTCGGCCGACCAATCGCAGAATCGGGCATAGTCTTGCACGATTCGCTTATCTTCAATCGGCTGCGTCGTCAGGTCGTAGCTGACCGGGTTTCCCGTGAAGACGGCCCGATTGTTCTGCGGTTCGACCTGGCGCTGGAAGCTCGGTTTGCTGGAGAACTGCAGAAGCGGCGTGTTGAAATCGGCGTTGGTCCGCATAAAGGTCGACAGCTCGATGATCTTGCGAATATCGAGCGAGAGTTGACGCTTACGGACCGGATCGAGCAGCGTCACCAGGTTGGCGTCAAAGTCAATGATCATCGCCTGACCATTGGGGCCCAACGTATAGTCGTAGACCACGTTCTCTTTGAAGATGGTCTGCGTCGCGGCGAACGGCTGCATCTGGTTGTCAACGAAGATCGTATTGGTGACCTGAAAATCGGCCGCGGAAAGCGTGCCGGAGATCAGGATGCAAACGACCACTGCTAGCCAATGACGCAACATAGATCCTTCCTCGGTTGACGGAAGTGCGATTTGCTCGGTCCGGAAATTTCGTGGCGAAGAGTACCGAAACTAAGCGCAGTGCGTCCAGACCGATTCCAGAAACGCAACCGCCAGTTAGCCGCGATAGCAGAGCTATCGCGGCTAACCGATCGCGTCGCGACTCAATCGATCGGCAGCGCCGATCGGTGTTGGCAAGCGTTTGCCGACCATGAAGTGCGCGACGATCGCTTCCGCCTGGTCGAAGTCAATCAATCCGCCTGGCGAGACAAAGATCGGACGCTTCGTCTTGCGGGTCGGCAAAATCGCTGCGCCCAACTTCGAGGTTCCCGCATCGCCGGAGATCGTCAAGTCGCAAAAGTGGTCGGCCGAGAGATCGCTGGCCGCATACGATCCGCACAGATGCTTCTTGGTAACGCCGATCGTCGGCATCCCGGTCAGCGCCGACAACATACTGGCGATGCCAGCGCGGCGGGGGTGCAACACGCCGCTGCCGTCTACTAGCAACACGTCGGCTAGTCGGTTGGCCCGCTGCGCTATCGCCAGCACCGACAAGTGGAACGCCAATTCGCGATACGAAAGGTAAGACGTAATATAAGGAAAGCGAACCGGCAGCCGATTCGTCTGCGACCAAACCAACTCGCGCGTCGTATAGTCGAATACGACGTAAGCGACGACGCCCTCTTCGCCGTCGTACGAAACGTCGAGTCCAGCGATCAGCGCTGGCTCGTCAGGCAACTCGCTCAACCGATTCTTGGCGGCCAACGCTTGTTGCCAATCGCGGAGGTCAACCAACGGCGCTGCCCCAGAAAAATCGCAGAATTCATATTTGGCCAGGTTCACGTTGTCGCCGTCGACAGCGACTCCCTCCGACTGGAGCAATCGCGCCTTGTCGGCCGGTTCGCCGGTGTGATAGAGACCTAACTTGCCGCCGGCTCGGACGACGCGATGGGCGCCTTCCAACTGCGCCGCAGGGCCATGCAGCAATTGCTCGCCAATCCAGCGGCTGGCTAGTCGATCCCCCATCGAAACGGCGATTTGCCCGTATTTCGCCACTTTTCCGTGTGGGATTTGGGCGATTCGCTCCTCCAAATGCTGTCGCATGTCAGGAAGTCGAGCTAGAAACTCCCTTTCGAGCGTCGAAAAGTCAGGCATGGCTTGTTACCAAACGGCGGATTTCGATAATCTGAGGAGAGACTTTTCTACATGCACTGCCAGCTAAGCCAGGAGAAATCCGCGTGTCGCAACTGAAGCGAATCCTTGTGACCGGAGGCGCCGGGTTTCTCGGGTCCCACCTCTGCGAGCGTCTTGTCGATGCGGGACACGACGTTATCTGTCTCGACAACTTCTTTACTAGTCAGAAGGCGAACATCGAGCGGCTCCTCGACTTTCACAACTTCGAGTTCATCCGGCACGATATCACGATGCCGATCTGGTTGGAAGTTGACGAGATTTACAACCTGGCTTGTCCCGCCGCGCCGGGCCACTACCAATACAACCCCATTAAGACGACCAAGACGTCGGTGATGGGGGCGATCAATGTACTGGGGATGGCGAAACGCTGCCGGGCGCGGGTGCTGCAAGCGTCGACCAGCGAAGTCTATGGCGATCCGGTCGTCCATCCGCAGACCGAGGACTATCGCGGCAACGTCAATCCGATCGGACCGCGGGCCTGCTATGACGAAGGCAAGCGGGTCGCCGAGACGCTGTTCATGGACTATCACCGCTCGAACAAGGTCGATATCAAGATCGTCCGGATCTTCAATACGTACGGACCGCGAATGCATCCGTACGATGGCCGCGTGGTGTCCAACTTCATCCGCCAGGCGATCGCCGGCGAACCGATTACACTGTACGGCGACGGCAGCCAGACCCGCTCGTTCTGCTATCGCGACGATCTCGTCGAGGCGATGATTCGGATGATGAACAGCGAACCGGAATTCATCGGACCGGTCAACATTGGCAATCCGCATGAGTTCACCATTCGCCAGTTAGCCGAATTGGTAGTGAAGCATACCGGCGCCAAGTCGACGTTCATCAATAAGCCGTTGCCCGAAGATGATCCGCTGCAGCGTCAGCCCAACATCAGCCTGGCCAAAGCGAAGCTTGGCTGGGAGCCCAAAGTCGAATTAGAAGAAGGGCTGAAGGCGACGATCGACTATTTCCGCAACATCGACATGTCGCACTATCGTCCGCCCACGCCGAATCACGACTAACGCTAAACGGCCGCGACTAGGCGTCGGCCGGCTCGGGATTGAGATAGTACGAAACGATCAGGTAGATGCCGACGCCGACAGCGGCCCCGCCGCAGTCGGTCATCCAGTCGAGACCATCGCAACTTCGGCCCGGCACAAACGTCTGGGTCGCTTCGTCCAACAAACCGTACGCCGCGAGAATCGGCCAGACCAGTAACGGGGCGAACTTGTTGATTCGCCCCGCAATCGCCGACAGGACGAGCCCGAGCACCAGAAACATCAGAAAATGCACAACCTTATCCCAGTGCCCCCAACCTTGGGCTAACGCTGGTAGTCGGTCACCGGGCCAATGGGTCGCGACGAATGCAGAAAGCCAGAGCACTCCGGCCAGGATGTACCAACGGGCGGCGATCAGGCGATTCATGCAGTTAACAAACGAAGTGTGAAGAAAAATGACTCGGCCAAACGGACGCCTATCTAGTCCGCCGGCGAGCCACCATTGTAGTCCAAACTCGTGGAGCGAAAGCAGACGTGGCGATTCTAATCACCGGCGGAGCTGGATTTATCGGCAGTCATTTGATCGAACGCTTGCTCGCCCATTCGAGCGACGATCTGATCAGCATTGACAATTTTAATGACTATTATGATCCCGCGCTCAAGCGGGCCAACGCGGCCCGGTTCATGGATGAGCCCCGCGTGACGCAAATCGAGGCCGACTTTTGCGACGTGGCTGCGGTCGAGGAGCTCTTCACCACGCACCAAATTGATTCGGTCGTTCATCTGGGCGCCTACGCGGGAGTGCGGGTCAGCGTCGCCGAACCGCACGTTTATCAACAAACCAATGTGGGTGGAACCCTCAATCTGCTGGAAGCGGTCCGCCGCCACCCAGTGAAGCGGTTCCTGCTCGCCTCCAGCTCGACCGTCTATGGCCGGGGCGCTGCGATCCCCTTTCAGGAAGACGCGCATCATGGCGTACCGGCCAGTCCGTATGGCGCGACCAAGCGAGCCGCAGAACTGCTTGGTTTGTGTTACGCCGAACTGCACGATACGCCGGTCGTTTGCCTCCGGCCGTTCAGCGTGTATGGTCCGCGACTGCGGCCTGATCTGGCGCTGACGATCTTCGCCAAGGCGATCCATACCGGCGCCACGATTCCGCTGTTTGGCGACGGCTCGATCCGCCGCGACTTCACCCATGTTAGCGATATCTGCGACGGGCTGATCTCGGCTCTCTCCGCCGAAAATGTCATCGGCGAAACGATCAACCTGGGGCACAGCGACCCGATCGAAATGCGGGGCCTGATCGCACTGTTGGAAGAAGCGTTCGGCAAGAAGGCGAACATCCAGAAACTGCCAAAGCGTCCCGAAGACCTGCCGGTCACGTTCGCCAATCTCGACAAGGCGAAACGCCTGCTCAACTATCACCCGCAGGTGCCGATCGAAGCTGGGATTCGGGAATATGTCGAGTGGTTCAAGTCGTGGTATGACTAACTGCCTGTTGAAAAATGCCCTCGTGGCATTTTTCAACCTCGCTAGGCTCAGAGCGTAGCTCTTCGCAGCTCGCAAAATAACGACTTACGTCGCTATTTTGGGATCGCATCCATGCGATCACGCAGTCCGTCGAGAAAATCAACGGACTGCCAAGTACGGAAGCCGGAACCCCTGTGTGAAAAAAATTCGCAGTCGACCTGAGACCTCTATGCGCGCATCTTTTTTCTAAAAACATCTGCAATTTTTACTCATTTTCGCTCGGTTTGCACTTGCAAACTTGGATGCGTCCAACGATAACCTAGACTTAAGTAAAACCAAATCGCCTCTAAAACCAGTTCTGTGGACACATGCCCTCCCTAGATACCCCTCCTCCTGGGAAAAGGCCATCCCCTTCTAAGTGGTCGTTTGGTTTGCATTTCCCATCCATGCCTATCTATTTATCCAGGAGTCCCACCCATGCATAAGCCCCCGTCAGTTGGTTCTACGCGGCGTCATGCGTTTACGTTGGTCGAACTTCTCGTGGTCATCGCGATCATAGGCGTTTTGATCGCGCTTTTGCTTCCGGCGGTTCAACAAGCGCGCGAAGCTGCTCGTCGCATGCAGTGCACCAATAACCTGAAGCAATTGGGACTCTCGCTGCACAATCACCACGACACCTTCCTGCACATGCCGGTGCTACGCAACATTGGCGGTGGCAATCATGATCGTCGCTCTGGCTTCATTTCTCTGTTGCCGTTCCTGGAACAGAACAACACCTACGAGCAAATCCAAAATGATCTAGGCACGTCGCCCTGGACTGGCACGACTTATTGGCAGCAATTTACTTTTGCGGGATTCCAGTGCCCATCATCGCCGCCGCCGGCGACTTTCAATAACAGCCAGAAAGGGTGGCGGAATTACCACATGTGCCTGGGCGATCGACTCCGTGACCGAGACGGCGAAATGGAAAGCACTCGCGGTATGTTCCAAAAGGGAAGCGGCAGCACGACCGAGGCCCCCAAGAACAAGATGCGTTTCGCCTCGGTCACCGATGGCCTGTCGAACACGATCGCGTTTTCCGAGCGGATCTCGATGGCGTCCAATGGTCGACCCAATCAAGGCGCCTTTGCCCAAGTCACGCTCGCTGCCGACAGCTCTCCGTCGGATTGCACCGCAGCACTTACCGGAACCTGGATGGGGCAGATCGAGGATTCGCGCTGGAACGACGGACGATCACCCTATTCAGGCTTCTTTGCCGCGGCGCCTCCCAACAGCGTCAGTTGCACGGGCGATGGCAACAGCGGAAACGTCCATGATGGAAGCTATGCACTGCCTGGCGCCAGCAGCCTGCACCCGGGCGGCGTTCTGACGAGCCTGGGAGATGGTTCGGTTCGCTTTGTCGCGGAGACCGTCGACACCGGCAACCAGGGAGCTGCCTTCAATTTCACCGGCGGAGCTTCCCCCTATGGCGTTTGGGGAGCGATGGGAAGTCGCAATGGCGGCGAAGCAATTAGCCAATAGCAAGTCCAAGCGGCTATGTTCTTTTGCGAACGTCCGACCGCAACTGGTCGGACGTTTTTCGTTCCGCGATTTCACCGACGAGAGGAGAGCGCGATGTTGAAGAGCATTGTGTGGTTCCATGTGGCGGCTGTTTGCCTGTTTGCAATCGGATGTAGCGGGGGCAACCAGAATCCACCCACGGCCCCTGTGACGGGCAAGGTTACGTACAAAGGCCAAGCTGTCGAGGGAGCGGCAGTCAAGTTTGTGCCGAACAACTCCGAAGCGAAAGTCGCCAACGCCACCACCGGCGCCGATGGGACGTACGCCATGTCAACGTTTGAATCGAGCGACGGCGCCATGGCAGGCAGCTACAAAGTCTCGGTGCGGAAGCTCGTCAGCGTTCAACAAGGGATCCAAAAGGATGGCGAGCATGCCGGCGAACCAGCTTACGTTAACCGAGACATGTTGCCCAACAAATACAAATCGGCTGACAACACGCCGCTCGAGTTTGAAGTGATCGCGGACAAAGACAACAGCTTCGATATTGATCTGGTGGATTAGAGGGTTACCGGATCGATCACCTCGAGCGACTCTAAACCCGCCGCCACTCTTGAACGGTCTTCTCACCAACAGGGTGAGATTTGGCATTCGCCGGGCCGCCGGTTATTCTGATAGCCGGTCCTATTCCCACTTCGCTACCTGGCTCAAGGCGCTTCGATGATGGCTCGCTTGCTTTCGCTGCTGGTTTTCAGCCTCCTGATTCCGCTGACTTTCGGCAGTTCGCTCGCCGCCGAAGAACCGGCTTGGAAATCGCTGTTTGACGGGAAGAACCTGGGAGACTGGAAGCCGGTCAACTTTGGCGGCGAAGGAGAGGTCACCATCGAGGATGGCGCGATCGTGATGGCGCAAGGGGTCGCGTTGACTGGCGTCACCTATCAGAAGAAACCGCCGAAGACCAACTACGAGATCCGGTTCGAAGCAAAGCGATTGGTAGGGATCGACTTCTTCGCGGGCATTACCTTCCCGGTTGGCGATTCGTTTTGCAGTTGGATCAACGCCGGTTGGGGCGGCGCCGTCGTCGGCTTGTCGAGCATCGATGGCGAAGACGCGGCGAACAACGAAACGACCAAGTACATCGCCTTTGACGACGATCGCTGGTACCGCTTTCGGTTGAAGGTGACGCCGGAGAAGATTCACGCCTGGATCGACGACAAGCTGACGATCGATCAGAACATCAAAGGCCGCAAGATCACGACTCGCGGCGAAGTGACCGACTCGCAGCCGCTTGGCTTTTCGGCCTGGCAATCAACCGCCGCGATTCGCAAGATTGAGATTCGCGAGTTGCCGAAGAAGGCGGAATAGTTTTCGCCGTCTTCAGCATCGTCACCTTAGCAGTCCGTTGATTTTCTCGACGCACTGCGTGATCGCATGGATGCGATCTCAAAATAGCGACGTAAGTCGTTATTTTGCGAGCCGCGAAGAGCTACGCTCTGAGCCTGGCGAGGTTGGAAAATGCCACGATGGCATTTTTCAACAGGCAGTTAGGATTGCCGACTAGTTCTTGTAGTCCGCATCGTTCAAGACATAGGTCAGCGGGCCGCTGCCCCCATCACGAACCTTGGTGCCGTCGGTAACCAGCAACTGGGCGTAGACCGCATAACCAATCTTTTCCGAGATACGCGTCACCGATCCATCCGCCATCGCGGCGATCACGACGCCTGAGTGTTCCGACGAAGGTCGAGGCGCCGTGCCGCGAGCTTCGTCATACTTCAAGCCGTTGATCGGCATCCACGAAGTCGGACCTGGCGTAGCGACCGAGCCGCCGCTGGTAAACCAGCTCATCACGACGCCGGTCTTGCGTCCGTAGGTGGCGGGATCAACGCCGCCAGCTTGCAGCGCGGTCGTCGTCTCATTCCAGTTGGAGGCCTGCAGATTTTCGGATAGCAACATTGTGGTGCTCAAACCATCTTTGATCGTCGCATCCGAAACTTGCGGCTTATTGCCCAGGTAGCTGCCACGATAAATGAAGATGCCGTTCTCGGTGTTTTCGGGAACGTAGCTGTTGGAAGGATTGACCGAGAGCCCTTCGCTCGCCAAACCGCCGTTGCCGCAATATGAGTTGAATGGGCCGAGCCAGTCCTCGCGATTGCTCGGGCAGATCAGCAGGTCAAGCTGCGGCAGCAAAGGACTGCCGGCGGCCGGAGTCGCCGAGACGCTTTTCCAATTTGATGCGAGGGCCGGTTGTTCGATGTACGGAAAAATGGACTGAATCCAGGTGATGTCGACCGCGCCCAGCTGCGCTTCGACATAGCCGGGATATCGCTTCTTGTTGTCGACATGCATCGCCACGCCCAGAGCGAGCTGGCGTTGATTATTCATACAAGTCGCTTGTCGCGCGGTTTCTCGCGCGTAGTTGACCGCCGGCAATAGCAATCCTGCCAAGACGCCAATGATGGCGATAACGACCAATAATTCAACGAGCGTAAAACCGCGACGAGCCAGAGACATTCGCTTCGCTCCGTGATAAGCGTGAGAAGCCAGGATGAGGGAAAAGGAGAAGGGAAGCTAGCGCGGGAAAAGCCTTGCCAGAATTTCATTTTGTCAAAAGAACGAGCCTAAGTCCAGAGATCGGTTGGCGTTAGCGGGAATTCTTGCTCCCTGAATCCCCCCATGGCAAGGAAAATCTGCCGCAGAAAGCGGTCATTCCTGGCATTGCCTTCAAAATAGGTAAAACCCGCGGGCACAACGCCAGCATCGGGTTAGCCGCGATAGGTTTCCTATCGGGGCCGACGAAGTCGGCAGGAAGCATCAATCGCGGGGGGGAAGAACATGCGCGGCGATCCAATCTCGCACGATCAAGGCGCCACCGGCTTGCTTCTACGCTCGGCCTGATGCCTCCTGCGGCTGCGCCGCCCCGATAGCGGAGCTATCGCGGCTACCCCTCGAAACTTACTTTTTGCCTTCCGCACGACGGGCTCGAAAAAATTCGGTCAATACGGCGCCGCACTGTTGGCTCAGCACGCCGGGAACAACTTCACAGCGATGGTTAAGCCGAGTGTCGCTAAGCAAGCTGTAGAGCGAAGTGACGGCGCCCGCTTTCGGGTCAACCGCCCCAAAGACGACGGTTGGAATCCGGGCCTGGACAATCGCTCCGGCGCACATTGGGCAGGGCTCGAGCGTCACGTAAAGCGTGCAGTTCTCCAGCCGCCAGTTTTGCAGCGATTCGGCCGCCTGGGTGATGGCGATCATCTCGGCATGGGCGGTCGGATCGTGGAGCGTTTCTCGTTGGTTGTAGGCGGCGGCGATCACCTTGTTTTCATGCACAATGATCGCCCCGACCGGCACTTCCTTCTCTCGCGCGGCCTGCTCGGCTAGTTCCAGCGCTTGATGCATGAAGATCTGATGGAACGAGGGGAACTCAAATGGCCGGGGTTCAACAGTATCAATCATGCGCGGCGACAACCTTCAGAAAACGAAAAAAGCGTCCTCCTTGGTGAAAGAGGACGCTTTGCATTGTAGTGCAGATACTGGGAGAGCTGTTACAGGCTCAGGTCAGTGCCCTTAATCGGCGTCGCTTGCCAACTGGGATTCGGCGCGGCGGACGGCGTACCCGGCGTATAGTTGGCCTTGGCGCCATTGGACGACATCAGGCGACCAAGCACGGTACCGTTGATGTTGTCATCCACGAACTTCACCGATCCATCGACGAAACAGACGTTAACTCCATCGAAGTGGTTGCTGGAGGGAAGCGAGTTGGAAGCCGTGACCGGATCACCCAATACGCTGTTAATCGGCGTGTTCGTCGTGGCGAAACTGTCATACCAGAAAACCGCCGCTTCGTAATCATTCGGCGCGCCGCCAGGCGCATTCACTTCGTTCCATTCAATGTCTTGCCCCGTTTGGATGCGTTCCGCCAGCAGTATGGTATTGGTGGAACCATCCTTCATGCGATCAATCAGCGCCGTCAGACTCCCCGGGGTAAGGGCGTTGTCGCTCCACGCACCGTTCGCCTCGATCTCAATCGCATTCGTCGACGAAGTGACCGAGTAGTCATTCTTAATCCCACCGTTCGCAAAATAACCGATCGGGTTCGAGTCGACATCAATAACGTCAACCGGATCGCTCGGGCAGTTCAGGATTGGGAGCACCTGTCCGTTAAGAGCCGCAACAGCCGCTGCTGGGGTACTGGTTCGGTAACCTTCGCTATAGAGATCGGAGAGGTCATTGCGTCCCAACTGGGAAAGAAGCGGAACCGGCCAATTGACAATTGGGGTGGCGTAGGTAGGCGAGCCGCTCGTAGGCACGAACGACATCGCCGACGGCATCCGATGCTTGTCCGAATTGAAGTTCATGACGGCCACGCCGATTTGTTTCAAGTTGTTTTTGCACGAGGCGTTGCGGGCTGCTTCGCGCGCGATCGAAACCGCCGGAAGCAACAAGCCCGCCAAAATGCCGATGATCGTGATCACGACCAGCAATTCAACGAGCGTAAAACCGCGACGAAGCGGAGAAGACATGACGTAACCTCTTCGGTGGAGAGAGATTTTGAGGAGCAACCGCGATAAGCTAAGCCGCTTTTACTATCGCAAAAATAGCGGTAGATGTCGAGTCTTTGGTTGCCCCGATGCGCAGATTTCATGAATCCCTAAGTATAAACGCGACCTATGTTTGCGTAGTCCGCGCCAAAGCCGGTCCCGCTTTGACCTTGGGGCTGGGCCCCATCAGTAGTGGGGGCAATCAACTTTTAGCGCCGCTTCTTTCGCAAGGATAATCGTTATGACGGTAGCAATTGACACCGAAAACGTCTGGTTACGCCTGTTAAAGGCTTGGCCCGCGAAGATGCCGCAACAAGGAATCGTCGTGACCGAACTGAACGAACAGATCCCTTTTTCCGGATTCATGTTCGACGACGAGGTCATGATTCTGCAACGTCCCACCCCCGATGCGATGGGGGGACGGCAGGTTCTGATCCCGTACGGGTCGATTTCCTGCATCAAGATCACCGCCGTCGTGCCGACCAAGATGTTCAATGAGTTCGGTTTTACCGGTTCTCTCCCCAAAACGTAGCGACTCATGCGAAGAATTTTCCTCGACCACAATACGACCACTCCGATCGCGCCCAGCGTGCAGGAGGCGATGCTGCCGTTTCTGGCCGAGTTTTACGCCACGCCCGACTACGACTACCCGCCGTCCCGGATCGTCGAAGAGACGCTCGAAGACGCGCGCGGCCAGGTCGCCAAGTTGATCGGCGGCACGAACGAGGAAATCGTCTTTACCGCTTCCGGCACCGAAGCGATCAACCTGGCGATCCAGGGTACGTTTTTCCGCAATCCGGGCGATATCGGCGGGCACCTGGTCGTCTCGGCCGTCGATCATCCGGCGGTCACCGAAACGGCTCGCTTTCTGAAGCAGTTGGGAGTCGAGCTGACCTACGTCAAATGCGACCGGAACGGCGTGGTCGACCCCGAAGAAGTCGAAGCGGCGATTCGCCCGCAAACGCGGTTGGTTTGCGTGACGCTGGCCAATCACGAAATCGGCGCGATTCAACCAATGCGTCAAATCTCCGAAATCTGTCGCAATCATGGCGTGCTGCTGCACGCCGATGCGGTTCAGGCATGCGGCAAGATTCGGGTCCAGGTGCAGGAACTGGGAGTCGATTTGCTCAGCTTGTCGGCCCACAAGTTCTACGGCCCCAAAGGCGCCGGAGCGCTCTACGTCCGCAATGGAACGCCGCTGGCCCCGCTGATCTATGGCGAAGGACAAGAACGCGGTCTGCGGAGTGGACACGAAAACGTGCCGGCCTGGATCGGCATGGGCGCCGCGGCCGATCTAGTCCGCCGCTGCCTGGACGAGTCGTCCGAAGCGCAAGCCCGACTGCGCGACATGCTGCAGGATCGGTTGACGGCCGGCATCAGGGATCGCCTGGGCATCCACGGCGGCAAGGCGGAGCGTTTGCCCAACACCCTCTCGGTGCAATTCCCCGGCGTGATCGGCGCTCGTCTGCTACGTCAGGCTGACGCGATCAGCGCCTACACCGCTTCGTCGGAATTTACCGGGCAAGCAGGCAGTTCTCCCACCTTGAAAGCGTTGAACCTGGGAGACGACGCCGCGGCCAGCACGGTTCGACTGAGCATCGGCTGGTACACCTCGGAAGAGGAAATCGAAGAAGCGGCCGAACTGTTGGTCACTGCTTGGGAAAGCCTGATCAGCTAAGACGATCGCGATCCGCCCGGCCGCCGCGTCACATCGTCCGGCGCCATTTCCGGTACAATACGAGCATGAAACGCTTCGTCCTGCTCTACCACGAATTTCCCGCCGATCACGACGACGTCAGCCACTACGACCTGATGCTCGAAGAAGGAGAACAGCTGCGCACCTGGCGATTGGCCGAGAAGCCTGACCTACTGAGGCCAGTCCACGGCAAAGCGATCTTCCCGCACCGGCTGGACTATCTCGACTACGAGGGAGAAGTCTCTGGCAACCGCGGATCGGTCACGCGCATCGATCGGGGTGAGTATGAGCTGGTCCGCGATGACGAAGAGGCGATCATCGTCAATCTTTACGGTAGCGTGTTGGCGGGGCGACTGGCCGTTTTGATCTCTTGATCGGACGCCGCTTCTGGCGCGACTGGCTCGCTCGGCTCGACCGGCGCCTTGTAGTCTTTGATCGTTTCGCCAGCCAGTAGGATCTCACCCTTACGCAGTTCAAGCGTATCGATATGGATCGTCCCGTCGATCTCGTCTCCCGAGTTGGGCACCGTCACCAAGGCGACCGGATCGCCATCGACCTGCTGCCAGCGGAGCGGGATCTGCGCCTCTTCGGCGCGGCGAGAAATCTCATCTAAGAGACCGCCCAGCGGAAAAGGCAACGAACCGGCCGAGACGTTGTGAATCTGAATCGCCACGACGTTCTCTTCGTCTTCGACCAGGTAAGCGTCAATTTCGAGCGAGAGCACCGAGTGAAATTGCTGTCCTTCAAATCGACAGCCAAGCTTGACTTGTCGCTCGCCGATCGCAATCCGCGGATCGTGCATGCCTTTCGGCAGCAGCTTCGGAAATTTCTCTTCCAAGTCAGCCGCCAGCCAACTGTTGATCTGCTCGTTGGTCAAACGCAACTGCCACCGCGACGGCTTGCGGACGCCATTGGTGAACGCGAAGACCTGCTCTTCGAGGATCTCACCGGTCTCTTGGGCGGCGGTTGGCTCGATCTCGAGCGCCTCGGTATAGAACTGGGGCACATGCCGCGACGCCTGGTAAAGATAGACGCCGATCCCGCCGATCGCAACCAGCAGCACCAGGACCAAACCGGTCGCAATCTTCCACGACAATTTCATCAGAATCGACACCCAGCTACGTACGAACGCCCCATTGGGAGAAGGCCACCGAATAGTACGAGCGAGGCCGTACCAGGTCAATTGAGACCTGAGGTTCCGCTAGCAGCGTCAGCGCGATCTAGCTGGCGCCATGTACGGCTGGCGCACGTGCTACCCCTGGAACCGCAACAGGGCGTACTTCTTCTTCCCGCTCCGCAGCACCAGGACGGTTTCGCTGGCCAGGTCTTTTTCGGTCAGGGACTGATCAACGCTCTCGGCGCGAATGTTGTTGACGTAGGCGCCTCCCTGGGTGACGACGCGACGCGCTTCCCCTTTGCTCTTGGCGAGGCCCGCTTCGACAAACGCGTCGAGAACCCCGAGACCTTCGCCGGCAAGTCGCTCGCGCGATAGTTCGCTGCTGGGGACGTCGGCGAAGATCTGGCCCAGCTGGGCGTCATTCATGTCTTCAATCGTCCCGCCGAAAAAAATATCGGTCGCCCGCTGGGCGGTCGCCAAGCCTTCGTCACCATGGATCAGCTGCGTCAGATGCTCGGCCAAGCGTTTCTGGCTGGCGCGCTGGTGCGGCTCGTCGGCCCGCGACTTGTCGAGCGACTCGATCTCTTCGTGCTCCAGCTCGGTCAAAAAACGCAGGCACTTGCTGACGTCGTCGTCGGCGACATTCACCCAGTATTGGTAAAACGCGTACGGGCTGGTCCGATCGGCCGACAACCAGATGGCGCCTGACTCGGTCTTCCCCATCTTCGTGCCGTCCGCCTTCGTCAGCAGCGGGCAGGTCATGCCGTATAGTTGCTTCTGGAACATGCGGCGTCCCAGTTCGGTACCGGCCGTGATGTTCCCCCACTGATCGCTGCCGCCGATCTGCAGTTCGCAGTCATATTCTTTGCTCAGATGAACGAAGTCGTACGCCTGCAGCAGCATGTAGCTGAACTCGGTGTAGCTAATCCCGGCGTCTTCCCGTTCCAGGCGACTGCGGACCGAGTCCTTCGCCATCATCACGTTAACCGGAAAATGCTTGCCGACGTCGCGTAAGAATTCGAGGTAGGTGAACGTGTTCATCCAGTCGAAGTTGTTGACCAGCTTGGCCCCGGCGGGCGAATCGTCGAAGTCGACCAGCTTCGAGACTTGGGCCTTTATGCCGGCGACGTTTTTCTCCAACTGTTCGACCGACAGCAGGTTTCGCTCGGCGCTTTTGCCGCTCGGATCGCCGATCATACCGGTCGCACCCCCCACCAGCGCGATCGGGCGGTGGCCTGCCTTTTGAAAGCGGCGGAGGAGCATCAGCGGCAACAAACTGCCGACATGTAGACTGTCGGCGGTCGGGTCAAAGCCGGCATAGACGGATCGCGGCTTTTCGTTCAACCACTTGGGAAGGTGATCGTCAGCAGTGGTTTGAAAAATCAGTCCACGCCACTTCAGGTCGGCGAAAATATCGTTCATCGTCAGCTTTCGGCTAGTTAAGTCGTCGCGAGCACGGCCCACAAGAGTGAGGAACCAAGGGGCCATTTTAGGTTCGCCAGGCCTTCGAGGAAAGGCGAGCGGATTGCCGCCATTCTATCGCCCAACGGGCGCCACGGCTGGACAAGCCAGCAGCCACCTCCGGCGTAGGTTGGGTGCACCGAAGCGAAACCCAACAATGCGTGCGCAAGTTCAAGGTGGGTTGCGTAAGCGAATTGGGCCGATCGAGCGAAACCAACCCTACAGCGCTTACTTCACCCATCGCTACAAGAAAGAGAGGGTCGCAGCGGCGATTAGCAGGTCTTCCCGCGTCGTGATCTTCCGGTTCAGCTGCGAGCCGGGGACGACGACGACCCGCTTGCCAATCTGCTCCAGCAATTGAGCGTCGTCGGTTACCGCATTGGCAGATCGCGACTGGTACGCTGTGGTAAACCAATCGCGGCGGAAAACCTGCGGAGTCTGGGCTTCCCAGATGTGAGCCCGGGAGACGGTTTCCTGGATCGTCCGATCATCAAAGACTCGCTTCAGCGTGCCGGCGACCGGCGTCGCCAACATCGCGGCGCCATGCTCGTTGGCAGCGGCGAAAACGTCGTTGATCAACTGATCGCTGAGACAAGGCCGGGCCGCATCATGTACTGCGACCATGCTGATATCTTCGTCCAGCAGCGCGATGGCGTTAGAGATCGAGTCGCTCCGCTCAGCGCCGCCGAGGGCAACCGACAAGTGCAAACGCTCGATATCGGCAGCATAGTCGGCCCGAAACGACGCTTCATCTTCGGGCGAGATGACGACGATGACCTGGTCGACATCGGCGCGAGCGGCGAACCGTTCGGCGCTATGTAGCCAGACCGCTTTGCCGGCCAGGGGAGCGTAAACTTTCTTGTGCCGCGGATCGCCGAATCGCGTACTGCGACCCGCCGCCGGCAAGATGACGCCAAAGTTACTCACCGGCACAGTCCCTTGCTACTCTCTACTTGTCGTACTTCATCAAGATTTCGTCCGGCGCCCCATCGACGCCTGGGAAGCCTTGTTCGGCGATCGCGGCGCCAAGCCGCGTCACGCGGCGGAAATGGCGATCGCTGACCGGTTTGCTGAGGACCTCGTTGGTCATTTCGCGGCAGATAATGTCGGCCGCTTCGCGGACCAACTCGTTCTCTTGCTGCGACGCGTACAAACTGGTGCATAGTATGGTAATCAATTTTTGCACCTGGCCCGAGAGGAGCGACATGCGGCATTGGCGATCGGCCAGCTTCAGCTGATGCTTGCGCATCACGCCGGAGATCGTCAGCGGCAGCGATTGCAGCTTGTCAGCGGCAAACTCGACGTGCTTTTTCAGTTCGCTTGGCATTTCCGGGAAATGGGGCCGCGGTTTCGGAGTCATGTACTCTTTCATCAGCCACCCGGCATAGGGCGCGATCGCTCCCTTCAACGCCCAAGCATGGGCCGGATTGAGCGGATTCGGCTTTTTGATGCCCGCCTTGGCGAGCGCCTTGCCGACCGCCTCGAAGTAGGTGGTGCCATGCTGTTTTACCAGCGACTTGAAGAACGCCATCCCCAGCATCTCCCCTTCCCCTTCGTAAATGCAGGGAGCGAGATACTCGTGGACGTTGTCTCCAAACATGTGGCCATGCAGGAACGAGCGACCGCCGTGGGTCTTCATGTACAGCTCTATCGCCGCTTCTTTTTGGGCCTCACTACCGAAGATCTTGGCGATGATGCATTCCATTTCGCCCCGGTAGCCGGCGTCGATCAACGTCGAACACCACGCGACCAGCGCGTCAGCCGCAACAATCAAACCAGCCATCCGGCCAACGCGGCGCTGCACCAATTCTCGTTTGGCGATCGGCTCGCCGTAGGTCTCGCGAAACTTGGCCCACGGCAACATGCTGGCCAACATCAACCGCATCGTGCCGGCGGCGTTCGCACAGAGCGAAATGCGTCCCAGATTCAAACCGTGGTAGGCGATCGTCAGGCCGTTCCCTTTGATCGGCTCTAGCAGGTTTTCTTTCGGCACCCGGAAATCTTTGAAGATGATCCCGCGGTTGTAGGTGTGCTTGAGCGCCCACAGGCCATACTTCCGCAGTTGGAAGTTGTCGTTCTCGGCGTCGGGTAGGTCGACGACCAGCACCGCCGGCTTGTCGTCGATCAAGCAGACCAGCCCGATGGTGCGTCCCGGCGTCACGTTGGTGATGAACAGCTTTTCGCCGTTGACCACGTATGCGTCGCCGTCGAGCACCGCAGTTGTACGAAGCGCCGTCAGGTCCGATCCGGCGCACGGCTCGGTTAGCGCGAAGGCGGATAGCCGCTGGCCGCTGGCGAGCTTCGGCAGCCAGCGTTGCTTTTGCTCTTCGTCACCGAACGTCCCGACCGGATCGACGGCGCCAATGCAACCATGCACCGAAGCGAGTCCGGCGATTGTTGGATCGGCCATTGCCATCCGCGTTAGAAAGGGGGCGAAGCTGCGAAACGGCGCCCCGCTGCCCCCGTATTGTTTGTCAACCAACAGGCCCCAATAGCCTGCTTCGCCGAGGGCGTCCATCACCTCGCGAGTGATCTTTCCCTCTTCGTTGTGGAGCTTCTTCTCGGCCTTGAACTTGTTGACGACGGCGATCGAGTCGTCCATCACCTTTTTCAGCTCGGCCGGAGTTTCTTCCGCCTTGGGAAGAAAGAGATTGATGTCAAAGCCGCGATCCCAGACGACGCGGTGTGCGGGGCTGTTGACCGTTTGGTACTGCGGTTGGAATAGCTTTTCAACCTGGTCATCGGCGCTGTCGATGGCGCCGGTACGACGAGCCTCTTCCGCACTTTTGCCCCCGAGCTTGAGCGCAGTTTCGGCGAATGATTCTTCGGGGGCGTTCTCGGTTTGCGAACCTTCAGGCAACTGAATAGACATCGGCGGTCTCCTTCCAAGGGTGTACTCCATTTTACCGCACAAACGCCAATCGGCACGGGGCCCGTCCAGGGCATTTGCGGCATAACCCCATATTTTCCATAGGGTTACAAACGGCAGGAATCTCCTATTCGTTACGACACTGCTGCGGCGGCTATCGATAGAGGGCCGCGATTTCGGCCGCGCAGTTTTGCTGGATTAGCTCGCGGCGCAAAGACAGCTTGGGCGTCATCTCGCCCGAGTCCGGCGTAAATCCCCGTCCCAACAGCGTGAACCGCACGATCTGCTCGTGCTTGGGATGGTCGGCCAACAGGCGATCAATCCGCTCGCGATAGACGGCCAGCACTTTGCGATGCCGCAATGCGCCCCGCTTCGAGAACACCCATAGCCGTTTCTGGCGGATGAACTCTCGCAGCGCCTCGGGATTGGGCACGACCAGCGCCGCCAGAAAGTTCTTACCCTCACCGACGACGATT
Organism: Blastopirellula retiformator; assembly: GCF_007859755.1. Taxonomy (NCBI): domain Bacteria; kingdom Pseudomonadati; phylum Planctomycetota; class Planctomycetia; order Pirellulales; family Pirellulaceae; genus Blastopirellula; species Blastopirellula retiformator. The sequence goes on along the minus strand of NZ_SJPF01000005.1, from coordinate 221,177 downwards.
GCCTGAGCGATCAGCGGATCCGAGGCGAGCGCCGATTCGATCTGCGCCGGCGCGACCTTCTTGCCGGTCGCCGTGACGATCAATTCTTTCTTCCGCCCCGTAATGAATAGAAACTGATCGTCGTCCAGATGCCCCAAGTCGCCGGTGTGCAACCAACCGTCCCCGTCGATCACTTCGGCGGTAGCCGCTGCGTCCTTGTAATACCCTTGCATCACGTGCGGGCCACGCGTCAAAACCTCGCCATCGTCGGCGATACGGACTTCGACGCCTGGCAAAGCCCGACCGACGCTGCGGGGGCGATAGATCCGGCGCGATGAAGCCGAGATGACCGGCGCCGACTCTGACAGGCCATAACCGTTGCGTACCGGCGACTCTTGCTTGGCAAAAATATCAGCTGCGTAGTCCGCCAGCGGTGCGCCGCCGCAGGCGAACATTTTAATTCGCCCGCCCAACATTTTTTGCAGCGTTCCCGGCTGGTCGATCTTCCCTTCCGCTCGAACCGCGTCAGCCACCTTCTGATAGAAGTACGGAACTCCGTTGATCAACGTCGGCCGCATCAGCTTACAATCGTCCAGGATCGTTTCGCGTGAGCGGGCCAAGACGAGTTCGTTACCGAGAATGATCCACGTGTAGAGATCGCAGGTCCGGGCATACAAATGGCTGAACGGCAGAAACGTCAGCCGACGATCTTCGGAAGAGTCGTCAAACGCTTCGACCAGCGCTAGCGCGTCAAACGCCAGATTGCGGTGCGATAGCATTACGCCTTTCGGATGCCCCGTGGTTCCGCTGGTATAGACGATCGTCGCCAGGTCCTCTGGTTTTGGCGAAGAAAACGGGGCGAGCGGCGCTGCGTCGACGGTGAGAAACTCCCACGATTCGATTTCGCTGCAGCCAATCAAATCGACCAGGCTGACGTCGTCGTTGTTATAGGCCGGCTCGAACAGCTCGCCGCCGAGAGCGCGAATCGAACGCTTCGCGCCCGAGTGCTCAAGCAAGCGAATTCGCTCTTCGCTCTTGTAGGTCACGTGCAGCGGCACGCTAACGGCGCCAATCGCGGCAATCGCCAGATCGGCGACGATCCACTCGTGGCAGTTCGGCAATTCGACTGCGACTCGCTCCCCCGGCGAAACGCCAAGCCGCCGTAAGCTAGCGGCGACGGCAGCGACATCGGCCGCCAAATCGTTCCAGGTACAACTTCGAAATTGGCCCTCTTCGTATGTCCAGAGCGCTGGCGCCTCGCCGCTGATCGCCACGCGGCGAACAAACAGCTCGAACATCGAATCGCCTTGAATCGGGGCCGCCATCGTTTAGTCGATCCGTTCAAAGATGGTCGCGATCCCTTGCCCAGCGCCGATGCACATCGTCGCGAGTCCATACTTGGCGCTCCGATCGACCATCGTATGAATCAACGTCGTCGCGATTCGCGCCCCGCTGCAGCCAAGCGGATGCCCGATGGCGATCGCCCCGCCACGGACGTTCACGTTTTCGACATCGAGCTTCAATCCACGGATACAGGAGAGTGACTGAGCGGCAAACGCCTCGTTCAGTTCGATCAAGTCGATATCTTCTAGCTTCAGCCCGGCCCGCTTCAGCACCTTTTTCGTCGCCGGAATCGGGCCAGTTCCCATCACGCTGGGATCAACGCCAGCGACGGCAGTCGCCACCACGCGGACTAACGGCTTCAAACCCAGCTCTTTCGCCTTGCTGTCGGACATCATCAGCAGCGCCGCAGCGCCGTCGTTGAGCGGCGAACTATTGCCGGCGGTCACCGTTCCGGCGCCCGGCATGAAGGCTGGCTGCAGCATCGCAAGGGCCTCAATGGACGCGTCGGTGCGGACGCACTGATCCATCGTGATCAGCGTTCGCTCTCCGGCCTCGTTGCGGCCGTAGATCGGAACGATCTCTTTCTCGAACTCGCCGGCGGCGAAAGCGGCAGTCGCTTTCTTATGGCTGGCCAGGGCGAACTCGTCTTGATCGCCACGGGAAATCTCTTGCGTCTGGGCGAGGAACTCGGCCGTGATCCCCATCATCAGCGCCGCTTTGGACGTTTGCTGAAACAGCTTCGAATTGAGGTCGAGCCCATGATCCATCGGGATGTGCTGCATGTGCTCGAGCCCGCCGACGATATGGACGTCTTCGCCCCCGGCCAAGATGCTATGGGCAGCCTGGTTAAGAGCCTGCAGACTACTGCCGCACAAGCGGTTCATCGTCGCGCCGCCGGCAGTGTGAGCGACGCCGCCCATCAGGCCAATCAGGCGGCCGACGTTCAAGCCTTGCTCGAGCGTCTGCTGCGTGCAGCCAAAGATGACGTCCTCGATTTCCTGCGGATCAACGCCGGTCCGCGACAACAGCGCCCGCACGCAAGCGACCGCCAGGTCATCGCTGCGGACGTCGCGATACACGCCCTTTTCGGGATGCGCTCGGCCGATCGCCGTGCGAACTCCATCAATCACTACGGCTTGCGTCATCGCCGTCTTCCTTTGCTATGGGTACCGCCGATCACGGCGGAAATCGATCGTGATTACAGTTCGTAAAATTTCTTGCCGCTCTTGGCCAACTCCAACAACAGTTCGGTCGGCTGGTAGCGACTGCCGAGGTCGGCCCAAGGCTTGAGTCGCTCGACCAACTTCGCCGCGCCAATTGTGTCGGCCCAGAACATCAGGCCACCTTTAAACGGCGGGAAGCCCAGTCCGAAGATCAAGCCAAGGTCGATGTCGCGAACGTCGCGAACGATCTTCGCTTCGATCGCACGCGTCGCCTCGAGCAACATCGGCAAGAACAGGCGGTCGGTCAGTTGAGCGTCGGTCTCGTCGCGAGGCGTGCCGCGAATGTAGGGATCGATGTACTTGGCCACCGCCGGATCGGGCTCCGCTTTTCCGCGGCGATTCTCGTAGTTGTAGAAGCCTTGTCCCGTCTTATTCCCCAGGCGGCCCGCTTTGACCAGCGCCGGCAAAATCGGCGAGGCGAGCGTTCGATCTGGAAAAGCGTCATACATCGTGCGGCCGGCGTAAAAGGCGGTGTCGATGCCGACCATGTCGTACAGCGCGATCGGTCCGATTGGCATACCGAACTTTTTGGCGCACTTATCGATGCGCTCCATCGAGACCCCTTCTTGCAGCAGAGCGAGCGACTCGTTCATGTACGGGAACAGCAGGCGATTCACCAGGAAGCCAGGACCGTCGTTCACCACAATCGGGAACTTACCGAGCCGCTTGGCGTAGGCGACCGCCGAAGCGACCGTCTCGTCGCTGGTCTGCTCGCCCCGGATCACTTCGACCAGTTTCATTTTGCGAACCGGGTTGAAGAAGTGAATGCCGACGAAGCGTTCTGGTTTGGCCAGCCCTTCCGCCAGCTTGGTGATCGGCAGGGTCGACGTGTTCGACGCGAGAATCGCATCGTCGGCCAGCTGCGGTTCTAGCCGGGCGTAGATCTTCCGCTTCACTTCCAGATTCTCGACGATCGCCTCGATGACGAGCTTGGCGGAGGTGATTTCGGCGTCGCTGGTCGAACCGTTCAGCAGCGCGGCGCCTTCCACCGCTTTGGCGACCGTCTTCTTACCGACATCGCGATCGTACGACGCTTCGTCGAGCACGCCGGCGACGCCACGGCGGAGCGCCTCTTCGTTGGCGTCGGCCATCGTCGTAAAGACGCCGCGGCGAATGTTGGCCGCGGCGATTCCCGCGCCCATGATGCCGGCGCCGATCACGCTGACCGAGTTGATCTTCGTCTTTTCGACGTGCGAGTCCTCGACTCCCACATCCTTCTTGTTGCGATCGGTCAGGAAGAAGACGTTCATCAGCGCGGCGTTGACCGGCGTGCCGAACAGTCCCGCCAGGCCGGTCGCCTCCATTTCCAGCGCAGCAGCCGCATCCATCATCGCGCCGCCGAGCAATACTTCCAGCGCCGCCAACGGCGCTGGATACTGCCCCTTGGTTTGGCCTTGGATATAGGCCGAGGCGGTCGCTCCCAGGAAGCCAAGCTCCGTCTCGCTGAGCGAAATCGCGCCGCTGCGGACTTCGCGCTCCGGCAGGTAGCTCTTCGTCTCTTTTTCTTGGTCAATCATCCGAATCGCGGCGGCGACCAGGTCATCCGGCGACGTCACATCATCAGCCAGGCCCATTTTGGCGGCCGCGGCGGCGGCGACCGAATCGCCGCTGGTGATCATTTCGACTGCGTTGCTTAGCCCCACAATTCGGGGTAAACGAACCGTTCCTCCCCAACCGGGGAAGATGCCGAGTTTGACTTCGGGGAAGCCGAGTTCCGTTTTCGGGCCGGTCGAGAGAATCCGGCGATCGCACCAGACCGCCAATTCGGCGCCACCACCGACGCAGACGCCGTCAATCGCGGCGACGCTCAGATAGCGGCTGCTAGACAGTCGGGCAAACAACTGTTGCCCGCGCTGGCTCATCGCGGCGATCTCCTGCTTGGGGGCGTCGACTGACGCGACGAACTCGCGAATATCGGCGCCAGCGATAAAGATCTCTGGCTTGCCCGAGACGATCACCAAGCCGTAAATGTCGTCGCAACCGTCGATCTCGTCGAGGTGCTTCTCCAATTCGTCCAGCACCGAGCGGCTGAGAATATTGGCGCCCTTGGTTGGGTCGTTAAAGATCAGCTGGGCGATACCGGCCTGGGGAAACGAAAGCTCAATCGTTGCGGTCGGTAACATCGAGCGGCGTCCTTCTGCGCGAGTAATCCAAATCGTCGGTGCGATACTGCAGCGACGTAAGGTAAATTCATCGAAGGAATTATAGCGTTTCAGGCAAGCCGTGTACCCGCCCCAACTGTCTCGCGAGCGGCGGCGTTTCGGGCTAAAATGATCGCCCGTCGCTCACTCGCCCTAATTAGAAGGATGTTGCCGCATGGTTTCGCGCTGCCTGTTTTTCGGACTTGTCTTGACGCTAGCCGCGGTTTCCGGCGCGTCGCTCGCAGCAGAACCTGAAAAAACGGTCCAGGTCGTCCTCGATTTCGGCGACGGCAGCGAAAAACGGTACACGCAGATTCCCTGGAAGGAGGAGGCCAACGCCTTTTCGGTCACCACCGCGGCCAGCAAGCATCCCCGCGGTTTCGCGCTGCAAAGTCGTGGATCGGGCGCGACGCGGTTCGTTTTTTCGCTCGACAGGCAAAAAAACGAGGGAAATGGGCGAAATTGGATTCTCCGCATCAACGACAAGTTGGCGAAACAAAGCTGTGAACTGGTCGAAGTCGCGCCCAACGACGTCATCCTCTGGCGATTTCAGCGATACGAATAAACGTGTAAGATGGGGCCTTACTCATGTGTCGATGCGAGCAGAAGATGAAAAAAGAAACCGTTGAACAACTGCTGTTGGTCCTGCTGCTGGTCTCCCTTGGGGTATCGCTCCGCTGGATGCTGGTCGGTTATCCGAACGTCGCTCCGACCGCGGCTCTCGCCCTGTTCGCCGGGTACAAGCTCTCTAACGTTCGCTGGGCGCTGCTGGTTCCGATCGGGATTACCACTTTCAGCGATCTGGTCATTGGCGCCTATTCCTGGCCCGTGATGTTGGCCGTGTATGCCGGGCTGTCGCTGCCGGTCTTCCTGGGAATCGCCGTCCGCCGCTTTCAGCCGCAGTTGAACAGTTGGTTGGCCAAACTTTCGACTGGCCTAATGGTCGGGGGCGCTTCGATTGCCGGCGCAGTGCTGTTCTTCCTGGTGAGCAACTTCGCCGTCTGGACCGCAACCGCGGCCGGCTTGGGGTTGCCGATGTACGAACCTAACCTGGCTGGGCTGGTCGAATGTTACGTCGCCGCCCTTCCCTTCTTCCGCTACACGCTGACCGGTGATCTCGTCTTCTGTGGAGCGATCTTCGGCACGTACGCCCTTGGCTGCATGTTGCTGGCGGCGCCGCAGAAAGAAACCGCAGCGGCGATCCCCGCGGAATAAGCCATCTCTTGGGTTAGCAGTCCGTTGATTTTCTCAACGGACTGTTACGGCGTACCACGACTGCCAGGCGGCGACTTGTGAGTTGACGTCGCGGAACCCTTTTTCTCGGGCGGCGACATCTTCGCCGACGACTAGCGGCAAAGCCTCCAGCGACGCATGCTGGACGCTTTTCGAGTCGCCTAGTAGCCGAATCAACGTCGGGATAAACGCCTCTTCACCGCTGGTTCCCATCGCCTGAACGGCGAGTCGACGAGTCCTTTCGACACGATCGAGCGAGAAGCGGTGCAACGCGTCGACGCCATCCGCACTATGCAAATAGGCGAGCGATCCAGCCGCGGTAACCGCCAGTTCAGCGTCGTCGTCGGCCAGCGTCTGCTTCAGCGCCAGCTCGGTCGAGGGGCCGGGGTAATACCGCAGCGTCATCGCCGATGCCAGACGAACGCCACGATCCTGGTCGCTGACCATGGTCGAAAGAATTTCCCCATAGCCGTAATTGGTAAACCGCTCGCACCAGGCGACAGCCTGACGGCGAATCGTCGCCGCCCGATGGTGCAGCGCCAAGCCGACGATCCGGGTCGCCGCTGGGCGACTGTCCTGCTGGACGAGTTCGAGGATGGCGTGCATTTCCTCCTCGGCGGCATCCAAGCGACATGCGAGGGCAATTTGTTCCAGCAGGTACTGATTCAGCTTGTGCTTGCGACTTGCTGCAGCCAGCGATCGGAGCGCCGATACCCGCAGCATATCGTTCTGCTCCTGAGCCTGTTTCCAGTCGGCAAAGTCGGCGTTCAGCTCTGGCAGAATGGTCGACCGCAGGCGGGGAAGCGGCACGTGCTGCAATTCAGGGGCAAGGTAGTCGAGCGTCTCCAGCAACGTTTCGCGATCATTCAACAGCTGCCGACGAATGGCGGAAGCTTCCGCGGGCGCAGCAGCTTGTTCGTATTGGTGGACGAGCATGAGCATTTCGAGCGCAGCCTGATGTGAGATATCTCGCTTCAGGGGGGACTCGACACTTTCGGTCGATTCGCCGAACTTGGACCGCGTCGCTTTCTGAAGCCGGGCGAGAGTCTGCTGCGGCGTCTCATCGACTGCCGGTAGCGGCTCGCCAAGCAGAGTGGCGAGTCGTTTGGCGATCGCCTTACTGGCGTAGCTAGATTCACTGGTCTGTAGCGCCGCGAGCATCACCTCGGTCGCGGCTTGCGGCGGCCATTGTTGGAGCGAATCGAGGGCGCTATCACGTACCTGGGGACTTGAGTCGTTCAGCAGTTTCGCAGCGATCGCCTGCATCTGCCGATCCCGATCGAGCGCCAATTGTTCGGCAACGGCGCAGCGGACGCGATGCTCGTCGTGCAATGCGAAATCGGCGATCCGATCGAACTCGCCCTGGATCACCCAGACGTCGATCGCTGCAATCAGACAGACCACCGGCGCGTTGTCGTCGATCCCACCCAACGCGTCGAGTGAGGCCTGATCTCCCAATCGGGCCATTCCATAGACGGCGTCGCGTCGGCGGCTCATCGAAGCCGATGCGTAGCAGCGGGAAAGCACATCGAAAGGCGCCGCGGTTCGCCGAGCGGCGGAAGCGACCATCTCGGACTTGTCTTCCAACAGCAGTTGGGCCTCCGGCGGCAACGTGCCGTGCCAATCGAGATACATCGCATCGAGCGCGGCGGCGCGGACATCGTCGTAATTGGACGCCAACGCTTCGAGCAGACGGTCGTCATCCCGAACATTTTTCCGCATTGCCAGGGCGTGCATCAGTTCGGTCTCCAGCTTCTCGGCGTTGATCAGCTCGGCGGGCGTCGTCTCCAAAGGCGCCATCCACTCGTCGCGCGACTGGTAGAGCTGGTCAATTGCGGCAGCCTGACCAGACAAGGCCAACATCTCGAGTGCGGCGCAGCGGGTCGACGTGGCGAGCTCGCGGTTTTCGACCGTCTCGACCAGGATGTCGGCGTCGACAACGCCCAGCCGCGCCTGTCCAATCGCGGCGGTCGCCTGGATTTGCGGAATCTCCGCTTCGGCGGCGGCCAGCAAGATTTCGTCCCGCTGCGGATCGCCCAGGACCGAATCTAATTCGCGATGTCGCCAATGCGGCTGGCGAAAAAAGGGATTCAGAAATCGCCGGTCGGTCGCGGTTAGCCGCCAGCCGTCGGTTTCTACCTCTTTGCCGCGGAGACCTGACTTGGACGGCAATTGAATCGTCGCCGTTAGTCGCCGCTCGGCATTGGCGATTTTTAGTTTGCGAGAAATCTCGGTCTGTGGCGGCGGTTCAGCTTCGCTCTTGTTTGGAACAGTCTGCTTGGATGCGGCCAGCAGAGCGTCGAAGTCGTCTTCCGCTTGAGCAATCGGCGGCGTTTTGGCCGTGTGGCGCAGCGCGAAGCATCCGGTCGTCGCCAGGGCTACCGGCAAGAGAATCGCGAATGTGCGCAGTGCTAGCATAAAAACAGCCGCTCGTAGGAGGAAACCTCGGCGGCTGTTGATAGCTATCTATCGGCCAGTAGGCAAGAGCAATCGCCGGCTACGGCTTCGCTCCCATCGGAGTCGCCGGAGCGGCAGGGCCTTTCGGACCGCCAGCGGGAGCAGCTCCCATCGGGCCCATACCAGGAACGGCGCCAAACGGCATGTCGGCGCTGGGCACGCCTGCGTCGGCGGCGGCATCGGTCGCGGCGACGCCAGCGCCAGCCGCCAACTTGTTGGCTAGCCGTTCGACCTTGGCCTGTTTGTCTTTAACGTTCTTGGCCAGTTCTTCGTACGGGAGATAGGGGTCCATCGCACCGGTCGAAGTTTGGAAGCCGCCGGGGCCAGCGTTACCCATCCTATTGTCATCCGTCTCGGCGTCGGCCGCTTTGACCACTTCGTCCATCGCATTGGCGAGGTCGATGATCGCCGCTTGCTCTTCGGCCGACGGCACGAAGCGGATCAAGCCGCTCGTCAGGCTGCGCGGGTCTTCCAGCTTGCCGTCGCTTCCGACCAGGCTGACCTTCAGTGCGTCGACGTCCGATTTGACGCGTCGGCGGAAGGTCAACTGTAGGCTATGCAGTGGCGGGTTGGTGTTGACGAATTTCTTCGGCTTCGATGGTCTGCCGTCGGGGCTCATCATCTCTTCCGCACCATAACCGCCATATTCCATCGCTGGAGCTGGACGGTACATCATGTCGCCGCCAGGACCGCCATACGATCCGCCCATCTTCATCTCTTTGATTTTGTCGTTGAACCAGGTGACGTCGTCGTCAACCGCTTTGGCGGCCAACTTGGCGACCAGGCCGATTTGCACGTTCGGGTCGAAGCTCTTCTTCACGCCATCGTCGGTCGGCATCGCAGCCAGCGTCAACGCAGCGTCAATTCGCAACGACTTGTCAGCATTTTCATCTTCGACCGTCTCACCGAGCGATTTGGCGATCGCTTCGAGCGACTGGCGAATCTCCCCGCTGGCGCTCTGGTTGCCTCCCTGAGAAAGCAAGCTGCTGTAGCCGCCAGAGAACGCCTGCACCAGGTCCATCGCACGGCGCTGCACCCATTGGTGGGCGTCGGGCGAACGTCCTTCGGTCGGTTTGCTGGTAATGACTTGCTCGACCGCTTTGGTCATGCGCTGGATGTCGGCGATCGTAACCGCTTCGCCTGCCGGCTTCGGCACGCTCTGCGCGAAGCGGGCATGTCGCAACACGCCCAGCATGGCGCCAACCTTCACCACGTCGTCCGCCTTCGGGTCTTCCAGCGTCTTCAACATCACGTCGAGCGACGCGTGGTAGGGACAAACCGGAAGGTTGTCTCCCAGGCTATATTCCTGAGCGTTCAGGTCGCCGATCAACATCATCGCGTTGTAACGGACCACCGGATGGTAGTCGGGCTTGATCATTTCCGACATCGCTTGCAACGTCAGGCGGTTCAGTTCCTTCCGCGTGCTCATCTGGGTATCGAGCGAACCGTTGTAGTTACGCATGAAGTCGCTGCGTTTCTGATCAACAGTCGTCCAATTGGCCGGCACGGTCCAACTGGGAAAGTACGCCCCCATGAAGTAACGAGTCAACAATTGCTTACCGGCGTCATCCAACGGCTTGCGGCGGGTATACTCTTGCACCTCAATCCGCGCGGTGGTCACCCCGGCCCGCATTTTGGGTTCGTCCGGGTTTAGTTCCGGAACGTTCATGGGGATGACTTTGTATTGCTGTGCGTCAACGCTGCCACATAGGACGAGAGAGAACGCAAAAGCGATAGCCAATCCGTGCAATTTCATGATTTCCACCCTGATCCGAATACGTCGGCGAATGCCAGAAAAGTAAGAGGAGGAGGTCTAGCCAGATTAGGCTTAACCTAACCGATTTGCCCGCCGCAGTTTAGTACGGAAAAGGTCCGGCTTCTATTCAGACTACTTGCGGAATGGGGAGTCTGTCAATTTAAATGCAAGCGGTACGCCTTTTGCTCACCCCCTACGATTCGCATGACCCTACTCTACAGTGATCACGAGTTCCTCGAGCACGAAACCGGACACCACCCCGAATCGGCTCAGCGGCTGGTCGCGGTGACCGAGCGACTCGAAAAATCAGGCCTGATCGACCAATGCCGGCGTCCCGAGTGGGGTCATGCGACTTCGGCCGAAATCCAGCTGGTGCATACCGCGGCGATGCGGACTTCGGTCGAAGGGTTCTCCCTAAAGGGAGGGGGCCGTATTGAGGTCGACACGGCGGTTTCTCACGATTCGTACCATGTCGCCACGCGGGCGGTCGGCGCCGCGATTGAAGCAACTCGCCGCGTTTTAGCCGGCGAAGCGAAAAACGCCCTCGCCCTGGTCCGTCCGCCGGGACACCATGCGACCCCGACGATGCCGATGGGCTTCTGCCTGTTTAACAACGCGGCGATTGCCGCCCAATACGCTTTGACGAACCTGGACGTCGATCGCGTACTGATCATCGACTGGGACGTGCACCACGGAAACGGGACCCAGGACGCCTTCTGGGAGAGTGAGCGGGTCGGTTTTCTCTCCAGTCATCGGTTCCCGTTTTATCCCGGCACCGGCGACTCGATGGAGATCGGCCAAGGCGTCGGACTTGGCTATACCCGCAATTTGCCGCTGAAATTTGGTATCGAGCGGCGCGACTTTATCACGAAATTCGCCCAAGCGCTGGAAGAATTCACGGCGAAGGTACAACCGCAACTAATTCTGCTGAGCGCTGGGTTCGATGCGCATGCAGCTGATCCGGTCGGCAATCTCGGCCTAGAATCGGAAGATTTCGGAGAATTGTCGCAAATCGTACTCGACGCAGCGGCCGCCTATTCCGGCGGAAAACTGGTCTCTTTGCTGGAGGGGGGCTACAATCCGGACAAACTGGCCGAATCGGTCGAGATTCATTTGCGGAAACTACTCTCGCACGACAAAACTTCGGGCCCCTAGGGGCTTCTTGTCCTATAGTTTCGATGCGTCAGCTTCGGTTGGCGTTCTGCCGATTCGCACCAGAACAGACGAGAGTATTGCATGATCCGAACGATCGAATGCGTATCGCCCTGTCGCCGAGTATGACCTCTTGCGACGATTGTTTTGGCCGATTTTTGCGCACGCTCATTCTGGAACCACTCTCATGACCACCGCCAACAACGAATCTTTTGCTGGTACCCCGGTTCGCCCGATGCGATTTCTGGTGATCGACGATGATCGCATCACGCGAGCGATCCTGGCTGAGATGTTGACTCCGTTCGGCGAGTGCGACGAAGCGGCCGACGCCGATACGGGTCTGCGAATGATCTTGGGCGCCAACGACGATCACAAGCGCTACGATGTGGCGTTCGTCGATATGATCATGCCGGGCAGCGGCGGCAAAGATCTGCTGCGGGCGCTTCGCTCGGCCGAGGATGAGATGGGCCTGGCCGGTAGCGACGGTACGAAAGTGGTGATGATCACGGCGTCGCGCGACAGTCGCAGTTGCGTCCAAGCGTTCATGCTCGGCTGCGAGTCGTACGTGACCAAGCCGTTCACCAGCGAGCAGATCGAAAGCAAGCTGCGTGAGATCGGCACGCTGGCGATGGCTTAGCCGCCTGTTGAAAAATGCCCTCGTGGCATTTTCCAACCTCGCCAGGCTCAGAGCATAGCTCTTCGCGGCTCGCAAAATAACGACTTCCGTCGCTATTTTGGGATCGCATCCCTGCGATCCAGCAGCCCGTTGAGAAAATCAACGGACTGTTAGTCCCTAAGTCTCGGACGAAGCTTAAATGTCTTCGTCCCCTTTGGGATTGGTCAACCAACGATCGAAGCGAACCGGCGGCGCAAAATTGGGCGTCGTCGTTTCCAGCGGCATGTCCGCTTCGTCCGATTCTTCGGCGACCAGCTCTCCACAACGCTCAATCTCATGGAGCGTCTTCAGGAGATGCGAGACGTAGCTGGACGAAATGAACGCCCGATTGGGAGAGGTCGTTCGGTTCCCAACCAGGTCCCACGCGTCGATATTCATTACCATAGGGGGTGCTCCGCTAGAAGGCCATCGTGTGCTCTCGATGCCTTTCCATCTAAGCAACCGCGGCGCCGTTTTCGCCAACTTGAGCGAAAATCGCGAAGACTTTAAAAAAGAGCCGAATTCTCTCGGGTGAGAAGAGTCCTACGGAAAAGATCGCCTTGCCGGCAAGACGCGAACTGGCGGAAAAGTCTTTGAGAGAATTTACAAACGCGTTTGTAAATCGCTGAAAAGATATACCCTCTATCCGCGATGCGCCGTCGACAACGAGGTCACGCCGCTTCCTAGCGCAGCGCGACCGAGTCTTTCAGACGTGATTGAATATACTCCACCGCCTTCTGCAACTGCGGGTCGACGAAATCCTCCAACTCGATTTCTTCGTCCGATTTTTCCCGCGCGTCAATAGCCGCCTGATCGGCGATGTTCGAACGATCGACGTCGCGGAAGCTGCGTGAGCGGAGCATGTTTTTCAGTTCTTCGTCGGCCAGTGGAACCGCGTACCCTTCGTTCGGCGAGACGCCCCACGAGTCTTCATCGGTAAAATCGGGGAAGCGATGAATGTTCTGTTCGCTGGGGCGCCAATAGGTGGCGGTCGTGATCTTTAGCGCTCGCTGCTGACGATCGAGCGGGAAGATGCTTTGCACCGTCCCTTTGCCCCACGAACGTTGGCCAATGATCACCGCCCGATCATGGTCTTGTAGACAGGCGGCGACGATTTCGCTGGCGCTGGCGCTATATTGATTCAGCAACACCGCCACCGGCAGATCCTTCGGAATAATCGTACCGGCCGAGGAAGCTTCAGCGATGTCTTCAATCCGTCCATTTCGCCCGCGGGTCGAGACGATCACTCCCTTGTCCAGGAACATGTCGCAGATTTCTTCGGCGGCGGTCAGATAGCCGCCGGGGTTGTTCCGCAAATCGACGATCAGGCCGTCGACCTTACCATCGATGCTCTCCCAAGCGATCAAAAACTCGTCCGCGGTCAAATCGCCGAACGAGTCGATCCGGATGTAGCCAATTCGCGGATCCTCTTCCAGAAAGAAGTTCCAATCCCCTTCTTCATCGTGCGTGTCGCCCAACACCGAGGCGACTTGAATCTGCGCTCGCTCGACGACGATGTCGACCGGCTCGGTCTGGCCGATGTGGCGAACCTGTAAAGTCACATCGGTACCAACCACGCCGCGTAGCCGCTTCACCGATTTCTCAAAACCGACGTCGTCGACTTTCACGTCGTCGATCGCCAGGATCACGTCGCCTGCCTGGACGCCAGCTTGGTAAGCAGGCGTGCCGCTGACCGGCGTCACCACCAGCATCTGGTTCTTTTCCTCGTCATACATAACGTGAATGCCGATGCCGCCGAACTCCTGATCCAGCTCCTCGCGGAAGTCGGTAAAGTCGGTCGGCGGTATGTAGGTGGAGTTTTGATCCAACTCCATCGTCATGCCGTCCATCGCCGAGTTGAACAACGTTTCGTCGTCGATGGGGCGCACGTACTGGTACGAGATAATGTCGAGCGATTCGCCAAACAGCCGCATGAAGCGATTGCGGCTAGCGGCGCCGTAACATATCAACGAAAGAAACGCGGCGATAAAAATGATCGTCAGATTGCGTCGCGGCATAGCGGGTCCCAGGGACGAATAAAACGACGAGAACGAACGTCAGGTTTCATCCTAACTCGCCCAGGCGAATTGGGGTAGCAGCGACCGCCGCCGCTAGCAAAAAGGGGGCGAATTCTACCTCTACTAGCCGCCGACAAAGGGCGCCGGTACCAGAAACGCGTGCTGCTCTAGCAAACTGTAGGCGCCGCTCCAAGAGACGTACAGCGCCAGGTACATGAAAAAGACATAGAGCGCGACAACCGGAATCTCCCCCAGCCGGGCAACCCACCGGAAGAAGAAATTGCGCGGCGTCCCCCGACGCCGGGCTCTACCCAGCGCCCAGCCGCTCAGCAAGCGTGCCGGCAACATCAACGCCACAAAAAACAGGCTCGGTAACCAGGCGATCTCCCGGTCGATCAGTTCGATCTTTAGCAGATACAGCGGCAACGCGAATAGCAATGTGATCAACAGCGCCGACCAAAAGGCAAGCGGCGCGTTCTTGAACTGTTTACGCACCTCGCGCCACTCGAACATCGCCCGCCAGCGGTTCTCGGCGGCAAAATGCGCCTGCATGAATGGCAAATAGAGTAACACAAAGCAGAACGCCAACATCCCTGGCAAGCTGACTAGAAACGCAGCCGGTGGGTTTTGGATTCCCCGAGCGGCGATCATCCAGCTGACCGGCAGGATCAGCCAGAGGAGCGTCGTGAAGAAACCACGCACGCCGAGCGAAAAGTAGTAACCCAGCCGCAGCGAACTGAGAAACGCCAAGCAGTTGTCCCGAGCTTCGCCGAACATTCCGCCCGCGCGAACGCGGCGGTAAAGTCGCAGCGGCGCCGGCCACAGAAAGTGCCGAAACTTGCCGCCGCGAAACCAAGCCCACGCAATATGGAAGCTGATCGCCAGCGTTAGCGCGACCAGCACGACAGTCATCCGCTGCGGAACAGGCCCGCCAGGCTCGATCAAATTAGCGCTGTCGCGGAGATCGGCCAGAAAGCGGAGCGGCCAAAACAGCAACCACGTTCCCAACGCGATCGAGCCAAGCCGAGCCGCTTTGCGGATCCCAATGAAGCCTTCGCTGAACTTGCCGGTCCGGGCAATGCGCCCGCTCACCTCCAGCAGATACCCCAGGCTCAGCATGTTGGCGATCGGGATCGTCGCCAAGATCGCCAGCAGCACAACGATCGAGACCAGCCCGAACAGCCACTCAACGCCGCCGTAGACCGACTCGAAGGCAAAGCGAAACCAACCGCGAATTGGGGGGGCTGCGGCCACCGCACCTCGGACGACCGCCGGTAGGCTCTCTACCAGATCGTCGTCGTGACTAACGGCTTCGATAGATTCGGAGATTGTCGCCATGGATTGCTGGGCTCGGTCAAAGTTGGCGAAAAGCAGGCCCGTGGGAAATGCGCGTCCCTCTGGTGGAACTACCCGAAAAAGCGGCCGCTGGTTTCTTACCGCGTAGTTTTTTGGCCGCGAAACCATTTTCCCTTTACAAAGGTACTTAGTACAACGGGAATGTGGGAGGAATTGAACCGTGGCCTGGCTAAGAAATCTGTTCTTCATCGGAATCTGCGGCGTCATGGTTTCGGCCGTGGTCGGCGGGTTGGTCATTCCGCAGCGTCCGCCTCAGGTGGCCGAGATCGCCCATCCACTCGGTCCGGTCGAGCGGAACGACATTCAGGCGGTCGCCGATCGGGTCGACCTGCAGTTTGAGCAAACCTGGGCGGACGCGGGACTTCAGCCGGCGCCTACCGCGGATGATCTGACGCTGATTCGCCGGATTTCGCTCGGCCTGACCGGCACGGTCCCCTCGCTGGAAGAGATCCGCGTCTTTGAGTCGCGGCCAGAAGAGGAACGCCTGTCGTGGTGGCTGTCAAAGACGTTTGCCGATCGGCGATATGGCGATTTCGTCGCTGAACGCCTCCGTCGGGCTTACGTCGGCGTCGAGAATGGCCCGTTTCTGGTTTATCGCGGGCGCCGCTTCCTGACCTGGCTCAGCGACCAGCTGATGGAGAATCGCCCCTACGATCAGCTAACCCGCGACCTGATTGCCGAGAACGGACTGTGGACCGATACGCCAGCAGTCAACTTCGTCACCGCCACGATCGACCAGGACGGGACCAAACGCCCCGATCCGGTGAAGCTGGCGGGCCGCGTCACCCGCGCCTTTTTGGCAACCCGGATCGATTGCGTGCAGTGCCACGACGACAACCTCGGCGGCGACCTGAAACAGCAAGACTTCCACGAGTTGGCTTCCTTCTTTCGCGAGGCGGAAAACTCATTCGTCGGCATCCGCGACAACGACAAGGTGCTGTACGAACACCAATACCTCTACGCCGACGAGACGACGACCGTCCCGTCGCAAGTTCCCTTCAACCAGCACTTGCTAAGCGACGCCGCTACCGAGCGCGAGCGACTCGCCAACTGGGTCACTCATCCCGAGAACCGCCCCTTCGCCCGGGCGATCGTCAATCGCATCTGGGCGATCACCACCGGCAAGCCGCTCGTCGAACCGGTCGACAGCATTCCGCTGGAAGGCTCGTTTGAAACTGGGGAATACCCGGCCGGCCTCGAACCGCTGGCCGACGACTTTATCGCGAACGGCTTCGATCTGCAGCGATTGGTCCGGGTGATTGCCGCCACCAAGGCATTCCAGCGCGACAGCCAAGCCGATTTTGCAGTCACGGCTGAACACGAAGAGACTTGGGCCGCCTATCCAGTCACTCGGCTCCGCCCTGAGCAAGTGATCGGCGCCATCCAGCAAACGGCGGCGTTAAAGACGCTGGACGCCGAGAGCCACATCCTGACGCAGTTGATCAACTACGGCGAGCACAATGAGTTCCTCAAGCGTTACGGCGACGCTGGAGAGGATGAGTTCGCCGAGCAAGGGGGAACGATTCCGCAGCGACTGTTGATGATGAACGGCAACCTGGTCAAACAGCGAACCAAAAATGACCTGATTCGCAATTCGGCGACGCGAATCGCCCAACTCTCGCCGAACAACGAAACCCGCATCGAGATCGCCTACCTGACGACGCTGACTCGACGGCCGACGTCGGAGGAGTCGGAGTACTTCGTCCAGCGAATGGAAGATTCGACGCTGGCTCGCCGCCATCAGGTGGAAGACTTGGTTTGGGTGCTGCTGAACTCGTCCGAATTCGCCTGGAACCACTAGAGGCTGAGGGATTTCCCATGCAGATGAATCGCTCTCACAACCCAGGCTGCGGCGGCGCCGATCATTTTTCACGGCGAACGTTGCTGAAAGCTGCCGGCGGATTGCCTTGGCTAACCCCGCTCGCCGCGCAGTTGGCGGCCGCTGCCGAAACGGACAAGACCGGCGCCCCGGCCAAGTCGGTGATCGTGCTGTGGATGCAAGGAGCGCCCAGCCAATTAGAGACGTTCGATCCCCATCCCGGTACGATGATCGGTGGCGATGCGAAGCGAATTTCAACCCGTTCTTCCGGCGTTGAAATCTCGGATTTGATGCCGGCGACCGCCGAAGTAATGGACCGCGTGGCCCTACTCCGCGGCGTCACCAGCAAAGAAGGGGATCACGAACGGGCGACCTACAACATGAAGACCGGCTATCGCCCCGATCCAACGTTAATCCATCCGACGATCGGCGCCGTGATGTGCCACGAGCTTGGCCGCGCCGGGGTCGAGATCCCGCGGCACGTTTCGATCTTTCCCGATCAATGGCCGGCGCATGGCGGGTTCCTGGGGAACAAATACGACGCCTTCAAGATGTACGATCCGCTCGGCGATTTGCCAGATCTACCGCGGCGGGTGACGGATGAACGCTTCGCCCAGCGGCGGAAGGATCTCGATATTCTCGAGCGCACCTTTACCCGCAGCCGCCGAGCGGATCTCGAAAAGAACCGGACGCTTCATCTGGCGACGATCGACAAAGCGATCACGATGATGGACTCTGAGCAGATCAAGGCGTTCAACATCGAAGAGGCGCCGCAATCGCTCCGCGACGACTTTGGCGACACGCCGTTCGGCCGCGGCTGCCTATGTGCCGTGCAACTGATTGAGACCGGCGTTCGCTGCGTTGAGGTCACGCTCAGCGGCTGGGACTCGCACGCCAACAACCATCAACTGCAAAGCGGTCGGATCGAGATCCTCGACCCGGCTTACGCGGCTCTGCTTCGCCTTCTGGAAGAGCGCGATCTGCTGAAGAGTACCGTCGTCCTGTGTGGCGGCGAGTTCGGCCGCACGCCGAAGATCAACCCCGCCGGCGGTCGTGACCACTGGCCGCATGGATTCAGCGTCGCTTTAGCGGGCGGCGGCATCCGGGGCGGTTCGCTGTTGGGCGAGACCGATCCCTCGGGCGAAAAGGTGACGCCCGACCATCCCGAGTCGGTCGGCATCGCCGACATCCACGCAACGATCTACCAGTCGCTGGGGATCAACTTCCATCACATGTACGACACGTCGATCGGCCGCCCGATGGCGATCAGCGAAGGGAAGCCGATTACCAAAATCCTGGCGTAATCAATCATCCACCCACCGGTTAGCCCAGAAAGCTCCGCTTTCTGGGCAGACGAAGTCGGCAGGAAGCATCAATCCGCAGGCCAAGGTGGAACGGGCGAAACCCACTCCGCGGCGGCTACGAGGCCACCGTTATCATGCATACCTCGGCCTGATGCCTCTTGCGGCTGCGCCGCCCCGGCAGGGAGACCTATCGCGACCAACCCGGGCAGTTTCCGTCGCCCAGACGCATGAAAAAAGCTCGCTCCAGATGGGACGAGCTTTCTGAATTTCGGCAGTACCGTTCGAGCGATTAACGCTTCGAGAACTGCGTTCCTCGGCGGGCGCCACGCAGACCGTACTTCTTGCGTTCCTTCATGCGGGAATCGCGGGTCAAGTGACCGTTTTCACGCAACGCCGGGAAGGCGGCTTCGTCCATCGCGGCCAAGGCGCGACCCAAACCCATGCGGCAGGCGCCAGCCTGACCCGAGGTTCCACCGCCGCTGACCAGGACGCGAACGTCCACCTTGTCGGCATATTCGGTGTCGACCAGCGGCCCCATGAAGGCGGATTGATCTTGGACGTTCGGGAAGAAGTCTTCCAGCGAGCGACCGTTGATCATGATCCGGCCAGTGCCGCTCTTGATGCGGACGCGAGCGACGCTCGTCTTACGACGACCGGTGCCCAGAATGACCCCGTCAACCGGCTTCGACTTCTTCACCGGAGCCGGAGCGGCTTCTACGGGAGTTTCGACAGCCGCGGCTTCCGTCGTGGCAGTTTCGGTAGCAGGAGCTTCGGTAGCCGGCGCTTCCGCGTCCGGGGTTTCGACATTCGTTTCGTCGGTCGACATTAGTTATCCCTTAGACTCTTCTGTATTGCTGGATCGCTTACTTGCGTTTCTTTTGTTTGACTTGAGCCAAGCCGGTCAGCGGCTCGGGCTGCTGAGCCTGGTGGGTGTGCTCGGGACCGACGAAGACCTTCAGCTTGTCGAGCATTTTGACCGCCAGCTTGTTCTTCGGCAGCATGCGACGGACCGCCTCACGCAGGATCCAATCGGGATGGCGTTCCAGACGCTTGCCGGCCGTTTCGGTCCGCAGGCCAGGATAACCGGTGTACCAGTTGTATTCTTTCTTGTCCCACTTGTTGCCCGTGAACTTCACCTTTTCGGCATTCACGACGACGATGTAATCGCCGGTGTCAACGTGGGGAGTGTAGGTGGGGCGGTGTTTCCCCATCAGGATCACGGCCAAATCGCTCGCCAAACGACCGACGACCTGATCTTCCGCGTCGACCAGCCACCATTGCTGTTCGATTTGACCGGGCTTCGCCACGAAAGTAGATGTCGACATAGTAATCCTGGCTCTCAGTCTTATCTTGGCTCGAGTATATCCTGACTCAACAGTCCAACACGGCTCGTAGAGTATCGACCCGGTCGCTGGATTTCCCCGCCAGCGACAGCTTGCATGCGGTAGAGCCCGCCGGCAAACGCACTATCTGGCCCCAGCTTGGTCAGGGGAAACACGTATATTACCGGCCTACCGCCTAGTCTGCAAGTGGCGACGGACCTGAAATTAAGAAAGGGAGAAAACCCGCAACCGGCGACCTGTCGCTCCAGGAAAAAGGGTTCACAGACGCCCCCCGCTGTGTAAGAATTTCCCACCATTGAAGTTGTGCTGCGCGGTATTCATTGCTCGCCCGCTTCCGAAATCCCTTGGCGCCGCGCCCCACGACCTAGGGAAACATCATGATTATTGCCGTCGTGCGTGAAAATTTCCCGGGCGAAAAGCGTGTCGCCCTGATCCCGGCCTCCCTGGGCCCGCTGCGGAAACTGGACGCCCAGATCCTGGTTGAGACCGGGGCCGGAGTCGCCGCCGGTTTTCCCGACGCCGATTACGAGGCTGCTGGCGCCCAAATTGTCGCTTCCCGGGCCGACGCCTTCACCCAAGCCGACATCGTCTGCCAGGTCCGCTCCCTAGGATCCAACCCAGAAGAGGGAAGAGTCGACCTCGAGCTGGTCAAGTCGGGCCAGATCGTTATTGGGGGCTGCGATCCTCTTGGCAATCCCGCCGCGATCCAGGAGATGGCCTCAAAGGGGGCGATCCAGTTCGCCCTGGAGTTAATCCCCCGGATCACTCGGGCCCAGAGCATGGATATCCTCTCCTCCCAGGCGACCATCGCCGGCTATCGGGCGGTCTTAATTGCCGCGACCGAGCTGCACAAGATTTTTCCGCTACTGATGACCGCCGCCGGCACCCTTTCCCCCGCCAAGGTGTTTGTGATCGGCGCTGGCGTAGCAGGCCTACAAGCGATCGCTACTGCCAAGCGGCTCGGAGCGGTAGTCCTTGGCTATGACGTACGGAAGGAAGCCCAAGAACAAGTCGAAAGTCTTGGCGCCAAAGCGGTCGACTTCGAGCTTGAGTCGAGCGGCGCCCAAGACAAAGGAGGCTACGCCAAAGACTTGGGCGAAGAGTTCTATACGAAACAACGCCAGTTTATGGCCGACACAGTGAAAGAGTGCGACGTCATCATCACGACCGCCGCCATCCCCGGCAAGAAGTCGCCGCTGCTGGTCACCGCCGAGGCGGTCGCCGGAATGCGTCCCGGTTCGGTCTTGATCGATCTGGCTGCCGAACGCGGCGGTAATATTGAGCCGAGCGAGGCGGACGTTCGCGTTGAGAAGGACGGCATTCTCATTCTGGGGCCGACCAATCTTGCCGCCGAAGTTCCGCAGCACGCCAGTCAGATGTTCTCGGGCAACGTTACCAAGTTCCTGTTGAACCTGGTGAAAAAGGGAGAGAAAGAACTGACGATTGATCCGGAAGACGAGATCGTCGCCGAAACGCTGGTCGCCCGCGACGGCGAGGTGGTCCACAATCGAATTCGCGAGATGCTTGGCATGCCCCCCATCGTCCCGCCAGAACCGAACGAGAAGATCCCGCTAGAAGATGACGAACCCGCGCCGCCTGCCGAAGGAAACGCATCATGAGATGGCTCGTATTACTGCTGTTGCTGGGAAGCGTTTCGCCAGCGTTCGCCCAAGATGGCGATGCCCCCAAAGCGGAAGAAAAACCAGCCGCCGCAGAGGCGAGTAAGAAACCGCCTGCCGAAAAGGCCGCCCCCCAAGCGTCTCCCAAGGCCGAGGTGGAAACGCCTGCCGAGTTAGCCGCCGACGACACGCCGTCGCCCGTAGATGGCGAGCCGCAACCGCTAGAGAAGAAGTACACCCGGTACGACGCCCTGGCGGCCAGCCTGACGATTTTCGTCCTGGCGATCTTTATCGGCTTTGAGCTGATCACCAAGGTCCCGCCGACACTGCACACGCCGCTGATGTCTGGCTCGAACGCGATCAGCGGGATCTCGATCGTCGGGGCGTTGATCGCAGCCAGTGCAGGAGACGCTCCGTTGGCGGCGATCGTTGGTCTAGTCGCGGTGATCCTGGCGACAGTCAATGTGGTCGGCGGCTACCTGGTGACGCACCGCATGTTGGAAATGTTCAAACCGAAGCGATAACACCCAGAGTCGGCCTCAACGAAGGAACTTCCCGTGTACGAAGCCCTGATCAACCTGGCATATGTCGTTTCGGCGATCCTCTTTATCTTCGGCCTGAAGTACATGTCCCATCCGCGCACCGCGGTTAAAGGGAACCTGATCAGCGCTGGAGCGATGCTGTTGGCGATTGTGTTGACGCTGGCGGCGCTCAAAATGATCGCCACCTACGTGATCATCGGGCTGGTGGTCGGCGGCATCATTGGCGCTGTATTAGCAATCCGCGTGCAAATGACCGACGTGCCGCAGTTGGTCGCCTTGTTCAACGGGTTTGGCGGAGCGGCGACCGTGTTTGTCGCCGGCGCCGAACTGCTTCGTCCCAACACGTCCACCGCCCCCGATGTGATGCTGGCCGCGGCATTGTCAGGCTTGATTGGCGCGGTCACCTTTTGGGGTTCGCTGGTCGCCTATGGCAAACTGCAAGAGCTGCAGATCTTCAAAAAGCCGATTGATATTCCGTCCGGGGCGGTCGTCAATATTGTGATGGTGGCGATCCTGCTGCTACTCACGATTTTCATGGCCGGGTCAGGCTGGAGCCTGATTCCCTACATCTTGATCGTCGTGATCGCCTCGATCCTGGGCGTGACGCTGGTTGTGCCGATCGGCGGCGCCGACATGCCGGTGGTGATCGCTCTGCTTAACTCTTATTCAGGTCTGGCCGCAGCGGCGACTGGATTTGTGATCGACAACAACGTGCTGATCATTTCCGGGTCGCTAGTCGGCGCCTCCGGTCTCATCCTGACGCAGATCATGTGCAAAGCGATGAATCGCTCGCTAGTGAACGTCATCTTTGGCGGCATGCAGTCGGCCGCGGCGGCGTCGGGTCCGGCGGCCCACGAAGTCTACGCCAACGTCCGCTCCACGTCGGCTGACGACGTGGCGATGATCCTCGATGCGGCGCAACGTGTCGTCGTTGTGCCAGGTTACGGTCTGGCGGTCGCCCAGGCACAGCATGCCGTGCGTGATATGTCGACCATCCTGGAAGAGAAAGGGATCGATGTCGAATACGCAATTCATCCTGTCGCTGGTCGCATGCCGGGGCACATGAACGTGCTGCTAGCCGAAGCCGATATTCCTTACGAGAAGCTCCGCGAGATGGATGCTATCAACCCAACCATGGGGCAAGTCGACGTCGCCATCGTGCTGGGCGCCAACGACGTCGTCAATCCAGTCGCCAACACCGACCCCAATAGCCCGATCGCCGGGATGCCGATTGTTGATGTCGACAAAGCCCGTACGGTGATTGTGATCAAACGCAGCTTGAGCCCTGGTTTCGCCGGGATTCCGAATCCCCTGTTCGCCGCGGACAACTCGCTGATGTTTTTCTCGGACGGCAAAGAGGCGATCCTCGACATCATCGCCGCGCTGAAGGAAAACGGCTAACCTGCCAATCGCGTGGTAACCGCCTGAGCCAATGCGAACGCTTCGACCGGCTCCCATGCAAATCCATTCCAACGCTCAATTGCTGTCCAATCTTGGCGGCCGATCGGGCGAAGCGATGCGTACCACTGTTGCGGATCGCTGCCGAGTCGCCGAGCCAGCGATTCGATCTTCAGCAGATCGCCCTGCCGAATACCACACATCGCGGCTAATTCACGCCACGGCAGAACATCGCAGGCGACGTCGACCTCCAATCGAAATAGCCCGTCGCAGTACATGTCGGTCTGCTCACGATCGCAGCGCAGATACGATCCGTTGATGTGACGAACCGAACGATTCGCCGTTTCTTCCCAATGCTCATTGGTCGAAAACCAGACCGCCGGCCGAATCCGCCCCGATCCATCCGCACTTGGCTTTAGAACTCCGCTGCCCAAAATCGAATCAATTCGCCGCCCGTTGGTGTAATGCCATTTCATGGTCGTGCCCTCGTTAGCCGCCTGGTGAATTTGGAACTGTCTTTTTGTCCACCAGCGCGAGGACACGTTTGGTCATCACGAAATTCTGAGAGTGACGATTTCTCCGGTTCTGCCTAGGAAAAGTCGGCCCAATGGGTACGACTTTCCACGAGGCCTGTGAAATTAGGAAAAGCAGCTAATGCGTGCTAGCTGTGACGCCGATTCCCATAACTGTTCGACGAAGGAAGTCGACGCAGGTTAGTGGACGCTATGGATTGGCGTCTCGAATTCAAATCGCCACGGATTTCGGCGGAAAAGGACAAATGCAGACAGAATTGGCGCGCAACTATGGCTCGGCCCTTTCCCAGCTACCTTCGTATTCACCGACAAGAAACGGCGCGGCCCTACGCCGAGAAGGCCTTCTTTCCAGGACTCGCTTCCGCTAGTGAAGCATTGGTCGAAGCTTTCGGCTGTCAACTAGAATTTCAGGAAGGCGCCGCCGGCAAAGGATATTCGGTCGTCGACCTCGATGGAAAAACGTCGGGACGACTGCTGGTGAAGCCGGTCTTGGACGATCCCGATTTCGCCCCGCCTCGCGAAGTGGCGAAAATCGCCGACGCCCTGGCCGCGATGATGTCGGAAGTGCAGCGACTGCAATCGGCGCTCGAACAACGCGAAGCCGAACTAGCGACCAACATTCCGGTTTCAGTCGTCGACTCGAAGAATCTCATCGCCACCCGATTGCAAGGCGTGTTGAAAGGGGCGATCGAAAATGTCCACGGTTCGGCCGCCGCGATCTACATGCTGGATGACGCGACCAGCGAGTTGAAACTGCGGGCCGCCGTCAATCTTCCGCCCGATCGCTTCCTGGAACCAGCGCGTCCGTTGGCCGCGGCGGTCGCCGACTTGGAAGCGTTGGCTGGCAGCGCCGTCGTACTGGAAGACACCGCGTTATTGCCGCATTGGCGTTGCCCAGAGAATTACCCGTCGGCCTGCTGCATCCCGATCTCGACCAGTACCAATCCGCTGGGCACCCTCTGGATTTTCTCGGAAGAATATCGCGACTTCAGCGAAGCCGAGACGCAAACGCTGGAGATCATCGCCGGGCGAATCGCGTCGGAACTGGAACTGGACGTCGTCCTGCAGGAAAAGTCCGAGTCGCATCAGCTGACGCAACAGTTGCACGCGGTCGCCGCCCAACAAGATCACCAGCTTCCCCACATCAAGCCGCTGCTGGAAGGTTGGGACCTGGCTGGCTGGACCGAACAAGCCGAACAGGCCGGCGGCGACTTCCACGACTGGTCGATGCTCGACAACGGCGCCTTGGCGATCACGGTCGGCGACGTCGACGGACGACAGCTCGAAGCGGCCATGATGGCCGGACAACTGGCGACCGCCGTCAAGTCGCACAGTCGCTATGCGGCGGACGCCCGGACGTTGGTCAATCGGGTAAATCACACTTTCTGGTCGGCTTCGGCCGGGGATCGTTTCGCGTCGCTCTCGTATGGCGTCATCCATCCCGACACCGGGCTGATCGAAATCGCCAACTCGGGCGAAACCTGCGGGCTACTGATTACGCCCGACGGCTGGGAAGAATTGTGGGAAATGTCGTTCCTGCTGGGCGCCCGCACCGACATTGACCCGCGATACGTCGAACGCCTGCTCCAACCGGGTTCGGCGATCACGATGATGTCGTCCGGGGTGCGAGAATATCTGTTCGACGAAGCGGGACCGGAGGGAATCGCCCAATTTGCGGAAAAACTCCGCGAGCACCTGGAATTGCCGGCCGACCGAATTTTGACCGCCGGACGTGAACTCTTGGCCAAGCTCGACCGTCCTACCGCGTGCGATCAGACGATTTTCGTGGTCAAACGCCGTCCGGACCGGTAATTTGCCCCCGCTTGACCGCAACCACGGTTTTCCTAGACTAATGTGTTCCATTACGGTCGCTTACGGCGACAGTAATGCCAATGCCGGGCTAGTGGCGGAATTGGCAGACGCGCTAGGTTGAGGGCCTAGTGTCCGTTAAGGACGTGCTGGTTCGAATCCAGTCTAGCCCACTGAAAAAGATCCCATTGTTTTGCGGTCACGCGAGCAATGGGATCTTTTCATTTCTTGCCACTATCGGGTCGATTCGATCTACTGAAACTTGCTCCGGCGCCGGGCCCCCGTCAAAGAGTTCGCGCCGGAGTAAAAAAGAGACCCGGTTCGTTCTCACGACGAACCGGGTTTTCTATTGTCCAGCAATCGGTGGCGGCAAAACTAGGCAACCGGGGTCCAGCCGTAGTCGACATACTCGTATTTGAACGTTCCGTCCGGGTTCAGATCGACTACGCCATAACCTTCCTGCACCCCTTTTCGCGGCCCGCGCCACCAACCGCCCGAGACGGCGCCGCCGCAGATGTAGGTGACGCCGTTGTACTCGATTCGCTCCAGCAAATGGTGATGTCCGGAGAGGGCAAGTTTCACGTTGTACTTCGAGAACAGACTGCCAATCTTTCCTGCATCACGACACATTGCGCTATAACCAACACGATAGGCGAGATCTTCTTCGCGGCCGACATCGAAAGTCGTGACTGTATAGAACGGAATGTGCGAAACCACGACGGCGGGGGTTTCGGCCGGCTTCGCTTCCAGGTCTTTGGTCAGCCAGTCGAGTTGCTCTTCTTCAAGATAAGCCTGGTACCGATTGTTGGGCGCCATCTGAATATCGTCGAGGATGTAAAACCGCCAGCCACCCTGGTCGAAGGCGTAGTAAGTCTTTTCCAGGCCCAACTTTTCGCAAACCAATCCTTTGCCATACGCCGCGTCTTCCGGCTTCACATCCTGGCGATTCGACCAGCCAAAGACGTCGTGATTGCCAATGCAGGGGCGAAAAGCGATGTCGGTCTCACCCTTGGTAATGTCGCCATACAGCGAGAAAAGTTGGTCGGCCCGATCGCGATTGTGGGCGAAGACGTCCATCACCATATCGCCGCCAGTAACGATCACTTCCGGCTTGGCGGCGAGAGAATTAACCGACGCCAGGCATTTGCGAAAACCTTCGCCCGCCGAAAGCTCTGGCTGGACGTGGATGTCGGTCAAATGGGCGAAACGAAACGGTTTGGCCGTGTGCTCGGCACGAGCCAGGCTCGGCAACATACAGCCGCCCAAAGCGGCGCCGGCCAGTTGAAGAAAATTACGTCGCTGCATCGACTTGGCTCCTGAGTAGATCAATTCGTCTACAAACAGAATAACACTCGCTGGCCGCGGCGGAAAAACCCAACCATGGCTCCTTCTCAGAAACTTTACCTGCCGAATCAGCCGCGAGAAGCCCAAAAGCGGGGAGAACAGACGGTTCACCTATTCGTGGCGTTCAACATCCTCCAGCGGCAGCCCCACAGCGGCGGCGAATTCCTCGACGTTTTTTTTATACGCCTCGAAGTTCCGATCCCACAATCGCAGCGCCAAATACGCTTCGCTTCCGCTGGTCGCCACCAGCACGACACCCAATTTTCGATCGGGCTTCGCTTTATTGGCATAGCTGCTGTTAATAGAAGCGGAGCATTGAATGTGCTCCAGCTCGGCTAAGCGAAACTGCTGTACCGGAACCGGAAAAAATCGAAACAGATAGTCCCGCACGCAGACGACCTGAAAGACCGGGTCGAACTCGGTACGGCGACTCCAAGCGGCCAACAAGAAGAAAAGCGAGAGCGGCAGCAGGGAAAAAAGATAACCGGCCCATTCAAACTGATTCGACTCGTCCAGTGGATAGTCGCGAACCATGGCGAAAACGAGGAGCCCGAAGCCGGGCCCAAAAAGAAGCGCGAAAACCAACAAACCACCCCGGCGCTCGCTAGGAGCGTAGAAATCGAGCGATGGAGCGATATGTTGTTGCATCATGATCAGCGCATGCAAAAAACGGACGATAGATTTCTCTATCGTCCGTTTCGTATAAAAATGGTTGTGACCAAGCTGAGTTGAGTGAGACTGTCCCAAGGTGATACGTCTAGTCGCGATTACTCGCATCTAGAAGGAAGTGTGAGTCTTCCATGTCGTTCACCAGTTTTCCTTAGAAAGGAGGTGATCCAGCCGCAGGTTCCCCTACGGCTACCTTGTTACGACTTAGTCCCAATCGCGGAGTTCACGTTCGGCGCCTGCCTCTCTTGCGAGTTAGCTTAGCGACTTCGCGTGCACCCCACTTTCGTGGCTTGACGGGCGGTGTGTACAAGGCTCAGGAACATATTCACCGCGGTATGCTGACCCGCGATTACTAGCGATTCCGGCTTCATGCAGGCGAGTTGCAGCCTGCAATCCGAACTGAGGCGCGTTTTCTGGGATTTGCTTACTCTCGCGAGTTCGCGTCCCTTTGTTCGCACCATTGTAGGACGTGTGCAGCCCTAGTCATAAAGGCCATGAGGACTTGACGTCATCCCCGCCTTCCTCCGGTTTCACACCGGCAGTCTCTCTAGAGTCCCCGACATTACTCGCTGGCAACTAGAGATAGGGGTTTCGCTCGTTAAGGGACTTAACCCGACATCTCACGACACGAGCTGACGACAGCCATGCAGCACCTGTGCAAAAGCTCTCCGAAGAGCACTCTTCCCTTTCAGGAAGATTCTTAAGCATGTCAAGACTAGGATAAGGTTCTTCGCGTAGCCTCGAATTAAGCCACATCCTCCACCGCTTGTGTGAGCCCCCGTCAATTTCTTTGAGTTTCAGCCTTGCGACCATACTCCCCAGGCGGAGCACTTAACACTTTCGCTACGACCGAGAAGATGTGGGAGTCCCCTCGATCCAGTGCTCATCGTTTACAGCTAGGACTACCGGGGTATCTAATCCCGTTCGCTCCCCTAGCTTTCGTGCCTCAGCGTCAGTAGAGACCCAGTGAGCCGCCTTCGCCGCCGGTGTTCCTGATGATATCAACGCATTTCACCGCTCCACCATCAGTTCCGCTCACCCCTATCTCCCTCAAGCTCTACAGTTTCAGGCGCAGTTCCACGGTTGAGCCGTGGGATTTCACACCTGACTTGTAGAGCCGCCTACGCACCCTTTAAGCCCAGTAATTCCGAATAACGTTCGGACGGTTCGTCTTACCGCGGCTGCTGGCACGAACTTAGCCCGTCCTTCCTCTGAGGATCAGTCAAAATTTCTTCCCCTCTGACAGCGGTTTACAACCCGAAGGCCTTAATCCCGCACGCGGCATCGCTCGGTCAGGCTTGCGCCCATTGCCGAAGATTCTCGACTGCAGCCACCCGTAGGTGTCTGGGCAGTATCTCAGTCCCAGTGAGACGGGCCACGCTCTCACGCCCGCTAACCATCGTAGCCTTGGTAGGCCATTACCCCACCAACAAGCTAATAGTAAGCAGTCTCATCCCCGGGCGCCGGAACTTTGATCCGTAGATGTTATTCGGTATTACCGCCAGTTTCCCGACGCTATCCCGAACCCGAGGGCAGATAAACTACCTGTTACTCTCCCTTTCGCCGCTGTCCTCTCGGAAGCAAGCTTCCTTGATTCTCGCGCGACTTGCATGCCTAATCCATGCCGCCAACGTTCATTCTGAGCCAGAATCAAACCCTTCAATTGTTATATGCTTTAGCGGTCGGCCGAAGCGTCACGCATATGAGCAAAATTAAAGTGTTTGAACTGCTCTTTGCAAAACAATTCAAATTCAAGTTCATTGTGATTTGCTTCTACAAAGCTGTTCCGAAGAACAGTTCTGCGAAGCACAGTCTCACGCCGAACCCAACAGAGGTCACAACCAAATTGTCAAAGATCAATGTCCGAGAAACGTTGTCTCTCGGTTTTGTTTTCCCCCTTGGCCGCGTCAGCAACCAACTGGGAAGAGACAAAGAGTACCAGAACTGACCAGGGCGTCAACGGGCCACGCACGTCCCGAACAAGTTTTTCATCACGATTTACGTTTTTCCCAAGAAAACAAGGAGAAAACGCCGCCAAAAAAGTTCGCGAGAATCTGAAAACGGGCCCTTCCGACACCCCTTCGTCGCTCCGAATTGGACCGCCGCGGCGCGAAATTGCCATCTGAATTGCGAGATTGGGATCCGCAGCGATCGCGTTTCGTTCGACAACCAATCGCCGCTAACCCGCGGCGCGGTTTTGCCGCTTGTTCCGATTCCACCGATCGGCGAAAGGAGAAAGCGGCCCAATCGGTGACTGGCCGCTCCCAATAAGGGCCAGGAGGCGAACGAAATACTAGGGTTGGAAGTTCTCATCTCCCGTTTTCGCATCGCCGGAGTGTTGATCTGATGCCCAAACCGGTCGTTTTACTGCTCGCCCTGCTCACTTTTCTGGCCCCGATTGGCGTGGTCGTCGTTATGAACGCCGACAAACTAGACCAATTCGAGCTGCCAAAGCCCCCCAAGCCGCACGAAATCGAAGGCAAGGTTTACTTTTTCTCGGCGCCCTGGTGCGGCGCCTGTAAGCGGGCCCAACCCGCCTACCAGCGACTGCGCGACGAAGGCTACCCAATCAAAAAGATCAACGTCGACAACGACCAGGACCTGGCGATGAAGTACAACATCCGCTCGATCCCGACGTTCGTTTACGTCCGCGACGGCAAAGAAGTGGGCCGGACGAGTTCGCCGGGGTCGGTGAAGGGGTTGTTCCCGTTGTGGTAGGCGGGAACACTCACGAGTCTCCGTCAGCCGACTTATTGCTCTGGCCGTTCATCGACTCATTGGAGCGTCGAAGCTAATCGGCGCGACTGCTATTTCGAAAATCGAACCGAAGCGAGCACTTCGTCCCATTTTCGGTTCGGCCAAGAGTCATCGGCGCCAACCGCCAAGAGAACATAGACTGCCGACGAATCTGCTATGTAGGCCACGTGGTTGCGAGTCTTCTGGGCGGGAATCTCAAAGGTCGTACTTGCAGTTTCGTGACCGTCGCACGTAGTCGTTATGTCGCTTACATTCGCCACTTGAATTGAATCGGGCGGCATTGGTCGAATGCGCTGTTTCGCCTCTTCAATTGCCTCTATTTCACTCAGGTTGGGCGAACGCGGAACCACAAACAGCTTGATTTCGGCGGCGACGCCTTTTATCGGTCCCTGACGCAGCGGTCCGGTCCAACGATATTGACGAAAGCCGCCCACCTCTTCCGCATGGATCTCACCGCTCGGAAGCTGTAACGAGATTGGCTCTCCTTCTGGGCTAAACAGCTGCGACCCGATGCGCCCTGAGGCTCCAGACATCGACGTAAAGTCGATTAGCGCCGGCTCATTCATCTTGTCGTCCGAATCCGTTTGCTCGACGATCCGAAAGGAGTCGCGCATGGCGCGGAGTTGCGTCAGGCGATAGCGAGAGCTGTGGCCGACGCCTGAAATGGCGAAGATGCCGCTCTTATGAGCCACAATCGTCGAAACGATATTCATGGACCTCAAATCTCCATGAAACGTTCGTTCCAGCGCGACCATGCCTTGAAACGTCGTTTCTTGCGACGAAACGCTAATTCCGTTTCGCGAGGTGCCGTCGATTCCAATATTCGTTTGACGTTCGACGCGATGAAGTGCATCAAGGTCCGATTCTCCCTGCCGGCGCGAAAAGTAACTGACGGCCAAGTAGGCGAAATCCTCGAGGCCATTCGGCCCCGACGCGGGCCGCACCCACGTAAAAAACGTACCGCCGATCAGCATTTTCGAGACATTTCTGTCGGGGAAATACATTTCAAACCCTGGATTTGAGGATTTGTAGAGCGTCCAGCCCTTCAAGCCACGGCGATCGCACCATAAATCACGTCGCCAGCAACACTTCCAGCAGATAGGCGTCGTTCCGCCCCGCTTTTAGCCGCTTGTTCTTCACGCCCACCTTGGCCGTTTTGTTGTTCTTCAAGAGGCTCAGACTCGTTCTTCGCAGCAGGCTGAAGTTGATGTCGGCGTTTCCTTTTCGGATGCGGCTTTGGTCCTCGCCGAACGTTACGTCGAGTTGCCAGTGGAGCGAATTCTCGATACCCCAGTGACCGCGGACCGCTTCGACGAAGCGTTTGCCCGTGAGGTATTTGCTAACGATATAGTAGCGGACGTCGCTCGTCTCTTTGCCGTTTTGCGTCACGATGTTGATCGTCATGCCGATCGCTTTCAACTTCTTCCACTTGCTGGCGTACGGAAAATCATCCGCATCGATCGGGCAGAGATAATAGTAGCGCGACTCTTCGCGGCCATGCCCTTTCTCGTGCGTTTCGTGACGATGAACTTTCAGCTTCTTGAAGTCGACTTCCATCGCGGCGACGAAGTGATCGCGAATCGCTTGATGCAGATAACGCTGATTTCCTTTGATCGCCAGGCAATAATCGCCCCCTGCGTCGACGATCTTGGCGGCGATCTCTTTCTGACAACCCATCGCGTCGATCGTCACCAAACAGCCGGAAACCTCGATGATTTCGAGCAATTTCGGAATCGCCGTGATCTCGTTACTCTTGGCGTCGGTCGCTACCTGACCCAGGCTCACATGATTAGCGGTCGCCCAGGCGCTGACCATGTGAATGGCCGCCTTGCTGCTGGCGGCGTCGAAACTGCGCCGCAACGTCTTGCCGTCGATCGCGATGATTTGTCCGTCGGTAATGTCCTGCAGCGCCGTGATCCAACTCAGCAAACACTTCTCGAATTCGGCCGGCTTCAGCGCACCGAGAATCGCGTTGAAACAATCATGCGAAGGGACGCCGCTGCTCATGTCGAGAAACTGCGAAAGCCACTCCTTCTTATCCTCCGCCCAATCGGCGATGGCGACAAATTCATCCGCCCCGCCGAGCACGGCGCAGAGCGACATCGTGACGATGTTGACCAGCGGATAAGTCACCTTCCGCGTGCGCGGATCGGTCAGGTCGGCAAAGTACTGTTGAATCGAAGCGGCCGCAGAAGACATGCGGAAGACCTCCCTGCAAAGCGAACGCCTGGCGGCGAAACGAATGTCGCAAAAACGCCAAGACGTATTTGCCGGATTATCGCAGATTGCCCATCATGGCGCAATCGCCGTGGGCCAGTAGCTCAGTCGGTTAGAGCAGGGGACTCATAATGTCCGGCCGCCCTTTCTTTTGTTGATGCAATTTCTCGCAAATGCATTGTCTTGCAATAGGTTACGAGAAATCATGCCACCTCTAAAAGCGCTCGCTTATTCTTGCTTATGAGCAAGCTCGGTGTCACTGACACCATGCATGGAAATGCCTTCGCTCCATTCTCGAGCCGCTCGCTTTCCTCGTTAAATGCCCTGACGCTG
Source organism: Blastopirellula retiformator (assembly GCF_007859755.1). Classification (NCBI taxonomy): domain Bacteria; kingdom Pseudomonadati; phylum Planctomycetota; class Planctomycetia; order Pirellulales; family Pirellulaceae; genus Blastopirellula; species Blastopirellula retiformator. Next base: position 188,176 of record NZ_SJPF01000005.1, on the reverse strand, counting down.
GAGTAGATCATTTCGCGAGAGCATCCAAGCATTGTTGCTGCGGCCCGACCATCGCGAATGACAATCATTTGCCAGACTTTATCTTTCATCTGCCCAATCTCCCTACAGCTCGTCAACGTCACTGACAATCGCATACGCCACCGACCCAGACTCAGCCCCCGCGTGAATCCGGTTGAACCTTTCGACGCACTCGCGCGGCCAGGTGAAGGTTCCATCCACCTCGAGCCGCTCGACCAGTACGTCGCGGTTCCAGATTTCGACGGCGGTAATCCTGGCGTCCGGGAAATTACAGGGAAATTGAGTGATCTTGCGGCACCCAGACGAAGGGGATGAAATCATTTCAGCGTGAATCATTGGCGTGCGTACCTCTAGCGCAGATGGTTTGGTGATAGCAAAACGGCGATAGCTCAAGAGTGGAGCGGTAGAGGCGTCGTCGACGGCTGACGCGGCCGGCAGCAACCCGGTGCTGGCTTGGTAACGATTCTTTCGATTGCGGGTCTTAATCTAGTGTGCAGTTGTTCAGATTGCAAGCACTGATTCCCATTATTTTGTGGGGGGACCAGAGGTGTCATTCGTCTGCCCCGAAATTCTTTTCTGAAAATCGCAGCGCGATACCGTATTTGGTATTGCAAACAATACCGCATGTGGTACCATATTACTTAATTGCTTTCGCTGTTTGACAACTTTTCAGAAAGGACCAAGTGAATGAAATTCACGACTTTGATCCCCCTGAATCGGAACGATGGTTCCGAGGTTTCCCAAGCCGAGATCAACGAGATCTTGGCGGAAATCGCGACTCGCTTCGGAGGGTTCACCTCCGAGGGAACGGTCGATGGCAGCTGGTTAGATTCCGGCAAGATTTATTCTGACCGACTCCTAAAAGTTTCGGTCGCCTGTGATCGAAGCCAATACGAGGAAGCGAAGCAAGTGGTCATCGGCATCGGACGCCGAACCGGTCAACTTGCAATGTTCTTCGAGGTCGTCTTTTTCGATGGGGTTCAAATTCTGGAAATCGTCGACTAGCGGCGACGGTCGGGGGCGAAAGCCCCCGGCCGCCTTTTTTAATTTTTTGATATGGAGCCGAAGACGATGAAAAAACTTAGCGATAAGAAGGTGAGAGATTTTACCCGTGTTGTTGACCAAGCGATCGAGTCGACCACAGGCTGGGAATCGCTCTGGAACGCTGTTGGCGGGATCGGCGGAGCACTCAGCCAATTATTCCCGACTCCTGCGGAACGGACACAGCTGCAGGATCTCGACGCCTGGCAAAGGCTTTGGGAGGAGATCCGGTCGCGACAGGGGGGAAATCGGGACGAATTTATCGAGCGAACGGCGGACGCGTCGGGGACTCTTTCGCTGCGGCTGCCGAAATCCCTTCACGCGGCCCTGAAGGTCGAAGCGGAAGCGGAGGGGGTGTCGATCAACCAATTGATCCTTGCCAAATGCGCGCTTCAGCTCTCGGCCGCCTGTCGCGGCTAGAGGAGCGTTAGGCTACAATTTTATCGCCGGGGGCGCCCTTTCTGAAAAGAGAGAGCGAAAGCAATTTGCCCCCGGCGTTTTTTTATGCGCTGGCCCCAAAAGAGTTGCGGCGACCTCAAACGCTGGATAGGTTGTGCGTTTGTCGACTCTTTTGCGGAAACCAGTATGCCAAAATTCAACTTAATGGTGCGTGATAAATCAACTGGCGAAACGAATCGCCAGTGGGTCGAAACGACGAGCGAGGCCCGCGCGATTGCTGAGGCGCAACAAAAAGGGCTTGAAGTCCAGTCGGTCGAAAAAATTGGTCCGGATACATTCCTTGGCCTGGAAATTCCCGAGGCTCGCGTGAAGACAATCACCTATGAGGTCACCGGGACTTCAAAGGTGACCGGAATGCGGATGGTGTTTACGCACAAGGCGTTGGACGAATACGCCCTAGCCGAAGAACTTCGCGACAAATACGAGATCGAATCTTGCCGCGTCGTTGGCGAGAAGGTCGACTATACAAGCAAGATCTACTACATGATCCTGGCGTTCTTTGTCGTCTCGGCCCTTGTTGGTTCCTGCAATTGCATCATGGCGAACAGTCAGCGACTATGACCAAGCCCGTCCAATACGACCCGTTCAACCAAGTCTGCTGCGCCGACTGCCGGTGGTGGGTTCACCTTGGCCCCCCTGACGATGGCATGAACCTCTGCACCGAACCGAGCAACCAGCGAATCGAGATCCGCGACCCAGCGACCGGCAAGACGGCCTACGTGGAACGCGGCGGCTTCGAGAAGTACAAGTTCCTTTTGCCAAGCCCCGCGTGCCAGGATGTAAATTCCCGTGGCAACTGCAATAAGTTCCAAGAGCCGACGCCAGAATCGGACGCCGAACCAGACCCGCCAGTCGTCGCCATCTTTCGCCGAATCATCACTGGGGGCCGATCGTGAACGAACGGGAAGAGCTTTTGTTTTTGACGGTCCGCGTGTCGACGATCCGTTTTAGCCAAACGCGAGTCCCGACGCCGGCAGTGTGTGACCCCACACATTCAAATAGCGGACCTCCAGAACCCCTGTTGCCGCATTGACGACATGGATTCGGTCCCCGACGTTCGCATTGATAATCGTCTGGCCGCTGACGGAATAGAAGTAGCTGTCGACCTCCTCGAACCATGCCCAGTTTTCGGGCCGAACATAGACCCCCTCTTGGTAGTCAGTGCGAAAGATGCCGCTTTCATTGTCGGTCAAGTCGACGCCGCTCTCGTACTTGTAAGCGGATCGCTCGACCAGCAGTCCGAATGTCATACCACGAACGTCACTACCCGCCTGAACCGGCTTGATCGAGGCGGTGAAGCCGATTTGAAAAACACCTGCATTGACGCACCGCAACTGCGCCGCCCCCTTCTGGCTTGCATCGATCGGCGTAAGCGTGTCGCCTGAAACTTCGCTTGGCAAGCTTGGTGCTCCCCATTTCACGGAACGGAAGTCTGGCGATGATTCTGGGCTGATCGACGGATCGAACGCGCGGTAGTTAAACCCGCTAACGATCGGTCGGGTTGCTCCGCCAGCTAACGAAGCGCGGTTACTCTCAAAGACTAGTCCGGCGCCGCTGTAGGGATAAACGTACTGATGTCGCAATTCTTCGCACTTGAAGAACCGGGCCGACTGCGAGAAGCTGGGTGCCACCCAGCCGATGCGAAACTTGTGTTTCGGCCGCTGCGGATCAACCGGCGCGTCGATCGGACACCCCTCGAACCCCAGGAAGCGATACGCGGCGCCGCCGGCCGCCAAGCCCTGACTACTCTCGACCGGTCCAACCAGAGCGCCAGGTACGATCAGAGCCTTGTTGTCGACGCCGTCGCTGTCGTCCTGTCGAATCAACGCCTGGGCGATCACGCCTTGGGAGCAGCTACCGGATAGCGTAGGTCCGGTGATCTGAGGCCCATTGAGATAGCACAGGCCGGCGTCTTGGATCGGCGACGCCTCGGGGCGAGCGAGCCTAAGCACGCCGCTTTCGCCGTCCAGCTCTACGGCGCTCTTCGCGACCTCGGGAACCATGACGGCGAACGGCAAGAGGCTATAGCGATCGCGGTTGACGAAGATCTTCGTGTTAACGGGCTTGAGCGTCACGGTTTTTCTTTCTGGGCTGCGAGTCGATCCTGCTTGATGCCTTCGACGGTTCGCTGAATAAACTGCTTTTCGCGGTAGCTCATGTCGGCGTTTTCCAGCTCCTGATTTCGGCTGGCGGTCGTGGCGCCGCGGCCATCGCTGCCGATCGACCAGGTGACTTGCTGGATTGCTCCATCGGGCTGAATTGCCGCGAAACCATCATAGGTAAGCGAACCGGGCTGCTTGGCCTCCAGTTCCTTCTGGGCGGCATCGAGGTAATATTCCGCCTGCTTTTTGACTTCCGTCTCGTTGGTGATCAGCTTTTCGCCGCCGCTTGGTTGATAGAGCACGTAAGCTTCCCGGCCGATGTCGTTTCGCGTGATGACCTGCGTATCCTTCACTCGCGCCGGCTTGCCCCGCATGTGCTCAAAGCGAATCAGCCCCCGCGTCATTATGTCACGCCGATGAAAAGCGGCCCGCAACCGGATCACCGGCGGAATGGCGATATTGGTGTTCAACGCCTTGTCGAACTGCCACTGGTGAACCGGTTCGGAGAAGATCACCAGCCCCCGTTCCGTGTCGACCGTGAAGCCGCGACGGTAGAGCGTCTTGGGTTCTTTGTTCAGATTCGGGTTCGGAACCTTGTTGCGCGGCGGAGGCGGGAGCGTGCTGGCGCCATCGTCGTATTGCCCATAGACCCACGGTAGCCGTCGCTCCTTCAACCCGCCAGGGAACTCGTCGACTTCGAGTTGCTCGTTAAGCAGCAGGATCTCCTCGATCGACTCAATGACGTTCTCAGGGGTTTTCGGCTCGCCATTCAGCTGAAAGCCGGCCATGATCCGGTAAACCTTCCAAATGCACGACTTCGCCAGATCGCGGTATTTTTTCTCCACGTTCGGCATTTCCAAGACCGGCTCGGTCTCCCAGCCGCTGGGCGGAATGTAATCGGCCTCGACGTAGCTGACGACGTCGCCGTTGGGCTGGATTGCCATCGGCTCTAGGCGAAAGTCGTATTGATACTTCGACGGCGCCGCGGCGAACTTCAGCGCGGCCGGCAGTTCGGGCGGATCGTAGACCGCCTCGCCGCTGATCGCCGCTTGATTGATTTGCAGCCCGGCTCCAACGCCCGCCTGCTCGATCGAGACCTGGCCGCCATGCTTCAGCACCACGCGACATCCGCAAGCGTCGACCAGTTCGCTCAGCGCGACGGCGGGGAGCTTGTAATCCCAGTTGACATAGGGCCGCGACACGTTCGGCATCTTGGAAACGTCATAGCGCCGCTCCCCCATCGCCTCTAGGCAAAGCCTGGCGAGATCCTGCGGCGTCTTTTTGGTGTCGGGCTCAATCGCGATCGGGTCGTTTTCGTCGCCCCCGCGCCGACGGCGGTTGTATTCGCCGCTGATGTGACCAAACCGCCACCGCCATCGCTGGTCGAAAATCTCGGCCCGTATCATCGTTTTGCCGTCGCCGCCGGTTTCAAGTTGAAGCGAGTCGACACGACAGCCGGGAATCTGGATCGCGGTCCCGGCGTAACGGAAAACGGCGGTTCCCTCCGTTCGCGGCGTGATGTCTTCTAAAGTTCCGCGCACGGTGATGCGACCAGGGCTGATTCCGTGGCTCATTGTGTAGCGAACTTCGTTGAAGTTGCTGATTCCGGGGTAAGTAAATGTCGCTTCAGGGTAGCCCACTATTGCTCTCCCCAAGGCGTGAAGTCGACGTCGCCGCTGCGGGCCTGCTGCTGATAGCTCTTTCGAGCCTTGAGCAAGCTCTGGTAGTAGGCCTTGCCGGCGGAAAAGATCGCCACGAACTCGATTGCGGTGACTTGGTGGCCGTCATCGAGACCATCTGGCGAATCTTCGTCGATGCCGTAGATCGTCTCCGTGATACTGGAAGCTGGGATTCCTAGCAGCAGCTGCGTGTTGATGCCGGTCAACAGCGCGTCGAATTCGTTGCGGGCGTCTTTGTCGATCCGTAGTGAGAAACCGTAGTCGGTCTCGCCCACCACGACCGGAAAACCTGCATTGAGACGCTGATCGTAGGCGTCGTTGATCTCCGTCAGCTTGGTCGCAATAGCGGCGTGGTTGGTGTCGTTAGCGGCGTCAAGTAGCTGCTGCGCTTCATCAAGCGAGTCGGCGAACAGGTAGCCATCAGGCAGTGGATCGGCGACCACGTTGTTACCAAAGAATTGGTTGCAGTGATTCCTCTCGTGCAATGTTGCCCATTCGGTCGCAATGCCGTCGGCCACTTTGGCGATGCCTCGACTGTTGCTGATTGTCTTATTCATAATTCACCGCCTGGAAAGCAGGATAGTAAAAGCCAGCTGTTCCGGTCTGAAAATTTTCCCACGACGCAGCCACATTTTGAACAACGGTGTATTGTCCACTCGAATTTATAACTGCCGCGCGCTCGATGTTAATGCTTTCGCGAAAAACCGCTTTGGCGTAAGGCGGCACGTCTACTATCCCGGTGTAAACCTGCTCGCTGGATCTACTAAATCGCATTGCAATATTCGCGAGGCAAACCATTGGAGGGCACCAGGCGCGAATAGTTTGCGATGTTCCTGGCGAGGTGTTTGACAAGTCGTTGGCGTAGTCATCTGGCCCACGATGCACGTAGCTTCCGATAAACTCGCAATCTTCAATTTGTCCGCCGCTCGTCGCATTGAGACGGATCGCGATTCGCATCTGCCATGTATCCCAGCCACTCGGCAGTTCTAGCGTTTCCGACAGACAGGCGACCACGGACCCGCCATCAAGCCCGAGAAGAACGTGATACCAGGTGTTGGTTGCTCGTGAATCGCCGCTCGCGTAATCGCCGCTCTCCGATACGTCCAGCACGATCGGCGTCGTGACCTCGATCAAGTTGCCTTCGTTGTCGTTGCACCAGCCAACGCCAATCGTAATTTCGGTAACTGACGTCCATGTGACGGCAAGCCCCTGATTGCCAGTCTTGGTCACGGCCCCGCCGCCACCGCTGCCGCCATTGTCGATTTCGCCGAGATGAATTACCACGTTTGACTCCTAGGCGTACCAGATGCGAATCAGGCAGGTTGCTGTTGACGCGGTTTTGAGCCGCATCGCGAGCGCCGCAGCGCCGAGAATCGGCCAGTAGGTGACGCCGGTGGTCGCCGTCGTCGTCGTGCCGTCTATATCGTTGCTGGCGTCGTGCACATCCACATCGGCGGTCGCGTGCGAAACGTCGAACTGGATGATATCGGCCGCCGTTTTGCCCGCTGGATGAGTGTAGCTCTCGTCATCCAGCAAATCGCCAATCGACTGCAGCGTGCTGGTTACATCGACTTCTTGCTGTTGGACTGTTGATGCCACGGTTCGGAATCCGTTAAGAGTGGTTACGTCAGCGCCGCGCGTGACGATAATGTCGTTGCCGAGATCCGATAGTCGCGTCGTGCCTTGGAAGCGAAGCGTTAGAATCTGCACCACTTCGTTGGTGTCGATCACGTTCGCCGAGTCGCCGCGAACAATGATTATGTTAGTGACGACTTTGTCACGCATGTCGCCGTCAAAAATCAGCTGGCCGTCGGTGTCGACCACCGTATCGCCACCGAGTGTGCCGCTAGTCCAGTAGTAGACCTCGCCTCCTTCGACGTACAGTTGACTGACCGCGTCGGTTCCTTCGATGCGCAAGACCCCGGCTGTGTTTTGAATCGAATCGATCGCGGTTCCGCTCTTGCCCCCGATCGTCAATTCGCCGCCGTTCTTGACGATGTCACCGACTGTCACGTCGTCGCCAAGTGCAACCAGAGCATCCGAGTCTCGGCTGTCGACAAAGCTGACGTTGAGCGAGTCCAGCACCGCGACGTCACCGGCGTCAATCGCGACCCCGACCGACCCTTTGTAAACGACCATGGTGTTGCTGGCGTTCGTCCCGACCCACTCGACCGCGTAGCCGTTCGTTGACGATGTGCCCCCGGTGGAATGTACCGTCACGGCGGTCTGAGCGCTGCTGGTGTCGAGTCGAACCAATGACGACCCGCTTCCTTCCCCCTTGCCGATCGAGGCCACAGTCGCGCCAACCGCCAGATGGGTCGGCAGGTATTCATAGAATCCCGCCTCGTTGTAGTTCGGCAGCCCGATCGAGCCGGTGAAACTCGCCCGCACGTCCAGGCTGTCGAGCGTCACGGCCGATTGTCCCAGGCCGTAGAGAATGCTGGAATCGGTGTTTTCAATCCGCACATCGGAACCATTGACCGGGACGCTATTCTGATCCCAGTTTTCCGGTTCGCTCCAGTGGTGCGGTCCGGTCGGCGTCGTCAAAGACGAGATCGTGAGCGTCTGGGAGTTGTCGCCGGTCAGGTTGGCGCCATCGCCCGACATGAGCGCGACGTTCGTTGCGGCCAGGCCGCCTTGGAATTCGACGATCCAGGGGCCGCCTTCGGGGCCAGTCACCCCCACGGCGCCGATGTTGGATAGCGCCTCCAGCGCCGTCTCGACCGCCGACGCCGCCGCCGAGTAGGAAATGTTGCCCGACTCCTGGCCGGCATAGGTGAGCGTGAATGTGCCGCCGGTGACGCCTTCGGAAAGGCTGACGGTCTGCCGCTCATTTACCGGCGACGCCGCCGACTGGGTGACCGAAATCGCCCCGGCGCCACCAGTAAGATTTGCTCCGTCGCCAGTCATCAGGGGAACATCGGTAGCCGCCAGGTTGTTCTCGAAGTCGATCAGCCAGTTGCCGACCGCACCCGACACCGAAACGTCGCCGCTGGTAATATTCGAGAGCGCCTCTAGCGCCGTCTCAACCATCGCCGCACTGGCGTTATAGGCGATGTTGCCGGTGGTCTGCCCGTTGTAGGTGAGCGTAAAGGTGCCGCCGCCTGGCGATCCGGTCAGCGTGACTTGTTGGCGTTCGTTGGTGCCGGTTGCGCTGCCGTCTTGCTGCGTGGTTGCGCCGCTGCCGATGCCGTAGCCCGACGCTTCGAAGAAGGTGATATCCCAGTTGAACCCGCCAAGCGAGCCTGTGAACTCGACATCGTAAACGCGTTCGCGAAATGCTGACGAAACTAGCGTTACCGTGACATTTGACGAATTAATATCTGGATGCGTCTCCATCTGGGTTTTAAACTTCGCGGCGGTGTCGAGATCGCTAAAGTCGATCCACCGAAAAATATGGTTCGATGCTCCAAATGTCATCGCGTACTCGGTAGGCGTTCCAGATGGCTTTGATGCTGAGTAGGTCATCGTGACGCGAACGATTTCGTTCGTGCCCGCCTGGCCTTTGGCAATTTCGGCAATGCTCACCGTACCGGCGGTCAGGCTCGACGAGTCCATAAGGAGAAGCGGCACGTCGGTGTTGACGTAGGTCGCCTTAAACTCGATCGTCCACGGTCCGCCGGCCGCTCCGCTGACCTCCACGTCGCCGCTATCAATGTTCGACAATGCCTCCAGAGCAGTCTGAACCGTGGCCGCGCTGGCGTTGTAGGCGATGTTGCCGGTCTCCTGGCTATCAAACGTCAGGGTGAACGTACCGCCGGTGACGCCGGCCGGTAGCGTCACCGTCTGCTTTTCGTTCGAGCCCGCGAATGCTGACGTGGTCGTGCTGATCGCGACGTCGCCGAGTGAACCGTTCGACGCGTCGGTGGTGATCGTGAACGGGCGACCGTCTGCGGCGCCGGTCAGCTTCAGGTAGGGAGTGGAATCGTCTGTCACCACCTCGGCCGTGATGTCGGCCAATTCGGGCAGATCCGCTTCCTCGATCGCGGCGATCAATCCTTCGTAGATCGGCGCCAGGGAATCGCTCAGCGCCGTGAAGGCGATGTCTTTCCGGTTGATTGTCAGCGTCACGATGTCGCCAGCTTCGACGAATTCCGCCACGATCTTCGAGACCTGGGCTCTCCCCTGCGCGTCGCCGCGCCAAACAAATAGTGCCATCGCCTATGCTCCGTTATCGTAAATGAGGGGTTGCCACCAAGGGGCGATCCGATTGATAGCGGACCTCCCAGCTGAGCGTGTAGTCGGTAAAGAGGCCGTTGCCGCGATTCTTGCCGCCGCCGTAGGTCAGCGATGGAGGCTCAAGGGCGTAGCGTTCCGGCAGCAGTAGACCGGGGAAAGTCGGGTAGACGCGATAGCCGACCGCCTGGCCGCTTTGGGTTGCTCGGTAGATGGTCTGGCGTCGCACCAGCTGCGGTCGAGGTGGACCGAGCTTCGTTTCGGTCCAAGCGGTTCGCGGGCCGCCGCCGCCAAATGTGACCGATTCGCGAAAGCTGAGTAGGGATGTCGCTGCGGCTTCGGGAAATTCCGCTTCGAGCGTGACGGAAAAAGTTCGCTTTGTAGCGTATTCAGCGCCACCGCCGTTAGGGAAGCTGGGGCCGGCAATGACCCGGATGCCGCCCATCGAGTCACGATGGCGCATCACGTGCTGGCTGGCTGTTGCGCCATCAGAGAGCAACAGAACAGCGTCGAAGTTTCGCTGACTGTAGGCGCTGACCAGGGCGGCAACCTTGGCGTCAATGTCCGCCTGGCCGCTGCCGACGATGAGGCCATTGATCAACCATGTTTCGATGATCGACAACGGAATTCCGCCTTCGGACAAAACCGGACGCTTGCCAATCTGCAAGGCCGGTTCGCCGATCGGGTGCGTGTAGTTGCCGATTTTTAGGTACATGGCTAGTTGATCGGTGGAAGGGAGTTTTTCAGGGTCTTGTTTTGTTCCGCTCGTAAGTCGGTCAGGGCTCGCTTGATCTTCTCTTCGGTGATTTGTTCCTGGGCTTCTAGTAGCGTTCCGAACTGTTCGCGGATTACCTCAATAAGTCGTTCATCATCAGCCTCGAGCTTGACGACCACTTGCCGCTGAGCCTTGACCTCAACTTCCAGCTTGGCTTGCTCCGCGATCGCATCCTTGATCTTCTTGCGTTCCGCGCCGCCAAAGAACTGATCAAACCCGGCCGCATTGGCCGCCGCTACGTCGCCCTGTCGGGCAATCGATTCCGCCCCCTCGGTTCCGATCCCACGGAGAACTGCTCGTTCTTCGCGGGTCAGTGCCGCATAGCCGCTGGCGTCCGCCTTTTGCTTGATCGCGATCGCCCGCTTCTGTTCGCCCTCAGAGAGTTGCCCGAAGCGTTCGCGAGCCGATAGCAACCTGTCTTCCGATTCCTTCTGTAGTTGCCGCTGTTTTTCAATCTGCGTGTTGAGTTTGCGAATTGTTTGCTCGGCGGCGTCGCGTTCTTCGCGATTGGTCTGCTTGGCAATTTCGAGCGATTCGCGGCGTAGCCGTACCGCATCATTGATCGCCTGCAGGGTCCGTTGCTCCTGAACGGCAACTTCCCCATCGCTGAATTGCTGTCGCTGGCCGACGATGTTGCCGGACCGCATTCTGGCCAGTTCGGCTTGCTGCTGATCGGCGTAACGCATTGCCGATTGAGCGCGATTCATGACCGCATCGGGACTGGGGCCGCCTAGCTGGGAGAGTAGATCTTCGCTGCTTGATCGATTCTGTCGCAGTTGTTGCTCGACGTCGTACTCTTGCTGAAGGCGAACCGCTCTCTGTTGGTCCATCTGCTGCTGGGCGATTAGTGCCTCTCGGGCTTTTTGCAAACGTCCCGTTCTTGCGACGGATCGACGGGCTTGATTTTGAGCATCGATCGTATCGTAGTTGTCGCCCATAAAGGTGCTGGAGATCGACATCGCGTCACGTTGAGCGGTAAGCCATCCCGTCAAAGTCCCAGGGTCATACCATCCAGCCTCCGCCAGTCGGTCCGCGGATCCGCCGATGTTAAATGATTGAGCCGCCTGGGCGCCTGCGAAACCAACGCCGGCAATAGCAGCGGCGCCAGCACCGGCGAGAGTTGCTGCACCACCACCGATCGCCATTCCACCAAAGCCACCGCTCCCCATCATTCCTCGCCATCCCATCGACTCCCAGCCGGCGCCGCGCGGCATCTTGCCGCCACGGCTGTTAGCGCCACGAATCGCAGCCAAAATCGCCTCGGCTTTGGCCGCCGCCTCGACAGACCGCCGATAGACGTCGACCCCTTCGCGGAGCCCGCGATAGGTCTCAATTCCTCCCTTCGTTAGCTCAACAATTCCTTGCACGCGCGCTAGAGTCTTAACGAGCTTCTCAAGGTCCTCCTCGCCAGCGATCCCGAGGGCGACCAGGCCACGGCCCATTGTCGCTATACCTTCACCGGCCTTAAGGAAACCGTCGGTCATCCGCTTGCTGAGTTCGCCAGACAGCGCCACGGTGCTTTCGTGCTCTCGCCGGATCCTGCGCTCGGCCGCCTCTCTCGCTCGCGCCAGATCGGCCGCCTGCTTCTTCGCGACCTCGTTTGCTCGAAAATTGATGCGAGCAATGCGAAGTGATTCCCGCTCGGCCGCTGCGGCGGCTTGCTGCTCGGCACGGATCTTCGCTTGTGCGACCCGCTCCGCTTCTCGGGCTCGCTGGGCGTTAATCTCCGCCTCCTCTTTGGCGGCGCGCGCTTCGTCTTTTAGCCGCTTGGCGGTGGCGCTCTCGGCGTCGCGGGCCTCCTTGTCGGCCTGTCGCTTCTTTTCTTTCGCCTCGCGCTCGGCCACTTTGAGGCGGTCTTTCTCCGCCTTCTCTTCGGCCTTGAGTTTGGCCTGGCGTTCTTTCTCCTCATTCGTGGCCCGCTTCTTCGCCTCCATCTTCGCCGTTGCCGTCATGCCCTTCTGGGTTCGCTCAAACGCCGCCCCGAATTCCGTTACCGTCTTCTTCGCCGATGGGTCCACCATGGCGGTCAGGGTGTAGCGGACGAATCGTTCAGCGTTGGGCGCGGTCATCAGTGGGCCTTGTTCAGTGCCAGGAGGGCGAGCGTTTGCAGACTTTGGTTCTGCTGCGTGTTGCGTTCATGGACTTCGTGAAGAGCGTCCAGGATCGCGAGGTTGCGGCGAATAATCGAATCCCTCGCCATTTCGTCGGTGAGACAGCGGCCGTGAGTCGCTTTCACCTCTCTCCACAATTGGTAGGTTTTCCAGTTTTTGACCGACAACTCGAGCCGCTTGGCGTTCTGCGGCGACTTCTTTGGGCATTGGCCGCACTGCAGCTTCATGCCTGGTAGTCGTCGCTGTGGCGTCTGCACCCGATCTGGCCCCATCGCCACCGTAGCTCGCTCCCCCTTTTCTAGGTCGTAGACGAACTGCTGGCAGTCGTCACAATCAATCACGGCGGCGCTAGGATGGGCAAGGATCAGGGCGACGCCGACCCGGAGTTTTTTACGTCGTCCTCGTCTTGCTCGGCAGAGGTGAGCCCATCCCCTTCACCCGCTTCGCTCGGAGCTTCGCCGCTGATAATCGCGTGGAGCTTTTCCAGGATCGGCGATCGCAGCTTGGCGAGGTTTTCCGGCGTCGGGTCACGTTCGAGCGACCAGCTTTGTAAGTGCTTGGAAACCGTCTTTGCCATGGCGCGATCGGCCGGCAGCTTCTTCTTGATCACTAAGTCGTAGTGAGATTGGCGATCGGCTTGGATCATCGGCCGATAGGTGAACTCAATCGGACCGTGAACGCCGGCGACTTGGGCAATAAAGCCTTCCTGATCGTAGCCGTCGTCGATGAAAAATTGTTCGCTCATGGCGGTTGGTGACTCCTATTCGTTGGTGTTGGTGACGACCAGTTGCGGTTCGCTGTTCGCCAGGTCTTCGTAGGCGATGAATTGGTGACTCGGCCGGATCACGCCCTTGCCCTGGATCGGGATTTGGGTGCGGGGTTTTTGCAACAGGCCGAACGTAAACGTGAGCGTGTCGGTGCCGTTGGTGTAGCTGGTTGATCCGGTGACGCCGCGGGCCGCGTTGGCGATCAGGTTCGCCAGGGCGGCGTCGTCCAGTTCGGTGTCGAACGCCCAGGTGATGACGCGAGGGCCCTCGACGATCAGGCTCCGGGCTTGGCTGTTGTTGAACTGGCCGAGGTCCAGGGCGTTGTCGATCGTGATCACCGAGTTGTCGACCTCGATCTCAACATCGTTGACCGTGATGGTCGATTGGTGGTGGATGTACGGACGCTTCGCCGAGATGGTCGACAGGATGTCGGGGAATGTGCCTTGATTCGCATCGGCGTCGGCCAGCTTTCCCTGCAGGTCGAGATCAAGCCCAAGCGTGCCGCCGGCCGAACTGCGGAACGTGGCTTGATTGACCTTCAGTCCGCGGTAGGTCTGGACCTTGATTTCTCGGTCGACCGTTGCGACCAGATCAGGAAGCGTGTCAGCTAGGGCGAAGACGTCGGCCAGGGCGTCGGTCCCCTCGGCGGCGCCCAGAATATACGGAAGAAGGAAATCCAGCTCGTCAGGGCGAGGTTGCAGGCTGACCGAACCGCCGACCGTATAGACGCCGAACTGGGCCGAATCGCCGACCGGAGACCGCTTGCCGATCATGCCATCGGTAATGACGATGTTTTCCTGCTTGTCGATCGAGCAACCAAAGTGCTCGAACTGTCGCGTCGCCAAGTTGCTGGCATGCTGCGGACCGAGACCGAACTGAGTTTGGAATCCGGAGACGTTGGTGACCATTGTTTAGCCCTCGTAGGTGACGGCGCGAATGATCAGCGCCGATGCGTCGAATTGTTTCAGAAAAGCGCCAGGCAAGACCGTCATGCCTTGTTCGCAATAAAAACGATGAACCCCCGCGACGTTGATCGGCAGGCGATCGTGATAGCGGCCTCGAATCGCTTCGCGCCAGGTGAGAAGCGTTCCCAGCGCTCCTTTGCCGAGAGCCTGATTCGACGCCTGGATCATCGTGATGCTGACGCCGTAGCGGATCTCCATGCGTTCGTTGCTGCCGAAGTTTGGCAGAACCTCATCTTCGGGGCAGACGAATATCCCCGACGATAGCGATTTGGCGATTGGGTTGTATGGAAATTGCTGCTGCTTGATGTTGGCCGACGTAATCCCCGTCAGCCCCATCGCCAAGATGTCGGCGTAAACCGCGTCCCAAATCGTTTCCAGAGAACTAGCCACTAGAAAAACTCCAGGCCGTAGTCGGCGATAACTGGGTCCATTTCCTTTAGTCGCTCTTCACTGGCGCCAAAAAACTCACGCTGCGGAATGTTGCGTTCGGGGAATCCGAAGTTGTGAACGCCGGCGTATGGAACGTCTTCGCGGTCAATGATCTGGCGGGCCGCCTTGTCGGCGAAGTTGAGTGTGCCGAACATCGCTTCTTTGAACATGGCGCCTGTCAGGAAGAGCAGCGGGTGACCGTCGCCGGCGTATTTTCGCGGCGCCCAGCTGACTCCGTCTGGCGACGACTCGCTACGAAAGTTTTCCTCCACGCCCTTGTGGAAGATGTCGAGCATTTCCTCGAGCGGCGAGCGAAAGTCGTCAGCGATCATTCGATCCAGCGAGGTGTTGAGCGCCGCCGTCAAATCGCTCGCCTCGATTGTTTCCGTCGTCGTCGCCATTTACGTTACCTGCTTAATGCAAAGACAGCGATGCTGCGCTCCCCACTGAGCCTTCTTCACGCTCTGCACGGTCCACTTCGTACCGTCCGCTTGGGTGATTACGCCACCGCCTCCAGGGACCTTACCGCCGAGCGACACATTCCATAGGTTGAACGTGATGTAGTCGCTTTGAAGCGACGCCAATCCGTCGATTAGTTCCAGTTCCTTTTGATCCGGCTCGATCTGCCGAGCCTTCACCGCTTCCTGGTCGCCGTCGCTGTCGGTGTAGGCAACTTCCTCAACATCGATGAAGCCCTGCCAAGTGTTCTTGTAAAGCTCGTAGGCCTGCGAAAACGTCATGTCAGGCGACCTCGCGAAATGGATTCCGCTGGGCCCTGGATCAACTCCAGCGTGTCGCTAATTTGTTTGAGTTCGTCGTACAGCGATTTCTTGTAGCCGACGTGGTCGATGTGATCGCCGGGGCCTGAAGTGTTCGGCAGGGCCCCGACGTCACTTGTCGCCATTGCGGCCAGCTCGGTGAGAATCGCGTCTCGCCGGGCTAACAGATCGGCAACAACTTCCGTTTGCGACTTAACCACCTTCAGGCCCCCTGCGATCCCACCAAACCGGAACTCGTTTAACGCCAGCGACTACCCGACCGCCGTGACGTTGGTCCAGTAGCCTTCGGTCTTGCCGGCAAGGCTAGCGCGCTGAAAGGCGCGGCGACTGGCGTCTCCTTCGTCCACAGCCTTGATGCCGCGAATTGGGATGTCGGCCGACTTCGCTTTCTTGATCACGACATCGAAGGTCTTCAGCGGCGTCTTGCCCTTGTAGTGCTCGCGAATCCACTTGCTGTAGGCTTTCTTGTCGTCGCCGGTCGCCTTCGGATGCAAGCCGCGGCGGACCTCCTCGGGGGCTTTCGACAGATCGACATCGGCCAGCATGACGCCGACGCCGGTATCGGGCGCGGGGCGCTTCGCCAGCGAGGCGTCGATATTGGCCCGCATTTCCTTCAGGGCTTCCCCTTCCTGGGCGAGCGATTTTTCGCGGGCTTTCAGTTCCGCTTCCTTGGCGGCCAGTTCTTCGCGCAACTTGGCGAGTTCGGCCGCGGGCGAACCGGCGTCGCCGTCATTTAAATTGCCGTCAGCCGGCGGAGTGGCCGGCGGGGTTTGCTTCGGCGCATCCAGGGCGGCCAGGTTGGCGTCTTCGGTGATGTTGGTCGGCGGAGTGGCCGGCGGGGTCAAGCGTCGCCCCGTCTTATTTTGGGTTTTTTGGCTCATTTCAGGTACTCAGAGTTTTTGGTGGTAGAAAAAGGGCCGACGCCCGCCGGCCCTGGTTTCGTTACTTCCGCCGAGCCGATTACTCGGTGTTCTTCTGCACGCAGCGAGGTTCGTCGACCGCGACCTGGCCCATCTCGCTCGACTTCGACTTGAACGCGATGTCGCGCTCGAATTCGTCCTCGTTGCCCGCGATGGCGGTGACGGTTTCGGGCGCCCAGTTCTGCATGTACTTGAACGCCTTCTTGAAGTCGCCGTAGAACCAGCTGCTGCTCGACGACGTCCGGGCCTTCACATACGGGCTGGTGATCGGAGCCGGCAAGCCGCTGTACGGATTGCTGTAGGATCGGCTCGCCGCGAACCCGACGTCGGCGGTCGCTTGCGTGTTGCGACGAATCTCGGTTGCGTTGATGATCGACTGCGCGGTCTGGTACAGCGCGCCGGGAACCACCATCTGGCGAGCCCCGATCACGATCGGTTCGCCAGTGTCGGGATCGGTCAGATCCTCGAACAGCAGGTCGGCCGCCTCGATCGACTCATAGTCGACCAGCGCGTTGGTCTGCAGGTTGTCCCAGTCGTGATCGCCGCTGTTGTTGCCGTAGGTGGCGACAATGCCGCGACCCTTGCGGTGGTAGCGGTCGACCAAGCCGAAGACGGTGTCGAGAATCCGCTTTTCCCAGTTGACCGCCAACCATTCGGCGCCTTTGCTGGCCATCGACAGCACCATGCCGGTTTCGTCGAAGAGGATCGCTTCCTTCGTCACTTCCACGATGAAGCCGCGCTTCTCGGTTTCCTGGGTTTCGACCCAGTCTTCGTTCAAGGTCACGCGCGGGTAGTCGTCACCCTCCGCGACCTTCCGGGCGCCGTCGCCGAGCTGACCGACGCCAGGCTTGCGTTCCCACTTCTTCGTGGTCGGCTCGATGGTGACCAGCTGCTGGGCGATCAGCTCCGGTTTGTTAAATTGCTCCATCAACTTCTGGTACATGAACGCCTGGTTGATGTGGGCGAACGCGCTGGTGTTGATGCTTTCCTTCACCAGGTTGACGCCCTGCGGTCGACCCGCCATCGAGCCTTGCCAGCTGCGCAAGATCTCATGGCCATTCGGCACCAAGCTTTCAAAGGCGCGGGCCAGGGAATATTCGTTCGCGGCGACTTGCCCTTCGAGGATCGCCAGGCAAAGCTCGCGTTCCGCTCGGTTCGGCGCCTGCGATTCGTGAATGCCTTGACGACGGGCCGTCTTCTTGCGATCACGGTCACCGGCGGCCAATTCGCGGCCGACGGCTTGCCAGTTCAATAGTCCGTTGAGACTTACCATCTCGGTCCACTCCTCAAAGTTTTCAAATTTGTGTTGGTGAAAACCTGAGATAGACTGGCGTTTTCGACAGTCGCTCTATCTCAGGGCGATTGAGGCGGCCGGTCTCGCGCCAACGAAGCCGGCCGCCGCTGTTCTCTTAGTTGTCGAGCCCGATCGCGAACCCGAACGCGTTAATGTCGATCGACTTTTCGGCCGCCGAGCCGCACTTCACGCCAATCAAGCCGAGCATTTCGGTCGCGCTGGTGAGGCTGAATTCCGGCTTGAAGTGTTCGCGAGCAAACGTGCCGGGCTGGCGGATCAGTTCGCCGTTGATCCGGAACGCCACCTCGCCATAGGCGGGAGCCCCAACCGCCGGCTTGTACTCGATCTCGAACGTCGCTTCGGTCCCGTCCGCCGCGATGCCGGTGTCGAGCGTTTGCTGGTTCGTGCCGTTGCTGACCTCGCAGATCCAGGTGGTTCCGCCGTCCACCTTGTAGATCGCGGCGCCCCAGTAGTCGGCCGGGGGTCCAGCGCCGTCGTCGCCGAGGAAGGTCAGATGCGTGACGCCGCTCATGACCCCCACGGGCATGATGTTGTCGACGTTGCCGCCACTCGGCGTGAAGGCGATCTGCGAGCGAATCGCAAACCCGTTGTCGTCGAACTTGAAGATTTCACCCGGCGTTTTCAGGATCACGCCGTCGTTGTCGCCGACGCTGTCGCCGCCACTGGTCAAGACGCCATAGCCGCCGCCGGCCGCGTCTTTGATCGTGATCGCCGCATTGGCGTCAGTGCCGGTCACGACCAGCTCGACCGGATCGACGAGAAAGTGAGTGAAGTATTCGGCGACCGTTTTCCAGGCTTTCATGGCCAGGTTCGCCTTGGGAGTGAAAGCAGTCATTGTGTTAACTCGCTATGAAAAATTGAATTTGCGTTTCTGTCGTTGGTGAATGCCGCCGGGGCGGTATGGCGTCGCTATCGAAGGCGAGCGAGCAGCTCGTCGCGATCCTTCGGCGGTTTGTAGTCGGTCAGGCCGTCACTTTCGACGGCGCGGATCGGGCGGCCCTGGCTTTCGATCACGCCGTAGCCAACGTCTCCGCCGTCCAGGTACTCGACCATTTCTTCGCGAGTCGTGACGCCGCGCAGGATCCGCTTGAGGCTTTCGGTCGCGGTCACCTTCTGCTCTTTGCAGACCGATTCAATGACCTGATCCTTGGCGGAAACCTTCAGCTTGCTTTCGGCCGCCAGGGCTCGTTTCTTCCACACCTCGGTGGCGGTCTTCTTTTTCGGTTCGTCGCCGGTTTCTTCTTCGGCGACCACTTCTTCGTCGTCGGTCTCTTCTTCCTCGACGGCGGGGGCGACCGGCGCGTCGTTGGTCAACTTGTCTTGCATCGTCAACAGCTCGCCGACCTTCTTCTTCTTGGCGGCCGTATCGAGCGACGAATCCTTGGCGATCGCGATTAGCGCCTGTTCAAACGCCGACGCGATGGCGCCAGAGCTGTCGCCGGCCATGTCGTCTTCGGCCACTTCGATCGGCTGAGAAAGCATCGGGTCGTCCGACATTTCCATCTCTTCCAGCACGCGGTGTTTGCCGGGGAACTTCTTGACCGACAGGCTTTCTAAGACCTGCTTGTAGGTCAGCTTCTTTTTGCTCACGGGCTTTTTCTCCTGTTCGAAAATTCCGTTATTGGTAGCGGGCCGCGTGACTAGATCCACGCTGTTGACGCCCGTGATTCTCGTAACTCGCTGAACGTCGCCTTCCTGGACCGCCTCGATCTCGGCATCGTGCGACAGGCCAAAGTTGCGGGGAAACCGCTCGGCACGTTCGACGATCGGCCCGGCTTGCGGATGCGATTTCAAATAGTGAAGGTCGCCGTACAATTCCCCCTCGATGATGCGGAGCGATTGCAGACAACCAAAGTGGTCGCCGAGTTCCCGTTCGTCCCCCGGCTCATAGCCATGATCGAGGTAGATCGACGTGTTTTCGTAAAGCGGTATCGCGGCTTCCAGAACGTCGACGGGATAGAGTCGGCCGTTTTTGGAGCGATTACCGCAGACCTTCACGCCACGAATCACGCCGGCTTCGGCGTCGACCTTGAGGGATGCGGGTTGCTGAACGGCTTCGGTGATTTTGCTCATGTGCTATTCGTCCAGGTTGACGTAGCGGATGTAGCAGCGGCAGTTCGGATGGGCCGGGGGGCCGCTGGGGAATTGCTGGTTCCAGGTGTCGCGATTTGCCCCACCCAGCGGGCTGCAGATCGGGCAGACCTTGGCGTCGCGCTCGGTTTGCCATGTGTCGAACGCCGATTTCAGGCCAAGATCGTTGATGACGATCTCGCTGGCGTCGGTGATCCCGTTGCTGACTTCCGTGATCGCCATGGAGTTGACCTGGCTGTTGACGAGCTGGTCGCACAATTCGTCGATTTCGGCCGGCGTCAGGATCGGAATCGATGGTTCGAGCGTGGCCGCCTGAGACCGCCATTCGGTTTGCTTGGCGGCAAGGCGATCACGAAGCGTGCGGGTCGAAACCTCGGCCACTGCGGCGGCTCGTTCGGGAACCATGCCGGCGGCCAGCTGCGACGCTTGATCTTGGCTGGCGCCGTGGGCAGTCGCCGACGACATAAACAGCAGGATCAGGATTGCGGCCGGGGTGGCGTTGCGATCGCTCTCGACTCTTTCCCAGTAGGCTTGGCCAGGGTCGGCAAGCGGATCGCGCTTTAACGCGCTCGCAAGTTCGGCCGCGTGCTGCTGACCCTGGCCAGTCAGTGCGGCGGGGAGTTGGCGTTCGTAGTCGGTGCGGTTCGGGAGGTCCATTAGTCGTGAACCCCCTTTCCGTTGCCGTAGAGACGCAAGGCTTCTTGGGCGGCGGCTCGAGCTTGGGAGATTCGCGGATCGACTTCCGTGGCGGCTGGCTGGCCAAACGGCAATGCGGCCGGCTGCGGCTTCGCCCCCTTCTCCCGCTCCTCCTCGGGGTCGAGGTCGTACTTCGCGGCCAGCGTGTCGCCCGACATCAGCCCCTTGTCGTACAACTTTTCATCGACAGTAAAATCTTCGCCGCGTTTGCGAATCACCGGGCTTGTCGCGCTAACGATGAGGTTGACGCATCGCCGCAAGTCTTTCCAGGTCATGCCGTAGCGGTGCAGGTTCAGGCGGCCGGTCTCGCAGGCGATTCTGACCACGGCCCACAGCATCCGCTCATACGCCTTGCAGAGCTTTTCCTGCTCGCCTTCGATGCGGCAGACGAACGGACTGCCGGCTTCCAGGATCGACGCGTAGTTGTTATTGCTAGCGTCGCCGCTGATCATGTATTCGGGCATCTGCCAGCGAACCCCGATCGATCGCAAGCCAGCTTGCAGCACCTGAACGAAGTTCGCGGCCTGGGTTCCGCCCATCGGGCCCGCCTGGAACTTCTTGTTCTTGGTATCGATCACCATCCCTTCATGCCAATCGCTGCGTCGTTCCGAGACGTACTGGCCGCTGGAGGTGATTCGAGTGCCGGTTCCGCCATCGTTGCGGGTAAGTGAGCCGCCAACAGGCGAGTCGCCGCCAATCCCTAGTCCTCCCGACCCGGAAACCGCTTCGATGATCATCGCGATTGACGCCTGAATCGCGGCCCCCTTGCTCATGCGTCGATTGAGCGCGATCGCGTCAGCTAAATCAACGATCACCGGGTAAAAGTCGGTCAGCCCACGTTTCACGTGCCGCGGCGTGTTGCCCTTGATGTGGACGATCCGGCTCGACGGGTAAAGGTTCCATGCCGATGCGTCGGCGTTCCACTGGATGAAATAACCATGGACCCGCGAAGCGTCGTCGGCGTCGGTCGCGATTCCGTATCGCCAGTTGAGTTGCGACGCAACGCCCATGCGCCGCTCAAGGTATTCCTTGTCAGCCGGCTCGGTCAGCCAGGAAGGCTCGGCGCGACGAATCCGGACCTGGCCGCCGTCTTGCTCTAGGGCGAGGATGATTTCGCCGTCGGTACGCTCGGCCTCGCATAGCTCTTGTTCAAAATCAAGCTCCCAGCGGTTGTCGCTCAACAGTTCGTCGACGATGCGCTGGACCTCGGCGACCAGACGATCAGGCGTATTTTGTCCGCGTATCGCCGTCGCCGCGTAATCGAACCCGGTCCGGATAATGTAGCTCTTGAGTGAGCCAAGAATGCCCGAACCGTAGGACGTTTGAGCCAGTGCACGGGCGGCGCCGCGAAGTTCCGATAGCGCCCACTCGGTGTTGAACGTCGGCCAGAAGTCGCCGTTGGCCCGATCGCTGGCGATGTCGGGCATGACCGGCCCGGCCTGGCCGTGCGGCAATTCGGTAAATCCCTGACGAACCGGCGCCATGTCGACGTAGGATTCGTGGACGACTCGCTGCGGGCGCGACGCGTCTTGCTCGAGCAACGCGACCTCTTGCTCCAGGTAATGCACCTGCAGCCGCGCTTGAAGCTGTTGGGCTTCGCGGACGTAGTCGGTCGGGTTGTTGGTGGTTTTGGCCATGTGGGGAAGTCTGGCCGAAAAGCGCTCAGGTATTACAGACGCAGGTGGAGATTTTTTTCAGATTTTTTCCGACGCGCTGGCCGCTTCTTCCAGCATCGCCTTGTAGCGAGCGACCGTCTCGAAGCAGACTCCCACCATGTCGGCGACTTGCCGCATCGATACCCCAGCCTGCAAGAGTCGCTGGATTTTCAGCACTTTCGCGTGATCGATGTAGCGGCGGTCGATCCCGTTCATAGCTTGCCGGCTCCACCGTTGAGGATGTGGGCCAGAAGTCGAATCCCCATCTCGAGACCGTCCGGGCCATCGTCATAGTCGCCGGTCGGAAATTCCTGCAGCTGCTTGACCAGCATCCGAGCCCCTGGTGAATCGCGTTTGAAATGGAGCTCGCCGCGCGACAGGTAGGGCGTCAGGCCAGAGCGAATGCGGGCCGTTTTGTTCGCCGTGTTGTTCGCCTCGAAAACCTTGAAGTTGAGGCCGGCTTCAGCGGCAAGCGGTCGGATCAAGTGGGCCAGAAGCTCCTGGAACTGGTTGGTTTCGACCACCATGCCATGCGGCCGGTACGCCAATCCGATCTCGACTGCCTTGGCAGCGATGCGGGTAACGTCGCGGCGCTCCAGGTCGGCGTCGAGGTAGACGTGACCGCTGTTGGTCAGGGTCGCCAGCACGAACGCGGAGTAGTCGCTCTTGTCGCTCTTCCCCTTGGAGGGATCGAGGGCCAGCACGCGGAGATAGACGTCGCTTTCGTGCGGCCACTCGTCGAACCAGAAGTCGGGGAACTGGAAATAGTAGCCCGAAAACTCGGCGCCGACCGTGTCGACGAACTGAGCGAGATATTCCTGGGAGTAGGCCCGTTCGCCGACGTCCAGCTTGGCCGACTGCAATTCCTCTGGGGTCATCAGCGGATTTTGCGACGACGGCAGTTGCCAGGAGGCGAAATCAGGATCGACTTCGGCCAGGTCGAATTGATCTTTCACCCAGTTGAGCCCGTTCGGTGTTGTTAGAAAGAGCGACCACCCCTGCTTATCGGACAATGCCGGCCGCAGCGCTTCTTTCCAGACCGCTTCTTCCACGAATGCCGCTTCGTCAATCGTGATGCCGTCGAGACCGTCGCCGCGCAAGCTGGCCGGGCTGGCGGCCGTTTTAATCGTGATCGAGCCGCCGCCCGGAAGGTCGATGCGACACTCGCTCTTGATGTACTCGTAGCCCGAAAACCGAAACGCCTGGCGAAGATCGCGTTCGATCTTTTTGGCAACCGTGAACGTGGGCGCGACCCACCAGATATTGCCGCCGTCGATCGCTCCCTTGAGGTGCTGACGACTGGCCGGGTTGGGGTCGCCGTGACCTTTAACGACCGCCGGAAGCCCGGCGCCGGTCTTGCCCCAACGTCGGCCGCAAACGACTCGCTTATGCCGGTGCGGATCCCGGAGAACCTCCTTCTGGTGCGGTAGGGCTTTCGGCAGCACGATCTCCCGCCGCCGGTTCTTCGCTTTGAACGCTTCCTTCGCTTTCGCGCTCGGCCTTCGCATGGGCTTCGTTTCCGAAAAATTCTTCGTCTTCTCGCACGAAAACTTCTGGCTTACTCTCTTTCCGTAGGAGTTCAAGCTCGGCGTCAATTAGCTCGATTTCCTGGGCGTCCTTAACCACCATGCGAAGCAGGTTCAACGCTCGCAAGCGATGCTGCACCTCTACCGGAACGTGACCGCCTTCACTGTCTTTGAGCTTGTCTTCGGCGATGTCCATCGGAACATTGATCACCAGGTCAAAGGCTCGCTGCGGAATGTGGTAGCCCTTTTTTCTCACTACTCGCATGACCATTTCCATGTCTTTCTGGTACTCGGTCGGGTTGGCGAACAGCCGCGACTCTGGATTCTTGTAGCCCTCGTTGAGCCACTGACGAATGCGCCGACGTCGCCTTGGATCGAGCGTCTTGCCTTGTGCGTTGCGTTGCCACCGCATTACGCGTAGACCATCACAACCAACGTGGGCTCGCCGCTCGACGACTTCAGGTAAACCTTCTCCAGGGCGTTCAGGACCGGCACGTCGAGCGTCTGGCCCGCTTCCGGAATCGAGACATAGGCCGTTCCGCGCGAGTCGCCAAGCTGGCAGCCTGCCTGGGCGTCGCTGAAGGTTACCTGCTTGACGTCGCCAAGGAGTTGGTTGTCTGGCAACTTGGTGATGTTCAGCAAAGTCGCCAATTTCGTCGGTGTCGTCGAAAGCGTGACCGGGTAGGTGTAGAAGTTCTTCCCGATCGTGTTCTGTACCCCTGGCATGTCGTCTCCAAAAAAACCTTTGCCAAACCCAATAAATTCCAACAAACCAAGCGTTTTTACCGCCACCCCTTTGGGTCAATACCAGCCCCACGATATGGCTGCTGTAAAAACAGAGACCCGAACCACCGCCAAACAACTTCTGGCCTGCGGTCATCGGCTTACTATTCTCTGTGCCGCTCATGATCTACTGCCTCTGGGGCCTCGTGTTTGGCCTCTAGCTCGCCAGCGCAGACTCAATCGCAGCGGCAATCGTGCCCGTGATTGTTAGCTGCCCAATCTCACTCAAATGAATACCGTCGACAAAATTGGTCGGGTCCGACGCCGCGTTTTCGGCCGATACCGCCGCTATGCCAGTCAGGTCGGCTAGTGCATCGGCATGGTCAGGCCAGTCCGCCTTCAGAATGTCATTACAGGCGGTCAAAATGCTGTGATCTACGTCGTATCTGTCAATCAAAGTAACTAACACGATCTTGGCCGCCGGATGGGCTGCCCGTATAGTATCGCAGAGACTAAACAGGTTCGCAGCAGCCGTAGCACCACTTATGCCATTGACCCGAATGTCATTCGTGCCTTCGAAAACAACAACGACCGCCTGCTCTGGAATCGCGATCAGCTTGGTTGCGACCTCATCAAAGTCAGCGATCATCTCCGGCGTCTTTTTACCGGTGAGTGAATAGTTCGTAACGTCGTCAACGCCTGTTGTCTCTAACTGCACAAGATAGGGCAGACTGCCGGTCGTAATGGTATAGATCGCCGTGCCCAACGAATTACTCAACCAGATCGCGCCAACTGCTGGTCTGGCGTAGGCATCCATTTGTGCGCGGTAGTAGCTGACCATGGACGTGATGTCGGCCTGGCTGTGCGCTGCGGTCGCCACCGCCAGCATCAACAAATCCCATTGGCCAGTTCCGCTAGATGGTTCTTGCGGAAAACGGATTGTTTGTGGTGTGACAGTGTCCGTGTTGGCAGCCGTATGAAACAAAATGCCATCGAAGTAAAACTTAATCACCTCGCTTTCTCGCACTACCGAAAATAAATGCGGTTCCACTCCAGACGTGTAGCGTAAGTGGCCGTTATTCGATGTCCCAAAACGCATTCGGTCTAACACGTCTGGGTAGTGGGCAGCTGTGGCGGATGTGCTAGTGTTGCGCAGATTCAAGCCGGCGTTCCAGTTGACTCGTGTGCTTTTCGCCAGCCAGTGAGTCGAGAAGTCGTTCAGGTCGCCAGGAGTCCAATCGGCGCTCAGCCTATGTATCCCACCAAACCTGATCGCTGGCGTCGTTCCAATCGTCAAGCTGCTTGGAAAAAAACCAGTGGCGTTGGGGCTTCGGTCATTGCCGCTGCGATCTTGCCAATAGCGCACATACTGACCATCGGCAGTCACCGGAACCGTGCCATCGGCCTGAGTGGCTCGCACCGACTGGTCGTCGCACAAGCACGCCAAGCCGCTTAGCGAGAGCGGATCAAATGCCGTGCCGCTCCGCTTCTTCGTCAGCCCAACTCCCATTCCTAGTCCGCGCATCGAACCAACCCCCACCGACAATCCATCGGCAAAACTTCCCGATCCGCAACCTCCGGATCGTAGTTCGTCCACGTCTCACGCTTTCGTGGCGCCACCACCTTACGCATGGTGTACATATCACGCCAGTAACTGACGTACACGCCGTTACGGTTACGGCGCGGCAAACAGTTACCGTCTTTGATCAACCGCCAGGCACGCACGGTGAAGCGATCGCGGTCCCAGTCCCAGAAAATAATCTGGTCGAGCACATGCCGGCCGCCGCAGTCGTAGAGGTGGTTAACTTCGATCAGGTCGACGCGGTCATGGACGGCTGGAGTGTGCGTTTCGGCGGCGCTGACGATTGCACAGGTGAGGCCGCCAAATACGCATAGGCCGACAATCGCGGCGATCACAGCCAGCCATACGAACTTGTCCCATTCCTTGCTATTGGCCATCTAGATCTCCTTCGACTTCCACTCACGCTCCGTCTCTAAGCGCATGATGCTGTGTCGCTGCTGGCGGACAACTTGGATCAACTGCGTATTTTCGCGATGCAGGAGCCACACCCATCTGGTGAGTGAGGCAACTGCAAGGGTTACGAACCCGGTGACGATGGCTAGGGTGGTGAGCATCACATGAGCCCCGCAATAACAGCAGTGACAAAAAACCGACGCGTGGGAATGATTAGCACCTACTGGACTCGCTTCGTTTCGTCGAAAAAATAAACGACCGTGACGGTGACTGGCCAGAACAAGGCTACAGCTACGGCAACAAAAGGATCGAACGTGTTGAGCATATATTTGGCATTGCGCGCCAAGTAACGCCAGCCAACCGCGACGGTAATCCAGAGGTAAACAAAGGCTGTGCAAAAAATCTGCGATTCAGTCATTTCACAATCTCCCTGCGACCGCCATCAACGCTGCGAGCTTGACGCCTAGCAGGAATTGGGCAAAGGCGGTCACCGGCTACACGAACGACAATAAACCGCCTGGCGAACCGGCTCGACTCGAGCGGCTTTCTTCGGCGGCGCATCGAGCCGGTTCGATTGCTTCAGCAGACCGCCGATTTCTTTGGTCGATCCAGCCTTGGCGGATTTCGGCCGCCCGTCGCGAGTGTAGTAGACTCGCAAATAGGGCAAGCCGGGCCGTCTTCCCGCCACCGACGTTGCGTCTCGCCGATTCGCGTCCCAGTCCAGTAGCACCAGCGAAGCGTCGTCAAACTCGCCTTGCTTTAGCATCCGCATCAACTCGGCTTTGACCGCTGGGCAGTAGCGGCACCACGCGGCGCCCACCATCACCACCATCGGTTTCCGCTCGCTCTTGTAGAGCTTGTAGGCTTCTGCGTAGCTGACGAGGCTGACGGGCTGGATTTCAGGTTCGGCTGGGATCACCAGGTCAGGGGCTCCGGTCGCCGCAAGCGTGGCTGCCTGTGCCATCAAGCCGGCCGCGTGAGAGCGAACTGGGTCAGCGTTGGCGGTGGTGGCGATCAGGGCCAGGATCAGCAGGGCAATGGGTCTCATCTACTTCGGTCCTATCGGAGGAGAGAAATAAAGAAGGCCGGCAACAGTGCCGACAATCGTGATCGCGACAATAACCAGTGCCCGAATTATTGCCCCGTAGTCGGGGACTTGGCGTCGATGAACGGCTTGTCGACGTCGGGAAGCGGATCGATCGGGCGCTGTCCAACGTTGGTTCCTTCTTGCCCTTTTTCGGGCTTGGCGTCGGTCGTTTCGTGGCAGCATCGGCAGCACTCGCACTTCACGGGTTGAGGTTGCGGATTTTCCACGGTCATGCGACCGCCAGCAGCGCCCGACGCGATCGCGATCGCGACAATGGCGGCGTCGAATTTGCTTTTCCAGTATTCGCCCACGTTACCAGCCCTCCTTAAAGTCGATCGGTTCGTTTTCGTTCTGCAAAAACTCGTGCGGCTTCATCGTGTAGCCGTAGTGCTGCGCGTTTCGGTGCTGCTCGACAAGTGCGGGCTGTGGCTCAGGTGACTCAGGTGACTCACTCTTGCGATCGCGACCCATGCGGGTGTAGATCCGGTTGAGAATCACGCGACCCAAGCCGCCGATCAGCGTATCGTCCGCGTGCCCATCCTTCAGTTCATTGACCGTGTCGCGGCCAGCGTCGACGACGATATAGGCGCCCAGCGACAGCGTCAGCAAAGACATAACCAGCACGCAAGTAATCAAGCCAGCAATCAGCCATTTCATCGCATCACCTATGGAGCAAGAGCGTAAATAGTTTCCTCCGGCTGGTGAGCCCTCACCCAGTCGGTGTTGTTAATTGGCTTGAACGGGAAGCCGCCATAGCCGCTGACCGAGAAGGAGTCTTGGCCGCGCAGCATGTGGTTGACCGTAGCCTCATCGACCCAGAAGGAGCCGTCAGGTTGATCATCCGGCCACTTTGGCCCGTCGACCCAGCCAGGTCCCCAGCTGTTTTGGCAAAGCAAGCCGCGACGATCGTAACGAACCGCCGTAAAGCACATGCAGTGCGACCAGCTGCCGGCTGCTCGGCTAAATCCCTGATCGTCTCGTCGACTGCTGAAGCCTTGGCCGCTACAGACCGGAATTGGGTAGCCGCTCTCAATCGCGGCCGCCGCTTCCTCGAAGTTGCGAACCAACGCCACATCGCGAACCGGGCTCTTCTTCGCTTCTCGATCGAGTCGACCGTTATCGTCGCGACCACCGTTGCCGTAGTTGCCCCAGTCTTTGGCGCGAGCCGACGAATAGGTCGTTAGGTCAACCTTGAGCCCATCGACATCGTATTCATCGCGAAAGATCAGGCCATGGTCACGAACCCACTTCGCCGCAGCGCCGCCATAGCTGCCGTCGGAGTATCCTCCGCGATCACGATTACGAGCCTCGACTCGCGAACCGCCGTAGATGCTTTCGGTCGCAACGGGCTTCCACTCGGCCGAGTCGCCGCGGAGGTACATGACCGCCAGGTGGATGTCGGCGCCGTGCGCCCAACCGAAGCTTACGCAATCACCTATGCCCTGTCGTGGACAAACCCAGTCGGTCTTGAACGTGTCGTGGTGGGCCTTGTAGAGAGCCCGGTAGAGCAACACCGCTTTCGTTGGCGGACCACGCGCTTTGAATAAATCAGGAGCCGCTTGTCGTAGCGTCGGCTTCTCGAGCGTTGCCAAGAACTGCCGAGTTGCGTTCGGCTGTGGCTTGTAGCCGAACAGTGCTGCAGCCGGCTGGTCCTTGTCGGGCAGCACATCAGAAGATGGCCCCGCGTCGGCCTGAGCAACGTCCTGCGCAACAGGCGCGACGCGTACGGGGCCATCGTGGCCGGACATAGCGAGGAAAGCCGTAGCCCCCGCGATCAGCGCAATGATCAGGGCTACGGAGCCGGCAATCAGAAGTTTCGCGATGTTGCTCATTGACTCAATTCTTGGGCGGCGAACCGGGCGGACTTGGCGATTTGACGGTGGGCTTCGACCAGCTGGGCGCGATGTTCCGGCAGCAGCTTACCTTGATCGCCCTGGAACTTCTTGTTGAGGTAGCCGCCGCAGATGTCCTTCAGCTTCGGGTAGTCGTAGCGGTAGAAGCTTTCGCCGCGTTCCCAAAAGATCGTCAGCTTGCGGAGGTTGCTGGCCGCGATACCAGTCGTGAACTGCGGTTCGGTGCTGTTGCCGTCTGCCTCCAGGATCTTGGCGACCTCGTCATTGACGTCGGCGAAGTCGATGGCGTCTTGGATGGTTTCGGCGAGCTTCTCATGGTCGGCTTGCTCAAACGCAGGGCGCAGGTCAGGCTCACCAGGGTTCGGCAACTGTTCTTCGGCCGTGACGCCAGCGAGACTGATCGCCAGATAGGCGGAACCCGCCGTGCAACCACCGACCATCATCAGGCCAGACAGCAGAAAACCGAGGGTGCTAAGCTTCATCGGGTAGGCCCTCCAACAGCTTGGCAACAACGTCCTTGGCGACTGGCTCGGCGACTTCGCGAATATCTTCCTTCGATCGACCGAGACCATGTAGAGTTTCGACCATGGCCGCCAATCCGCGAAAGTGTTTCTCGCGATCGGGGTGATCGGGCGGCGGATTCTTCAGCTTCAGCGACATCCCGGCCGTCGGGTCGGTGGTGACCTCGATCGGCCGAGTCGGCGACTGAGCGAACGACCTGAACGCCACAACCGCGATAACGACAAACGCCAGAAGCCCACCGCCGACAAACAGGAAGATCATTAGGCCGAAGAGGATGTTAAGCAACATCGGGCGACCCCTTGAATTTCTCAGTACTCTGCGTGTAGAAGACCTCGATCGCCGCACTGGCGACCATCATCAGGACATCGATCACTGACTGGTTCTTCATCCAGAACAGCCACCACGGCCGCGGAATGCGAGGGACCGCGTATTTGAGAAGCGACTGGACCCACTTCAGAACCGCCTCTTTTTTGACAGCGCCGGAGTTGGTTAGTTCCTCCTTGGCCGCGATCATCGCGCCCCAGATGAAGGTCAGCACGACGTGAGCAAATAGTGACCAGCTGAATTGCCCGCTGAGCTGATCTTTGGCGTTTCGCAATAGCTCGCCAAGCTTCGACGAAAAAGCGGAGGTGGCTGGTACGGTTGACATCGGTCAGGCTCCGTAAGATGGGTAGGCTTTCGCCAGGGCGTACGATCACCGGCCGCTGACATTGTCGCGCTGCGTTCGGCCTTAGCGTTCAGCCAGACCAAACAAAGCCGCGAACCATCACTCGGCCGCTAGGTTAGCCCGCATCGTGGGCACGCCTCACGGCTTTTGTCCATACAACCTTCGCAACTCTTGGCTTGAACAGACCATGCAGGGCATGACCACCATTCCACCGCAAGTCTTGCATCGCTTCAGGTCACCGGTCTGCTGGTGGGGGTGCGTGCCTTCGCGAATTTGCTTTGACGTCCAGCGACCGACACGGAATTCTTCTTCGACTTGTCGCAGCGAAGCTCCTTCCTCGAATCGCTTCCAGATTTCGTCGACGGTTTCCTTCGAAATTTTTGGCCGCGTCATTGCGTGTGCTCCCTGCAAAATTTTTTGTTACCGAATTCCGCGTCCGAATTCCAAATAGCGTTTCACGATCGCGAGCCCCGCGAAATATTTTTCCGCATCGACCAGGCGATAAACCGGCTCGGTTGGTGACGGCGGTGCTTGAGAAAAATCGATCGCCGGAAAAGTTTGACGAAACGCCCACTCGAAATTTTCGTTGAGTTCCAAAATCAGAATCCGCCGAACCACGATCGGATCGAACGGCGGCGAGCAGTGCCGGCAGAAAATTTTTCCGTACGGGTCGACCCAGAAAACGCGGCCGAGAAAATTTTCATTTTCCGTACAGCTGAGGCACGGCAAAAAATCATCGGGCGACGCGTCGAGAAATTGGTCTGTCCCGTTGCGTCCCGTTTGTCCTGTTAATTCCTTACTCCCGTTACTCACCCTTATCCCCTTACTCTCTATATTTCTATTTTTATTCAGTAGTAGATTTAAATAAGACAAATGGGACAGACAGGACAACCGTTGGTACAAAAGGACTTACGAATGTCCCATTGTTTTTTTACATCGGACAAATTCTGGTTTTCATAGGACAGACCCCCTCAATAGAGTTCCCCTGTGTCGTACTGGCCATTCGGTTGTTGGCTCTCGAACCGTACCCCCCGGTACGCCCAGGGCCTTCCTTCATGGGACAAACGCACTCTTTGGGTATTTGGGAAGGCCCGATTGAACTCCTTGAAAAAGATCCGATTTCCGAACGGCTTATACCCGTTTTGTTCGCAATATTTTTTGTACGAGGCGTATATTTCGTCCGATTCAACGTCGGAATTTTCATCTGCAACGAGAACTTCAAAGAGGTACGCGCGGGCTGGATTCGATTCCAGCTTGTAATCTTCAATCGCATTAGATCCGACTTGTGATGTCGTGAATCCGTTTTGAGCGCGGAGGCGACGCAGTCCCAAAATCGCCCAGGCGAGCATTCCCGGAAGCTCGCCGCGGTCCTTCCACCACTGCGTGCGATCCATGCCGTTGACGCGTTCATGCTCGGGAACCTGATAGAGCCAGGGAACGAGCATCATGCGACGCCAGACGCCGTCTGACTTGTCGTTGAACCGCGGCCGGTTGTTCGTGGCGACCATCAGGCGAGCGGTCGGCAGAGCGGAAATCGGGTCGCGATTTTTTCGATCGAACTGGATGACGTCGCCCGAAGTGAACGTTTTTAGATGTCCCTCAGCGACTCGATCGATTTCGCCGCAGTCGGCCGCGACGTTCGCGAGCTTGCCCAGCGTCGCGGTGAGCTGGAACCGTTCGCCGAAAAGTTCGAGCGGGACGTGAGAGACGTTTTCTTCGCCTAACATCGCCTGGAGCCCGGCCAGGTAGACCGATTTTCCGTTCGCCCCTTCGCCTTCGAGCAGCAAAAATTTTTGCCGACTGGTGTCGGGAGTCAGTAAATAGCCGGCCCACTCCTGCAGTAAGTTGATTCGCTGGCGATCCCCTTCGAGGTTTTTTTGTAGGAACGCTAGCCAGGTGGGACAAGTTGCGTCGGGATTGTAGGCATACGGCAAGCAGACCGGCGAAAACCAGTGTGGCGAGTGCGGGGAGAATTCGCCGTCCTCTTCCGCCAAAACCTTGTCGACATCGAGAATGCCATTTTCGAGTGCGACCAGGTTGCGTTTTTCCCACCGCCGGCCGTCGTACCAGCTGCCGATTTCGATCTGCTCAGAAATTTTCGCGTGGTGCCGAACGGCCGCCATCACGTTGCTGATCAGGTTACGGGTGACCTTGATTTTCTTCTTTTCACGATCGCCGTTTTGCTGATAGATGCGGTCGATTTCTTCTTTGACCCAGCCGCAGAGGTCCGACTCGAATTCGTGGCGAGAGATATTGCGGTAGCGTTTCCCCTCCCAGAGGAACCATTCTTCCCGCCAGTTGACCAACGTCTGAACGCCGTCGACGGTGAATTTTTTTCGCACGATCCAACGGGCGATTCGGAACGGGTCGTCATCGGCCTCGGTCCCGTCGTCAAAATCGATCTTATCGGCGTCGACGGTTTTCGCTTCAGCCGCCCAACGACGCAGAACTTCCAGGTTGCCGGATGATCCGAACCAGTCCCGCAAATCTTCGCCGTGATCGGGCTTGATGGGGTAGGGAGGAATGACGTTCTTCCCGCTAGCGACATACGCGGCCGACATGCCCAGCAGCGACTCGGCGCCATCTTGGCCCGGTTTATCGCAATCGTGGATCACGACCAATTCTTTATCCCGCAGCAGTTCGAGCATCCAGGGTTTCCACTTTTCCCCCGCGCCGCTGGCGTTGGTGATCGGGCACTCGCTGGTGGCGAGGCCGTCCTGGGAGAGGATCGTCAGTAGGTCGGTCACTCCTTCGACTTTGTAGATGGTCGACGCCTGGCCGATGTTCTCGGCGGTGAACTTGCCGACGACGCCACGGCCTGAGCCGGCAGTCAGTTTCACCTTTTCCCAAGTCGGCTGGCCTTTTCCCTTGGAGTAGACCGGCAACTTGTCGCAACTCATCGGGTAGAGGCACCAGCCGACCGGCTTGGCGGCGAGCAGCTTTTCGCCATAGACCGGGATCGCCAGGCAGATGTATTGATTGCGGTAGCGAACCCGCTCGGCGCCGATCCGGCGAAGACCCTCCAGGGTAACGCCCGGCTTGACGAACTGGCACCAGTAGTTCGCCAGTCCGTCGTTCCAGTCGAGGAATTCCAGATGCTCTTCCGGGTCAGCCTTCTTCCTGGTCGATTTCGCTTCGGGGGCGATGCCGAGATAATCAGCGATACGGGTGATGGCGTCTTGAAAATTGCAGCCGAGGAACCATTGGGCCGCGGCGATCCCGTCCCCGTTCTTTTCGCGAAAACACTGGTTGCAGATTAGGGCGCCATCGTTTTCGTCCAGGAGGCGGAATCGATCGTGGCCGCCGCATTTCGGGCAAGCGGTGTGCTGACCGGTCAGACAATCGGCCGAGATCCCGAGCGACTGAAAGATTTCCGACCAGCGACCCGATGCGGCGGACTTGACGAGCGAGACGTCGTACATGTTGCAGCTTCCATGCAGTCAAAAGAAGAAAAGCCCGCCGCCAAACCGACGGCGAGCTAGGTATCGAAACCGAAAAAACGCCGCGATCGACTCAGCCCGCTTGCTTGTTCCGCTGGTCCCAGAACGCGTCGAAGAGCGACTGCATCTTGTCGATCGCCTTTTCGCCAAAGCCCTTGATGTCGCCGAGTTGGCCGCCGTTGTTCTGCCAGTCTGCCAGCTGGCCCATGTTCACGACGCCTTCTTCGGCAAGCTTTTCGCATTGCTTTGCCGTAAGGCCGACAGAAGCCAGGGTAGCTGCTCGCCAGTCGTCAGCGGTCGGCGGGTCAACGGAGCTTTCGCAAAAGGGTGCGGTCTCGCCATCAGCGTCAGCGGCTTCGGTTTGCCCTGGATCATCGGTCGGTTCATCGTCGGTTTCGGTCTCGTCAGGTTCTTCGGTGTCAATGTCGTCGGCCGGCTTGGGTGCGGTGGCAATCGAAGCGGCGAACAAGCTTCGCTGCAGCGGGTCGCGTTTGCAGATTTGATGCAGCTGGTCGTAGGCGAGTTCAAGTTCTTTTTTGGCGGCCTTCGATTCTTCTTTGCAGCGTTCGACCTCGGCGGCGGCGATCTCAACGCGGCAAGTCACGCGGTTGATATCTTCCTTCCATTTGAGCAGCATTTCCTCGGTCGACAGCGGCGTCTTGGCGGGTTGCTCGGCGGTCGGTGGTTCGGGGGAGGCATCTTCGCTGGTTGCTTCGGCTGGTGTGTCATCCACCATCTCGTATTCGTCGGACTCAATCCACAGTTCTCCGTCTTCGTAGGTCGAGCCTTCGACGATCACGCACGCAGCGTCGCTTTCATCGAAGTGGGCGGGAGCGAGGATTGTGCCCTTGGGGATATTGACGTTCGTGGCTTCTTCGACCAGATCGACCAGCAGGCGGACCTGGGCAAGCGGGACATCGTCGGCGTCAGTCGGCTCGTCATCGGCGGCCAGGGAAGTGCCGGCTGGTTCTTCGTCAGCGGCAACCGGCTCCGCATCCAACGCCGCCAACGGATCGTCAGCTGACTGCTCATTGGTCGGTTGCGCCTCGGTCACCGGCGCCGTAGTCAGGTCGGCGGCCGGCTCGGTTTGTAGGTCGCTGGGCATTGTGAGAATAGTCACTGGCATATCCTTAAAAATAGGGACAAAGAAAACTCGGTGCATCCGCAGCGCGGGCATGGATGCGTTCTGGCGGGCCAGCCGACGTAGCAGGCTCCGCAGCACCAAATGGTTGGGTGGTCGATGACTTTCATGCGGGCTTCCTTGCGGGGGGGGTGTGGTAGAACGGAATTTCCTCTTGGATCTCGATCGCCGACTGAATGCCAGCGGAAACATTCCTCGCCATCCGCGCCGCTTTCCGCTCGCGTGCCTGCTGCTCTTTGATCTTGCGGACCGCACGATCGAGGAAACGAAACGCGGTGATTTCGGCCAGGCGACGGCAACCGCAGAAGAACCACGGCACGCGGTAGGTGTTTTGAAAACTGAGGATCGAGCGAAACAGGATCTTGCCGTTCACCTCCGGCGGCTTGCTCCCCCACTCCGGCACGTTGGTGACGACCGCGTCTAAGTTCGCTTCGACGATCACGCACGCGAATGGCAGTGCCGCCAGATTGGAAAGCTCCTGTTCGAACCGCTCGCGACGGCCGGTATCGACGACAACGCCCCGGTCGGTCTTCTCAAAGCCGAGAATCGTCCCCTGGATGTCTTCCATCGACTTCCGTTCGACGCCAACCAACTGCTCCAACCCTTCGACCGAGTAGTCGCCTCGCGAATCGGGGTAGCGGCCCAGGCATTCCCGCCGCAGGTTTTGACCCCAGTTGATGACGATCGGCCGGTAGCCGCGATTGGAATCGGCCGTCATCCCTTGAAAAGAGAATGGCGCCTGCTCGGCCGAATCGATCAGGATGGTATACGGGTTAATGAGGGGTTTCATGGTCATTGGGCTATTCCTTTAGTGAAGCGGTTCGGGCCATCCAGCCCACTTGAATCGCCGAGAGGCTTTTCCTC
Organism: Blastopirellula retiformator; assembly: GCF_007859755.1. NCBI lineage: Bacteria > Pseudomonadati > Planctomycetota > Planctomycetia > Pirellulales > Pirellulaceae > Blastopirellula > Blastopirellula retiformator. Next base: position 152,400 of record NZ_SJPF01000005.1, on the reverse strand, counting down.
GCTTGTTTGGCTTTCCCTCGACTTCCTCGATCAGTCCACACATTTCGAGGTTGTTTGCGTATCGCATCGCGGTTCGGTAGTGAATGTAGCCAACCTTTTGCTGAAACCGATCGACTAGTTCTTGGACGGTGAATCCACTGTGAAAGCATTGGGCGACCGAGCAAAGTAGCAGGCATTGCTTCATCGTGCGAAGACGCTGGTTGTCTTGGTGTTCCGTCACCCTACTGCCTCCGTTTGTCTTGCCCGAAACTGCATCAGGTACGCGTCTTCTTCCGCGTCGTCGTAAAAATCCCGTAGCACCGAGATCGCCCGAAACCCCTTGGACCGGAAGAATCGCTGGGCGTCGAGGTTCGTTTCGCGGACTTCGGTTAGAACATGCGACCGCCGTGAAGCAAGCTTCCTGGTCAGCTTCGTGACTAACTGATGGCCAACACCGCGGCGGCGATAGTCCGGATGAACTGCGAATTTCAATAGATGAAGGTGATTCCGCTGAAGCTCGTAGATCATGAAGCCGACCACGCGATCACGCTTGCCGGGCGCCATCTGGGATTCCGCAACTATGCCGATCACGTTCCGTTCTTTCAGGCGGTTGATAAAGTCGTACTCGGTCCAGGCGAACTCGAAGCTAGTTCGCTCGATTTCGAGAACTTCCGGCATGTCGCGGCGGATCATCCAGCGGACGTGGGTGTTCACGGATTCACTTTCCGTTTTCGCGTAGGTTTATAGGAGCAAGAATCGCTTGAAGCCTGCAGAGCTTGTCGTGATCGGGATGGGGAGGTTCATCAAATCCAACGGCGCCAACGCGAAAGTTGAATTCGCTCGCAAGTTCCTGGACGATCTTGTACAGGTCTTTGGCCTGCACAATCAGCAGAGCGTTCGCCTCGGCTTCTTCCGGTCCGACATCTTCCGCCGATACCGTTCCGATGAACTTGCTTTCGCCATCCGCGTAGATATTGCAGTAGCCGCCGGAAAACCCTTCGCTACCGAGTTCCCACTTGCCTTCGGTGAATCCGCTCATGCCGTCACTCCCTGCGTTTGGTTGGCCAAAATCCGCTCTTTCAAAAACGTGTTTCGCTTGCCGATCGCCACCCGCCGGCAGAACCGCCTCAGCGTCTCTTCCTTGCCGAAAAACAGGTGCAGCTTTTTCGCTCGGCTCATGGCGGTGTAAACCCACTCGCGACTAGCCACGCGGGCGCCGGCGTCGTCAACAACCGTGAAGACGAACGGCCACTCGGAGCCCTGCGATTTGTGGACGCTCAGCACGTAGCCGAGATCCCAGTCGCAGCCGGCGCCGCTCTTGCTTTTGCCACCTTCGCCGTCCGCCTCTTGCTTGCCGCGGGGGACGCGAACCGTTCGCTCTGGCGTCAGCAGCCGCATCACGAAGAACTTCGGCTCGATCGCCACCACCTCGGCCAGTTCGCCATTGGCGACAAACGTCTCGCCCTGGTCATCGCCGTGCAGCGTGTAGACGCCGTTCTTCAGGCAGACCGCCTTGTCGCCGGGACGAAATACCGAACCTTCGACGACTGGAGAAGGCGATAGATGTTGCTGTAGAAACTTGTTGAGCGGCTGACGGCTAACGTCCGACTTGTCGTTCAGCGCGGTCAGAACCTGCACGTCCCAGATCGGATCGAGGTTTTTGTCCTTGGCGATGTCGATGCCGGCCAGTAGTTTTTGGCGGATCGTATCATTGTCATCGCAGCGAACGACGCGTAAATTTTTGCCGTTCTCAATGTCGACGCCGCGATCGTGATTAAACCAGCCCGTGGTTCGTAGTTCATGACACGCCGTGACGATCGTCCCCGAGTTGCGGCGGATTTCTTCCAACTGACCGTATGGCATGTTGGCGGCGATCAGATCTCGCAGCGGGGCGCCATGTCCAACCGGCGGCAACTGGTTCACATCGCCAACCAACAGCAGGTGAGCATCCGACGCCAGCGCCGAAAGCAATGATGCCATCAGATCGGTGCTGACCATCGAAGCTTCGTCAACCAGCACGTATTTAAACGGCAGGCGATTTAGGGCGTTGTATTCAAACTCGAAACTCCCCAGCGTGCTGGCCCGGATGCCGAGCAAGCTGTGAATCGTCGACGCCCGTAAGTTGATGCCATAGCTCGCCATCGCTTCGCTGACGCGGTTCGCCGCCTTACCAGTCGGAGCGGCCACGGCGATCGACGCCGATAGATCCGACTCCAGCAGCTTGACGATGTTGGCCGACACGTAGGTTTTTCCGGTACCAGGACCACCGCCGAGAATGCAGAGCCGGCCTGTTAGAGCGAGGGAGGCCCGTTCGCACTGGTGGTCGGAGATCGACTCGGCCAGGGATAGGTTTGGCCAGATCGCGGGAACGGGATTCGATTCCAGCTCCTGGATCACGTCGGCAACGCGCTGCTCTTGGTTCGCATACTTCGCTTCGGCCAGGAAGATGGCCCCACCCTGGTCGACCAGTTGCCCGTTTTCATACCGCTGGATAGCAATCAGCCCCTGGTCGCGAGCCTCGGCCAACGCTTCGGCGTCGTTGCGGTTTGGTCCGATTTCGCGGGCGAGCTTTTGTAGCACGAACGGCAGCGGGAACCAGGTGTGGCCGTTGCTGTCCTCGGCCATCGCGTGCCAGGCACAATAGATTTGCCGTTCCAGAGCGTCGCGGGGAAGACCGAGATCCAACCAGAGGGCGTCGCAACGCTTGAAGCCGCAGCCGCGAAACGCCATCAGTTTGTACGGGTTCTCCTGGATGACGTCGGCCGCCGTGTTGCCCCATTCCTTGATGCAGAGGCGAGCGATCGATTTCGGAAAACCTCGGCCATCGAACAGGCCCATCAAGTGAACGGTCAGTTCCTCCAACTTCTGGTTCTCTCGCAACCAGGTGGAAGCCTCGGCCGCGATGTCGCCGGGAAGCAGGCTGCAAGCGATCGCCGCCGCTTCGGGGTCTTCTCGCAGCGTCCGGATCGACTTCGGCCCGAACTTCGTCCACAACTGGGCGGCGGTCTTGGGTCCGATTCCTTTGATCTGCTGCAGGTATCGGACCACGCCCGGACGCGAGAGGGGCGTCGCTGGCGTGTACGTGGTGAAGATAAACTGGTTCGATTTTCGGCCGGTTCGCTTGTTCTCATAGGAATCCCAGCGGCCGTAGAAGCGGTAGGTCATGCCGGCAACCAGGTCGTCGTCAGCTTCCCCTTTGATCTGCAGGTCGGCGCCGGGGATCAGTTCAGCTTGGGCTTCCCCTTCCAGCTTGATGTTGCCGATAATTGTGGCGCCACTGGCATTCTCGAACCGAAATTGCTCGTTAAGGTAGGTGGCGACGATTTCGAGTTTTTGACGCGACATCGGTTTTCCCTCGGGCCAAATTGCAAAAGACGCGGCGCGGGACTTGAACCCGCTGCAGCCGACTCGGCCGCTACCCTTTCCGCGTCCGCCGTTCTCTCTCGGCCGTCTCTGGCGTCCGGCCAGTTCGGCATACGTGCTTTCGCAACGCATGACCGTGCAAGCAATCCCCGCTAAGCTCGCCCGTTTCACGAACCGCAGAGGGTTCAATCCGATGGGGCTCGGATGCAACACGCCTTACAGCGTGCTGAACGGATCCGCCGTAGCGCCGGCGCCAACCGGTTGCTGGGCGACTTGAGTCGGCTGAGTCTGCTGCGGAGCGGACGCCGCCGGCTGAGCAGCTTGGACCGGAGCGGCTTGCGATTGGGCTGACGCTTGCTGACTGAGAACCTGCTGGTTTCTCGGGTATTCCTTGGCTTCCGGATCATTCGGAGCAAAGATGTCGCCGCCCTTGAGACTGGTTCGATCGTCTCGCTTTTCGATCGTCGCCAGAAACGTTCGACCGACAGCCAGGTTGAAGTCGATGTTGACCGGTTGACCCGGCGCCACTTGGGGCAGAACGCACAGCGCCTTTGCGGCGCGGCACAAAACCTTCGACGCGAACTCGCCGCCGTCTTTGTGCGACATATTCGGCAGGTTCAGGTAGCAGGTCCACTGCTTGCCGTTTTGCGTCGGATCGTCGCCGGCCAGCACTTTGCATTCCAGCTTGATGGCGCTGATCTGGCTGCCATCCTTCGAGACCGGGTTTTCGTCGACAGCGGTCACCAGGAAGTGATAGCGGCCGGCATGTTCCAGAAACGAGGAGACTTCCATGTTTTGCGGAGCGGTGAAAGAAACCATGGTCTAAAATCCTTCTAACGTGTTGCGATGGAAAAACAGAAACGTGATTTGGTTAAAACGGAACGTCTTCGTTCCAGAGTTGCTTGGCCTTGGCGGCCATTTTTTCTTTGAGGCTGATCGCTTCGGCGGCGGTCAGCTCGGCCAGACGTTTGCCCATGCTGGCGAGCAGCGGTTTCAGCTTGCCTTCGAGCCAGCCGGGTTCGTAGGTTTCGATTTGGCGAGCGACGTTCGTGATTGCGATCACGTCCTTCTCGCTGACCAGCGGTTCGTTCGACGGCTGTGATTGCTGCGGTTGCGGTGCGGTTTCCGTCGCCGCTTGCTGCGTCTCGCCGCTCGCTGGATAAACCACGTACGGCACGTCGACCGCATCGTCGCGAAAATCGCTGATCTCTTCCGGCGTGTACGCGCCGGAATTGACTTCCGGACAAAAGGCCCGAACGGCATCACTGACACAGCGAGCCCACAACATCTGCATCCGAGCGCGGGGCGTTGCGTAGTTCTTCTTGATGCCGCCGTTCTTGTCGCGAACGAACGGCTCTTGCTCGGCTTCTGCCCAAGTGAAGGTGAACTCCTGCTTCCGGCCGTCGCGTTCAAGCTCGATCGTCGCCGCTTCAGCGTCTCGCCGCACGATGAACGACTTGCCGCCGTGACGGGAATGAAAATCGGCCAGCATGGCGTCGGCTCGCATCGACAACTTGCCGTCGAGGAAGTGGTACGATCGCATCACCTCCATCATCGGAATGCCTTCTAGCAGCGACATGCCGGCGAGAACCTTGCCCTGGGCTTCATTTGCACAGCCAAACATCCGCGACTGTGCGACCTGGGAGCCGTAATATTCAATGAACTCCCGCATTTCGACGGCATTCATTCGCTTCGCTACGTCGCTCGCCTGCTGTTTCATGACCGCGACGTCGGTAGCTGTGGACATATTGACCTCTTGGAAACGATGGAATTGGAGCGAAAGAGAATCGGCCAGGAAGGGCTAAAGCGTGATGCCCATCGCGTCGATCCACGCGGCCGGCTGCTCGACGTCCGACTTCAGGTAGGCGATCGCCCGGTCGTAGTCGGTCGTCAGCATGTCGTAAAACTGCGAACCGTCGGTTCCTTCCGGCTTCCCGGCGGTTTTGAAGAACGCGGCCAGGGCGTCGAAGTTAGCCGCCGGCTTGTTCATTCGCTGGCCAAGGTTCCAATAGTCGAGCGTGTCGACGAAGAGGTCCGACCAGTAGCGGCCCTTGCGAGCGTTCGGCGGAACCGCGATATCGAGTGCCCAGCTACGGCGAACCAGAAACGGCAGGTCGAACTCGAAGATATTGTGGCCAACCATACTGCGGTGCGAATGCTCGTTCTTGCTGAATTGCGACCAGAAGGTGGTTATCATTTCCCGCTCGGACTTCTGCGTAATGTCCTGATGAACGAACGCCCCATTGTTGGCCGAGTAGTAGCCGATCGCGACCACCTGGCCAGTGATGGGCGAAAGCGCCGCTTTATCGATAAACTTCGCCCAGTGGTCGTCGGCCGCCGTCTTTTGGTCCTCCTCGAATTTGGCAACCGCTTCGGCATGCTTGGCCGCGGCATCGCGATACTTGGCGTCGATCTTCGCCTGGTCCTTGGTGTTACCAAGCTTCACCGAAGACGGGTCGAAATCACCCGGATGCTGAGCGGCCGGCAAATCAGGTAGAAACTTCCGTAGCGTCTCTTCGGGAGCTGGCCCGGTCTCAATATCAAACACGATCATCGCAATTCACCTTTTTCGTAAAGGCCGGCGAGCGATCCGTTTCTCGCCGGCGTTCCATCGCGTCCAACCGCCGACCAGCATCCCACTGGCCGTTGCTCGCATGAGCCGCAGCGTCCGTTCGTTCGTTAAACTTCCGCCTGGTCCTGTTTCTGCTTGTTCTCTCGATCGATCGCATCCATCACTTCCTGGCGGTGCACGCTGACGTTCTTGTGGGCGTCGATGCTAAACCGAACCTTGTCTCCGCGGATCGCGAAAGGCATGACCGACACACGGCGAAGCGACTCCTTGGCTTCTTCGGGGTTGGTGTCGATCAGGCGGATCACCTTGTCGAAATCGAAGACGATCGGCTCATTTACATGCCGCGACAAAACGAGAAACATGGTTTGCATCCTTGCGTTGAGGGTAAAAAGAGGTGGCCAGCTATCGACACTGACCACCTCCAGGGCGGTTGATGGGCCGACTTAAGACCCATCGGGACCAGCAACGAGCTGGAATTGCCGCGGCAGGATTTGAACCTGCGACCTCTTGGTTATGAGCCAAGCGAGCTAACCAGACTGCTCTACGCGGCGGTGCTAATAAAAAAGCCTCACGTACAAATTGCACGGGAGGCTGCCTCTTGACTGTCGCTTCCCGTGCGAAATCTAATTGTCTTGCGGCGTTAGGCCGCGCCAGCGAACCCCATGATCTGCGGCGGCTGAAAGGCCCCCGTTGGCGTCGGTGGCAACTGCTGTTGCGACGGCGGATCAAGTTCACCGCATGCGACCGAAACATGCTTTGGGGCGTCGATGCCAACGCGAACGCGGCCACCTCTTAGCTGATTGATCGTGATCACAATGTCATCGCCGATGCGAATGGTTTCGCCCGGTTTGCGTGTTAGAACTAGCAATGGTTGCTCCTCATGAATTCCGTTGTGCCAGTCCCAACGCGGGGCCGGCTGCATCACTTTTCCGGCTGATCATGCCGGCCCTCCGATGGTGTTCCATGCCTCATCGCGATCGTCGTCGATCGCGTGAGGCGACCTTCCTTGAAAGCCGCGTTCCATTCGCGGCCACATCCAGGTGTCTTGGTTATTTGGTGGCGTCGGGCTTGAAGAAGCGGAATTCGACAACCTTGCCATCGTGGTTGTATTCAAACGCAAGACCGCGCTTGCCCGCCTGTCGCTTGATTGATTGCCGGAATGCTGCTGGGTTGGTGGCGTCGATGTCTTTTCCGAGCGTGGCCGTATACCAACCGCCCTCGCACCACTTATCCCAGTCGTAAACTTCGGGGTGCCCTGGCCGTTTCTTTGTATCCAATCTTGGGGCGGCTATTCGCTTGACCATCCCTGCCTCCAAAGTAACTTTACTTGTTCGTCCGCTTGTTGAGCCATTTGTACATCCAGACTGGATTGTGTCAAGAGTTGTGCTACTCGAAGTGCTTTTACTTTCCGAGAGAATTGACCATGTACAGTTCGCAAGTCTTTGCCGCGAAAGAGTTTTGTATGGTCAAAAAAAGTTCTGAAAAACAGCAACCAAAGAAGCGAAAGCCGAATGAGCGATGGCCTTTTACTAGCGCAGACGTGCGCCGGTGGTCAAAGAATCTACGCAAACTGTCGGTTGCCCTGGACGAAATAGCCAAGGACATGGACCGTGCGGACATAGATGTCGTTCTTGGGATCGTCGCCAGCTTGGAATCAAAGCCGAAGGAACTCAAAAACACGATCTCGAAGCATATTCGCGACGTTGTAAAAGACGCTGGCGAGGAACGGGCCGTCCATTTAGCCAGGAATATCGACCTAGAATTAGAATTTGCGCCTAGCGATTTCGGAGAAATCCACGAAAGCTAGTTGCCTGAGAAGTAATCTTACTATTAAATGCACTTCACCCAAGGAGTGCATTATGCGAGATATAGCCGAGCGCCGATTCACGCCCGCCGAAGTTGCTAAATCTTATGGCGTACACGAACACAAGGTTCACGAGTGGATTCGAAGTGGTGAGCTTCGGGCAACTAACGTCGCTCGGCGCGGATCAACAAAGCCGCGATGGAAGATTCGCGCCTCGGACTGGGAGGCGTTTGAAGAATTGCGACGCAACCGCAAGCAAGAAAAGTCGCCGGCTCGATCGCATCGAAGTGTGGTTGACGAGCGAATAGCTAAGGCAAAACGACGATTCTAGGCACTGGATAGAGCCATTCTCGCACAAAGCTGACGACGCTCTCTAGCCGTTCTGGACCGATCCATTCTCGGTATTCGGTCGCCATTGTCTCTTTCGCGTGGCCCATGATATGGTCGACGGCGACCTGATCACGGCTCTCCCCGCCGATTGTTTCGAACGTGTGCCGCATCCAGTAAAACGTACCTTTTGTGCCGGCAAATCCTCGTATCTTTGCGAACTCCTTGCTGACTGCGTTTTCAGAATCGCGAACATATCGCAGTCCGTACTTCGTGATGAAAACCAAGTCCTGGTCCTCTTCATGCTGCGGATTAGGGCGCCTCGGCAGATATGCCTCGATCGCCGCTACTGTCTCAGGCCACAATGGACACCGGCGTTCAATCCCTGTCTTTGGTCGCGGGAGTGTGTGCCAGCCGCCTTTGAGATCGAGATATTGAAACGTCAGGCTCGCACAGTCGTTGTTGCCAAATCCGCAATTTGCCGCCAGCAGCAGCATTGCCCGCATCGGTGGAGTTGCACGACGTATCAATTCTCGAGCCTGTTCGACCGTGAACATCTGCGGTCCCTTGGCTTGCTTCTGGCGCCGTAGTGCAGACTTTGGCGGCCGCTTGAACTGGTTGCCGAATCGAACTGGATGAGCGATAAGCCCCTCGTCATAGGCGTATTTGAGAACAATGCGAATCCGGTTGATCTCGTTGCCGATAGTTCGCAGCCCCAATGTCTTCGCCATCTCCTCGCGCAGTTGCTGAAAGTCGGCCGCTTGCAGGTGTTCGACGATCGTGTCTCGGCCGAAAAACTTGACTATCCGCTCGCATGTCTCAACGTAGTCTTGATGTGTTGACCGAACGATTTCCCCAACTGAAAGCTTGTAGTCCTGAGTTTCGCAAAAAACATTGCATAATCCCCACAGACGCAGCCCCTTGGCTTCCGGGTTTGGTGGCTTACGACCGGCCTTGAGGTAGTCTACCTGCTCCAGATATCGCGCCAGAGCCGCTTCATGATCGCGCCAGGGGCCGAAGTAGTGAAACTTGCCGTTGATCTTCTTGCACCACCGGCCAGATGCGTGCGCGAAAAGAGGGAATTCGGGGTATGGCTTAGATGGCTTTTCGCCTTTAGACTTAGACACCTGACACCCGACAGAAGAGGCGAATTGGACAAGTCGAAAACTGTCCTAAACAGTGTGCCTAGATGGTGAATCGGTGTCAAGCATGGTGTCAAACGAGAATTCCTGGCGATCCACGATCCGCTACAACTCATTGCACACAAGCACTTTGGGCCAGTAGCTCAGTCGGTTAGAGCAGGGGACTCATAATCCCTTGGTCGCGGGTTCGAGTCCTGCCTGGCCTACTCGATTATGCGGGGATTTTTGCATGTTTGTGACTTCCAGATTTCCCTGATTTTGCTCGTTTCGTACCTATTCTGTATCAGTTCTGTACCCGCTGGACAGCTTGTATTTCTGAAGCATCATCGACCTATTCCGGAACGCGGACCGAAAGCTGGTCTGGGTGATACTGTCTGAACGTGTGGCCGGTACCCTCCCCACGGCGATCGCACCATAAATCACGTCGCCAGCAACCCTTCCAGCAGATAGGCGTCGTTCCGCCCCGCTTTTAGCCGCTTGTTCTTCACGCCCACCTTCGCCGTTTTGTTGTTCTTCAAGAGGCTCAAGCTCGTTCTTCGCAGCAGGCTGAAGTTAATATCTGCGTGTCCTTTGCGGATGCGGCTTTGGTCTTCGCCGAACGTTACGTCGAGTTGCCAGTGGAGCGAATTCTCGATGCTCCAGTGACCACGCACCGCTTCGGCGAAGCGTTTGCCCGTGAGGTATTTGCTCACAATATAGTAACGGACGTCGCTTGTCTCTTTCCCGTTTTGCGTCACGATGTTGATCGTCATGCCGATCGCTTTCAAATTCTTCCACTTGCTCGCGTACGGAAAGTCCTCCGCATCGATCGGGCAGAGATAATAGTAGCGCGACTCCTCGCGGCCATGCCCTTTCTCATGCGTTTCGTGACGATGAACTTTCAGCTTCTTGAAGTCGACTTCCATCGCGGCGACGAAGTGATCGCGAATCGCTTGATGCAGGTATCGCTGATTTCCTTTGATCGCCAGGCAATAATCGCCGCCTGCATCGACGATCTTGGCGGCGATCTCTTTCTGACAACCCATCGCGTCGATCGTCACCAAACAGCCGGAAACCTCGATGATTTCGAGCAATTTCGGAATCGCCGTGATCTCGTTACTCTTGGCGTCGGTCGCGACTTGACCGAGGCTGACATGGTTGGCGGTCGCCCAAGCGCTGACCATGTGAATGGCCGCCTTGCTGCTGGCGGCGTCGAAACTGTGCCGCAACGTCTTGCCGTCGATCGCGATGATTTGTCCGTCAGTGATCTCTTGCAGAGCCGTGATCCAACTCAGCAAACACTTCTCGAATTCGGCCGGCTTCAGCGCGCCCAGAATCGCGTTGAAACGATCATGCGAAGGGACGCCGGTGCTCATGTCGAGAAACTTCGAAAGCCACTCCTTCTTATCCTCCGCCCAATCGGCGATCGCGACAAAATCATCCGCCCCGCCGAGCACCGCGCAGAGCGACATCGTGACGATGTTGACCAGCGGATAAGTCACCTTCCGCGTGCGCGGATCGGTCAGGTCGGCAAAGTGCTGTTGAATCGAAGCGGCCGAAGAAGAAGACATGCGGAAGACCTCCCTGCAAAGCGAACGCCTGGCGGCGAAACGGACATCGCAAAAACGCCAAGACGTACTTGCCGGATTATCGCAGATTGCCCATCATGGCGCAATCGCCGTGCCAGATACGCCAACAGGCGATTTTCGTTAATTTCTAGGTGATATCGCATTCGTAAAACGGCATGAATCCTGCCGTGTCTCTTTCGATTCTTCGGTGAGACAGCGTTTTTCCAGCCGCCCAGATCTCCTTCTTCGTGGGGCCACAAAAAAACCGGGCAATGGTAAAAAATACTTCCCCACTTGGCAATTGAAATCGCTACATTCGTTCGATAGCTTATAGCCTCACTGAGCGGAAAACAGGACACAATTGCGGCATCCTTCTCTGGAGCTTCTTTCTCCCATGCGTCAGCGTAAGAAATCTTCGTGGAAGCAGGCTATTTCTCAGTTCGTGGAAGCTCCTCGGGCGTCCCGCAAGAGCCATATCGGCACGACCAAACGAAACCATGCGGTCGAGACGCTCGACCGGCGTGATCTACTGGCATTTGATATAAGTACATATGTTGCTGGTAACTTTATTCCTCCAACCACACCAGCAGGCCCTGGTCTAGTTCAAGTATCGAACACAGAGGCCAGCTACACCATTACCCAATCGGATATCCAATCGGACGCGAACGGTAGCTATATCACTTTTGAAGTGGTGAACAGTAGTACTGCCGGAGAAGTTGCTAATAGTGTCGGAGTCGGTGTGGAAGGGTTTACTTTAGACGGAGTTTCTCAGGAATCTGATCAGTACACCTCCATGGCAGCGGGAACTCAATGGAGCCATCGCCTGTACTTCGATCCCTCCGTTTCTTTTAGTGATGCAACACTGACATGGGACGCCGTTACCAGCAATGCTACTGGCCCTGTTCTATATGGTCGGGATTTCGGAGTAGTGACTTTATCCTACGTGGCTCCCAGCCCAGCCCCCGAAATCGCCGTCAGCACAAGCGGGACAGGGAATATTCCCGACAATACGGGTTCGGTATCTTTTGGAAGTACGACGGTAGGCACACCGGTCTACAAGACGTTTACGGTCAACAACACCGGCAATGCCAACCTCGTATTGGATCAGATCAATCTGCCGACCGGTTTTTCGCTGCTCAAAGACTTCGGCGATACGACGCCTGGCGCCTACTCTGACAATAACTCGAGTACGACGCTAACCGTCGCAGCCAATTCCAGCACGACTTTCCAAGTTCAAATGAACGCCGCAGCGGTCGGGACTTTCTCTGGCACGCTTTCTTTCACCACCAACGACAGCGACGAGAATCCCTTCAACTTCACGATTAGCGGAAGCGTGGCGGGCGTGCCGGAAATCGCGGTCTTTCCTAACCTGACCGCGACGGGTGACGAAATTGACGACAACGTCGACGTGATTTCGCTCGGCTCGTCGCCGACCGGGGCAACGGTGACGAAAAAATTCCTGGTCCGAAATACCGGGACAGGCGTGCTCTCGCTTAATTCGATCAATTTGCCCAGTGGGTACTCGCTGTTACATGATTTCACCAGCACGAGTTTGGCGCCCAATACAACAACGACGTTTGAAATCGAACTCGATACTTCGGTTTCCGGAACGTTCGCCGGCGAGATTTCCTTCGGCACAAATGATAACACGGACGGCGAAAATCCCTTCAACTTCTACGTAACGGCAACCGTCTACGACGTTCCCGAAATCGCCGTCAGCACAAGCGGGACAGGGAATATTTCCGACAATACGGGTTCCGTATCTTTTGGAAATACGACGGTAGGCACACCGGTCTACAAGACGTTTACGGTCAACAACACCGGCAATGCCAACCTCGTATTGGATCAGATCAATCTGCCGACCGGTTTTTCGCTGCTCAAAGACTTCGGCGATACGACGCCTGGCGCCTACTCTGACAATAACTCGAGTACGACGCTAACCGTCGCAGCCAATTCCAGCACGACTTTCCAAGTTCAAATGAACGCCGCAGCGGTCGGGACTTTCTCTGGCACGCTTTCTTTCACCACCAACGACAGCGACGAGAATCCCTTCAACTTCACGATTAGCGGGGAGGTAACCGGCTACGCTGCCTCGGTCAGTCCTGAGGACGATCAAGATCCCATCGCCAACCAAGATACCGAGAGCACTGATCCCAATGTCTGCAATTGTTCGTGCGGATGCGATTCGGGAACCGATCTGGACGTCAACGTACAAAACACGGTCACCGCGGATACCGTGCAACTCGTCGTCGAAGTGTCGGTCGACCCTGCGCTGCAGATTAGCGATACATTGACCGTCACGGCCAGCATTGGCGGCGTCGCAATGACGACCAGCGACACCAGCGCTTTCAATTTGAGCGGCAGTCGCTCGGAGAATCTGCTGGGGAAGGTGGTGTTTACGATTGCTCGCAGCGCACTAAGTGGCGATGGTAACATCGACTATACGGTCACCCTGACCAGCGCAAACGACTGGCTAGAAGATGGCCCACACGAAGAAACGGGGCAAGTCGATATTGGCACAGGCGGCGTCGCCACCAATGGCGTCATGAAAGCCAATGTTCGTACCAATGGGATCGACCTCAACCTCGGCAACGGGAGGTCCATCTACCTGGCCAGCGATGGATTGGGCGGATACGACATGCCGGAAGGGGAGTTTGGATCGTTTGGGGCGCTGTCGGGCGGCGGCTATCAATACACCAGTCGTTACGGCCATACTTACGTTTTTGACTCCGATGGCTATCAGACCAGTCGGACGCAGGCGGACGGTCACGAAACGACCTACAGCTATACGACCAGCGGCGGCAAAAAAGTCTTGGCCGGCATTTCCGGGGCCGAAGATACGTTTACCTACGCTTACACCAGCGGAAAACTGACCAGCATCACCAATACCAAGGGTTGGTTGATGTCGATGACGTACGATACCAACGGACTGCTCGAGACGATCACGCGTGAAGATCCTGATGGCGCCGGGCCTCTCGCGGCTCCGGTTACAACCTATGCCTACAATTCCGGCGGCCAGATCACGTCGATCACCAAGCCCGGCGGCCTGGTCACTTCGTACACCTACGATTCAACGGGGCGAGTCGCCACGGTGACCGAGCCGGATGGATCGGTCACGACGTATAGTTCCGCCACGAAGTCGTTGGTCGACAACGGTACGTCGATCGAGACGATCACCGACAGTCAGGGAATCACGATGCAATACGAGTACGACTCGCTCGGCAACGTGATTCGTGAAATCGATGGCGAAGGGAACGAAACGATCTACGAGCGCGACGCCAATGGCTTGGCGACCAAGATCACCTACGCTGATCCCGATGACGCAGGACCGCTGACTTCATCGGTGTTCGAATACACCTATGACAGCCGCGGCAACATGCTGACCGAAACGCTCCCTGACGCGTCAGTACGAACTTGGGTTTACCACACGACCTGGAACAAGCCGGTTCAATACACCGATGCCAACGGCAATATCTCGCTTTACGCGTACGACTCAACCCACAAGTGGCTGCTGTCCGAAACGGCTGTTGTTGGCGTGATCGATGATCTGGTGAATCTCGAAACGGACGATCTCACGTACACGTACACCTACACGCCTGCTCCCACCACAACCGGCGACGCGCCGATCGGGCTCTTGGCTTCGATGACCGCTCCGGATGGCGTCGTTACCGAATACGAATACGACGAAGACGGCAATCTGACCAAGACCACCTTCGCAGCCGGGACGGCGGACGAAGCCTACACGACGGCGACCTACGATTCGGCCGGCAATATGCTGACGGAGACCGACGAACTGGGCAACGTGACGACCTATACCTACGACGCTCTCAGTCGAGTGACGTCGATGACATCGGCCGATCCCGATGGCGCGGGACCGCAGGTTGCGAGCGTGATCAGCTATACCTACAACGCGATGGGATTTATTGCGACCGAAACGCTTAACAGTCGCACGACGACCTATGCTTACAATTCGAGCGGCACGCTCACTTCGGTGACCGAAGAAGATCCCGACGACGCCGGGCCGCTTACCGCGCCGGTGACCAGCTATACCTACGATAGCCACGGCAACGTTCTGACGATCACCGATCCGCTTGGCGCCGTCACCACCTACGGCTATACCGATGGGCTGCTCACCTCGATCACCGAGGCAGATCCCGATGGCGCCGGCCCGCAATCTTCACCGGTCACCACCTTCACCTATAACGACAACGGTCAGATTCTCACGGAGACCGATCCGCTCGGCCGGGTCACGACGTATACATACGACGACCTCGGCCGCCTGATCGAAGCGACGCTGCCCGACCCCGACGGCGCCGTCGTCACGCTCCAGTCGCTCAGCGAAACGACGACGTACGACGTGATGGGGCGAATCGCCAGCATCACCGATATCTACGGCGTCACGACCAGCTACACTTACGACCACGAAGGAAATTTACTAACGGAGACGACGCCGCTCGGCACGACCACCTACGAATACGATGAGCTAAATCGCCTGGTTAAGGAAACCTCCGCCGATCCCGATGGCGCTGGCGCTCTGTCCGCGTTCGTCACCATCTACGCCTATAACGCCGTCGGCATGCTCGCTTCGGTCACCACCTCCAGCGGCGTCACCAGCTACGCCTATGACAATCGCCGCCGTCGCACCAGCGTAACGCTACCAGATCCGGACGGCGCTGGATCGCAGACCGCGCCGGTTACCAGCTACACCTACGACGACGCCGGCAATCTGTTGACCGAAACCGACGCGCTCGGCCGGATAACTAGCTACGACTACGATGCGCTAAATCGACAAATCGAAGTTACCTCCCCTGATCCCGATGACGCCGGCCCGCTTACTTCCCCCGTCACCAGCTACGAATATGACGAGTATGGCCAACTCGTCAGCATGACCGACCCCAACGGCGGCGTAACCAGTTATGACTACGACGATCTCGGCCGTCTGGTGAAAGAGATTCTCGCCGATCCCGATGGCGCTGGCGCCCTCGTCTCGCCGGAGATCGAATACGCCTACGACGCCGCCGGGCAGCTCTACAGCGTGACCGACGAACTAGGCAACATCACCACGTACGACTACGACGCCCTCGGCCGGTTGATCAAAATCACCGCCGCCGATCCCGATGGCCCCGGCGGCCAGACTGCTCCCATCACCAGCTACGTCTTCGATGCGGCCGGGCAACTGACCAGCGAAACCGATCCGCTCGGCCGGAAGACTAGTTACACCTACGATGCGATGGGGCGGCTGCTTGTGGAAACGCTTCCCGACCCTGACGAGGCCGGGCCGCTCACTGTCCCGTACACGTCATACACCTACGGCAGCGACGGTCGCCTGACCAGCACCATCGATACCGAAGGCCAAACGGTCAGCTACACCTACACTTCCGCCGGCCAAGTCGCCACGATGACCGATCCCCGCGGCGTCACGACCTACGCCTACGATGCGTTGGGGCGTACGATTTCGACCACCGAGCCTGACCCCGATGGCGCCGGCCCGCTTTCGGCGCCGGTGACGACCTACGCTTACAACGACGACGGTCAGTTGGAATCGATGTCGACCAGCGAAGGGACGACCAGCTACGAGTACGATGATCTCGGCCGCACCGTAAAGGTGACGATGCCCGATCCAGACGGGGGCGGTTCGCTGCTCGCTGCTTGGACCATCTACGAATATGACGCGTTGGGGCGAACCGTCAGCGAAACTGATCGCCTAGGCCACGAGACCAGCTACGACTACGACAACCTCGGCCGCCTCATCAAAAAGACCGACGCCGAGGGAGGCGAAACGGAATACACCTACGACGCCAACGGCAATCGCCTGACGCTGACCGATCCGGAAGAGAACACGACCACCTGGACGTACGATCTATTGAATCGGATGCTCACCAATACGAATGAGCTGAACGACACGCGTTATTACGAGTACGACGCCGCCGGAAACTTGGTCGAATACACCGACCGCAACGGCCGGGTGATTGAGTACGAATACGATAATTTACAGCGGCGCATCAGTGAAACGTGGCTCGACGGGGTGACCACGGTCAACACGATCACCTACGGTTATGACGCCGCGTCGCAGCTCGTGTCGGTCGCCGATTCCACCGCCGCCTACGATTTTACGTACGATCGCCTCGGCCGCATCACCAGCACTGAAGTCGACCTGGCGGCGCTCGGCTACGACGTGGTTCTCGATCAAGCGTACGACGCGCTCAACCGCCGCATCAGCCTGGCGGCCGAAATCGACGGCACGGACGATTTTAAGAATGAATACGCCTATGACTTCCTGAACCGTCTAACGCAGGTCAACCAGGCAGGCCAAGTCGGCGGCAATACGGTTGCCGAAAAGCGAGTCGACTTCACTTACGACGCCGACGACAAATACCAGTTCACGTCGATCACGCGCTACGCCGATCTGGCCGGAACCGATACGATCGCAACCAGCACCTACGGCTACGACTTCGCCGATCGCCTGACCAGTCTGACCTATGTTGACAGCGGCAGCAGCACATTGGCTGGCTACACCTGGAGCTATGATTCGGCCAATCGAGTCACTGGCTTCACGGTCTACGGTCATTCCGCCGAAGATGCGACCTACAACTACGACGACACTAACCAGCTGGAAGGCGCCGACTACACCGGCACGGCGAACGACGAGTCGTACACCTACGACGACAACGGCAACCGCACCAACACCGGCTACAGTACCGGCGACAACAACCAGCTTCTCTCCGACGGGACGTACAATTACACCTACGACGCCGAAGGAAATCGCCTGACGAGAACGAACATCTCGACCGGCGACTACGAGGTTTTTGAGTACGACCATCGCGATCGTTTAGAAAGCGTCACGAAGTACGACGACTCCGACGTCAAGCAGTGGAAAGTTGACTACGGCTACGACGCGTTCAACCAACTCGTCAGCCGCGAGGCCGACACCAACGGCGACGGCACGGTTGATCAGTCAGGCTACTTCATCATCGACAATGGCCAGATCGTGCTGGTGCTAGACGACACTGGCGACGTGGAGCATCGAACGCTCTGGGGGCCACAGGTCGATCAACTGCTGGCCGACGAAAACGGGGCTGGCGACCTCTTCTGGGCGCTGACCGACAACCAAAACACGGTCCGCGACTACGTCGAGTACGACGACTCAACCGACGTAACGTCAATCGTCAACCACATCGCCTACGACGCGGTCGGCAAAGTCGCTAGTGAAACCAACGGCAGCCTCGACGCCTTCCGCTTCCGCTACACCGGCAAATACGTCGATCCGCTGACTGGGCTGCAGTACAATCTCAACCGCTGGTACGACCCCGCCACGGCGCGGTGGATGAGCCAGGATCCGATTGAGTTTGAAGCGGGGGATGCGAATCTTTATCGGTATGTAGGGAATGGGCATCTGAGTTGGGTAGATCCATCGGGCCTTGTACCAGCTTGGCCAGTACGTGGCAGCCGCTACTATGGCGGCACCATGATCACAGAAGATGTCGAAAAGGGAATTCATTCACCTCATGTCGTAATATCATCATTTGTCGTTCCAGCCGTTATTGCAGGAGGTGCAGCAGCGGTCGCCGCCGGCGCCATTCCTGCAGCGACCTCTGCAGGTTCTTCCGCAATGACGAGCCTAAATAGCGCAACAACTTCGGCATATATTTATGGAAGTTCCGCGGCATCCACCACTACTGGAAAAGCGTTGATCACAGCTGGGGGGGGAGCACTCGCGGGCCTCGACTACTACTACCGATACGAAGAAGCAGGTGGTCACAATGGAGCTCTTAATTCCTATTGCACCGACATGCAACGTGATCCAGCATTATTTCATTTCACGTGGGAGCAACAGCTTCTTCGGAGTGGCGTCCGCTCCGCAAGTACCTCGCTTGCTGATGATATCGAAGACTTCTATGCTGGCCAACAACGTCGCAATTCGGGAACAAGATCAAGTCTACTAGGTCCTGATGGAAAGCCATTGTCTGGTCCTTCACTGAATGACACTTATAAACCTCTGCTTGGAGCAGATGGGAAGCCAATTCATGATCCAAATATTCTGAGTGGACACGGCGTATTCCTACCAGGAAATGGCACCGTAAAAGTCCCGGAAGGCACCTCGGTGACTGTATATACAAATCACGGCAACACAATTTTTGATGACGTGGGAGGCAAGGTAGACCAAGGGCTTACACCTGACTACTACGAAATCTACGGTGCTCAAACGTATCTCCCAGGTGCACAGATGCCAAACTACACGCTGACGCCGCCTAGCGGCTTGCACATCCAGGGCAATCCTACAACCGTGACCCGACCATATAACTTAAGCAGCTTTTTGAGACCCAACCAAGGCAACGTAAAGTGGTCAGCATGCGTGGAAGAGATTGAATCACTCGAGTCCGTTGGGGTGAAGGTCAATCCTGAGGCCCCATGATCTATTGCGAGTCGTTTATGGACAATTACGAATCGCAAGAAGTTGGTTAAATTCATGCACTAGGGTAAACTTTGCTTTTATCGCTACGTCCGCAGTCGACTTTCATGAATTGGAAAAAAGCAATGAACGAAACTGACGTCGATCATCGCAACACTAAATTGGCGAAACAAGTATTGCTACTTGCCGATTCGCCGAATAAAGAAAACCAACGAACGTTTTTTCAAGAGCTGCAAAATGGACGCGTTGGAATAAAAATCCCGCAGGAATTGGGCGCTGTCCCCAGCGGTGACTATGTCACAATGCCATCGAGCGACTTGCGAATTCCCATCGCTACCTTGCCAAGCGGGGAAGCGATGCTGCTGGTTCTCGCCAATGTTGCTTGGCTCAGTTCCGTCGAACCAGATTCGGTATTTGTCGAACTGAAAGGACGTGAAGTACTACAAATCGCTAAGAACGAGGCGATGGGAATCATCGTTCAAGTTCTTGGGCCTGAGCGACAAGGTTGGAGTGGCGTTTCAGCGACCGATGTTGCGAAAATTCTCGGATAGCGTCCGAGTTCGTTAGCGGCTTCAGGGTGGCAACGTTAAGGAAGACGGAACGGAGGAGCAAAGGGGGGAAAATTCTGTTCGGTGAGGTGGCCTAGACTTGTGCGGACGCGGGAACCTCTAAGACTGTAGGCTGAGAAGCGCCAAATTCAAGCAGGCAACGGCAGCAAAAGAAGCTCACCACGGGGATTTGCACCTGCCCATTAATCTTCCGATGGTTAGTTCACGCATGAGCGCAGCAAGATGCGGCACGATGAATGGCTCCGTCGCCAAATAAAGAAGAGGCGTCCGACGTGTTCACGCCGCTTGACGATGATAGTGCTTAAGCACACCGCCGAGTCGTTCGCGACACGCGACTGAACCGATCGAGACGACCTCCGGCGCTATTGAATTCGACGGCGTCAGCGGAGAATTGCCTTTCCCCTGATGCGGCCGTTCCTCGTGATAGAAGTCGAGGAACTCATTCACCAAGTAGTCCATGTGCGGCTCGCCAAACACAACGAACTTGTCCAAACATTCCTGCTGAATTGTCTGGATGAACCGCTCCACAAAGGCATTGGTATTCGGTGAACGGAACGCGCCAACTTTCACCTCGGCGCCATCTGCTTCAATCGCCGCATCAAACGCTGGCTGGAATTTGGTGTCCCGATCCCGTATGAGCGTTCCAACAGCTAGACCCTCCGACTTGGCGTGCTCTTGAAATGCCTGGGCTTGCTCCACTACCCACGATTCGTTGGGATGAAACGTCGATGGGGCGATATAGACTTGACGGGATTCAACGTGTAGAAAGATCAGTAAGTACAGATCCCGCCACCCCCTGAGCGAGAGCACCCCGTCCTGTGCAAAAAGTAAATTCGCGATATTTGATCGACTTGAGTAGTCCAAGAACCAGCGATGCAATGGCCGACGAATCGATGTCCCTGCGAGGGTTTTCGGTCGTGCTCCAGTATTTCGATCATTTGTTGGAGCATGAGCGCAGAAGAGCGATTACCGTTGGAAGATTGACGGTCGAAGAAGAAGAGAATGTGGCGAACAACTTCACGCCGCCTGACGATGATAGTGTTTCAGCACACCGCCCAGTCGTTCGTGACAGGTGATAGAACCGATCGATAGCACATCGGGCTGCGGCTCTCCGGGCGTCAGCAGTTCATTTTCCTTTCCCTGATGCGGCCGTTCCGCGTGATAGAAACCGACAAATTCTTTCACCAAGTAGTCCATATGCTGCTCGCCAAACACCACAAAATGATCCAGGCATTCGCGCTGCAGCGTCTGGATGAACCGTTCGACGAAGGCGTTGGTGTTAGGTGATCGGTAGGCCGATTTCACGACCCGAATGTCCGCGGCCTGGAACGTGGCGTCAACCTTGGCCGTGAGCTTCTTATCCCGATCATGCATCAAGGTGTCGATGGGTAGGTCAACTGACTTCACGTGCTCCAGGAACGCTTCAGCTTGCTGCATGGCCCACTCTTCATTGGGATGAAACGTTGACGGCGCGATGTAGACCTGGCGGGATTCGACATGCAGGAAAATCAGCAAATACAGATCCCGCCAGCCCTTCAGCGTCAGCACCTTCTTCGAATAGAAGTCGCATTGCCAGAGCGTCGCCGCATGCATCTTGAGGAACTCGTCCCACGTTCCTTCCCCGCGATTGGGACCTGGCTCGAGCCCATTCTCTTTCAAAATGTTTTTGACCGTGTTGCGTGACGGCGGCTTGATGCCGAGCTTCTTCAGTTCACCCATGATCCGCGTGTACCCCCAGTCGTTTTCACGGGCGAAACGGAGAATGAGTTCGCGGATTTCCTCTTTGGTTCGGGGGCGTCCTTTTCGAACTTGCTTGACGCCGCCCGGCTTCTTCGATTCGCGAATCCAACGGAGAATTGTACTTGGCCCCACAATGGTGACGATCTCGTGAACCGCCTGCCCCAGCTTCGCTCCAAACTTGACCAGCCGGTTCTTCTCTTGAGCGGTGACCGAGATCCGTCTCGGCAATTTGGACCGCAGCACCTCATTCTCGACCTTGAGATATCGGATCTGAGCAGCCAGCTCTTTTTGGGTCGATCCGGCGATCAGGAGCAGCAATTGGTGGTAAATGTTCTTCATCGTGCTAAGATGCCGAAGTCGTTGATGATACTGGAGATATCTTCTTTTCTGCACCCCGCAGCACGCTCGGCACTGCTCAAAATTCCCGTACGATTCATTTCATTGTGATTCGATCGCTGGTCGTAACGCCTAGTCGGGTCATGGCAAAAGTTCTCTGTTCGTAAAGGGTTCGGTTCGCTCCGAAGGGACCGAAAAGGACTCGGAATTCGTAACCTATTGCAACCGTTCGCTTTCCGTCATTTGGGCAGTAGAGAACTTTTCACGAAGAGGGTTTTGCACGGGGAGGTGGGAACTGTCGACCAGCCTGGCGACATCGCTGGTTAGCGCCGCGCTGCGTCAAGCGATTGAGTTGCGGAGGCCCGATACGCAGCGGCTGTTGCATCACAGCGACCGCGGCTGTCAGTACACGAGCGACGAGTATCAGCAGACGTTGCGAACATTGGGAATCACCTGCTCGATGAGCCGCACCGGTTGCTGTTACGACAACGCCGTGATGGAGCGATTTTTCTGGTCGCTGAAACACGAATGGACGAAGGTTGAAGAGTTCGCAGATATCGAGGAAGCGCGGCTCAGCGTCTTCCGCTACATTGAAACGTTCCACAACAACGAGCGAATTCACCAAACGCTCGGCTACCTAACGCCGAACGAGTTCGAGGCTCGGCGCAATTCAGGCCTGACCGCGTAAAATTATCGAACCTTCAGCGTCCACCAGTCCTGGGCTGGGGCAACTTTCATTTCGCCTGCTCACCAAAGATTGGCGCGCTATGCTGACTAATTCCTCTGCAGCGGTCGCGCTCTCAGCTTGAGCCGTAAGGTGCCCCATTTTTCTTCCCTCGCGCCACTCGGATTTACCGTACAGATGAACCTTTACGTTCTTCATCAAATGCATAACTTCCCATCGCGGTTCTCCATCCATCCACAAATCTCCCAGCAGATTAGCCATCGCCGCCGGCCGGAGTTGCGCCGTGCTCCCTAGAGGCAATCCGCAAACGGCTCGGACTTGTTGTTCAAATTGACAGGTCGCATGCGCCTCAATCGTCAAGTGGCCAGAATTGTGTGGACGCGGCGCCAGTTCATTGACGATCACCCTCGCGTCTTTGGTGAGAAAGAACTCGACGCAAAGCACTCCGACGACATCCAATTGTTCTGCGATCGAGTGAGCAATTTCGACCGCTTCTTTCACGATCTTCAGAGTCAATCCGCTAGGAGAAACTGATACGCTGAGAATGTGGTTTTCATGGCGATTCAGGATCGGATCGTAGTGAGCCATCTCGCCATTGGCTCCGCGAGCGACAATTACTGAGAACTCCAACGCGAAGTCGATCAGTTTCTCCAATACCGCAGCTTGAACGCCGAGCGACCGCCAGCCTAACTGCGCGTCCGCGATTGATGATAATCGTACTTGTCCTTTGCCGTCATATCCCCAGCCAGCGGTCTTGAGGATCCCAGGAAAAAGTTCCGGGGAAGTCGATTGCAATTCCGCGAGATTGCGAATCGACGCGTAGGGGGCGACGGGAACGCCGATTCCGGCTAAAAACGCTTTTTCATTGTCTCGTCGTTGCGTCGTTCTCAAGACTCGACAGCCGGGGCGCACTGGAACGAAACGTTGAATGACTTCAATTGCTTCAACGTTGACGTTTTCAAACTCGATGGTAACGACGTCGACATGCCGGGCAAAGCTTTCAATCGCTTCAAAGTCATCATACGGGGCTTGAATTTCCAAGTCCGCCAATTGGCCTGCCGGGGTATTCTTGCTGGGCGAAAACACGTGTACATGATAGCCAAGGCGGCGAGCGGCCAGCGTAAACATTCGACCTAACTGACCGCTTCCTAAGACCCCGATTGTTGCGCCGGGGGAAATGATCGGCGTCATAATACTGAAGTCTCCATTACTTTGAGTTCTTCCGCTTTCACGAAGTCTCTCAGACGTGAGCGGAGTTCCGGATGATTGTTCGATAGAATCCGCACGGCCATCAGCCCGGCGTTTTTTGCCCCCGCTTCACCAATTGCGAATGTCGCTACGGGAACGCCGCCGGGCATTTGTACGATCGATAGCAATGAATCCAAGCCTGACAAAGCCCTCGATTGGACCGGTACCGCAAGTACGGGCAACATTGTTAATGACGACAACATCCCGGGTAAGTGAGCAGCCCCTCCAGCGCCGGCGATGATAACTCTCAAGCCGCGCCTTTCCGCGGACTCCCCATACTCAAACATCCACTGCGGAGTTCGGTGCGCGGAAACGACGCGACATTCGTGCGGAATCCGAAAATGCTCGAGAACTTCTACCGCACGTCGCATCGTTTCCCAGTCGGACCGACTTCCCATGACAACACCTACTCGCGGCTTCAAAACGTCATTCATTGGAATATTGTCTCCCCGAAGTTTGCCTCAAATTCTTTGCTCGCGTCTTTGTAAACGCTAAAGACGCCAGTCTCTTTCAGGTAGAAAACAGTCGTGACTTCAAGAAGGTCTCGCTCCCGCCGTTCGGTAATGAGCCTAGAGTTCTTTAGGGCAGCGGCATAATTCAAGGTGCGGCTCTTCCACAAGCGATTTTTCGCCATTCGTTCGCGAGCGCCTTGAAGCAGTTTATCGCCGGAAGCCCCAGCGAAATCGGGCCTTGGAACTTGCGAACGCGTCGAAATTACGTCTTCTGATGCGTGCCCACAAACGACGATTCCGCGGAGCCTGAATCGCTCAATCGAAAAGTCGAGTACTCTTAAGACCGGAGATCCATCGACGGGCGCCTTCATCAGATGCTCGGTCGGCACTCGCAAGACCAGGTTTGCGAAAGAGTCGCCGACTCGTTCCATCGCACGGTCGATTGCCGGATCGGACGATGCGATCCAAAGTCGGAGCGCACCTCTGCGTCCCGCCAACTGGTCGTACTGTCGCTCCAAGTCTTGCATCATGAAGTAGCCCGGACCTCTGGTTTCGTGAATCATGCCTTTCGTCCTAGTTAGACTTGCTGAGAAAATTTCAAACTTGTCGTTCGGTTAGGTAACGTCGATTCGCGCTAAGATCCAACGTTCAATCTCGTCAACGCACTGTTCCCACGTCCAAACGTCCGTTGGGACAATCAAATCGGCGTCCGTAGGCTCCAGATACGGGCTTGTTACGCCGGGAAAGTTACGGATTACTCCACGTTCCGCAGCGGCGTAGCGTCCCGAAGAGTCGCGCTGACGACAAGTTTCGACGGTGGACTTTAAATGAACATGCAAGAATCTCTGCGGACCGATCAGTTCCTTGGCTTGGGATCGCGTACGCTCTTCTGGCGCCACGAATGCGGCCAAACAGACCACGCCAGCGTCATTTAGAATTCTCGCGATTTCTGCGGCGCGCCGCAGATTCTCGGAGCGTTCTTCCGCTGAGAACCCCAAGTCGCGGCAGATCCCGAATCGCAAGTTCTCGCCATCGAGCACCGCGACCCCCATCCCTTTGGAAAACAAGCGCTGTTCCAGTTCGTACGCAATCGTCGTCTTTCCCGAACCGCTGAGACCGCTGAGCAGCACGGTCGCCACGTCATGCCCCGAGCGTCGTCGGCGTGACACTTGCGATACGCGGCTGGCGGTCAAGGTTAAGCCCTGGCCATTTCTGCGACGCTTGTCTGCGCCGCTTGCGAAGGAGTCTCCTTCGCTAGGTAGGATTAACCCTCCCGCCACGGTTTCGTGCGAGACGCGATCGACCAGAATAAACGAGCCAGTCTTTCGATTTTCGCAGTAAGGGTCATAGGGGATCGGACGATGGGCGTGGATTCTACAGCGCCCAATGTCATTAAGCTGGAGCGTATTGACTGGGATGCTTTCGCTCGTATTGAAGTCGAGACGGGAGAAGACGTCTTCCACTTCAGCGCTGGTGCGAAGGGTTGATTGTTTCAACCAATACGATTTGCCCGGCGCCAGCGCCTCTTGCGACATCCAAATCAAGTGCGCATCAAAATAATGACTCACTTGGGGAGGCGAGGTGGGATGAACGAGCCAATCCCCTCGCGAAATATCGATCTCGTCCTCCAGCGTCAAGGTGACCGCTTCGCCCTCTACAGCAGCGGTCTGCTGACCGAGAAACGTGACAATCGAACGAACGCGACTCATCTGCCCCCCTGGAACGACTTGAACTGCGTCGCCAACTCGTAGCGTTCCCGAAAAAACGGATCCGCTGTAACCTCGGAACTCCGAATCTGGCCGCGTGACGCGTTGCACGGCAAACCGCAAAGGGGCGTCGTTCCGCTCGGAATTCGCCGGGCACTCTTCCAGGGCCTGTAAGAGGGTGACGCCGTCGTACCACGGCATGTTTTGACTCGATTTAACGACGTTATCGCCGCGCAGTCCGGAAACCGGAATGGCGATGATCGAGGCGCCAGTCAGCTTACTGATGGCCGCCTCGAATTGCTCTCGAATGCCGTCAAAGACTTTCTGGTCGCATCCAACCAAGTCCATCTTGTTGATCGCCAGAATCAGTTTTCGGACGCCCATCAGCGAGGCGATGGCGGCATGTCGACGCGTCTGGGTCAGTAACCCTTTTCGCGCGTCGACAACCAATACCGCCGCCTCCGCTTTGGACGCCGCCGTCGCCATGTTACGGGTGTATTGTTCATGCCCTGGGCAATCGGCGATGATGAATTTTCGCTGGGACGTTTGAAAGTAGCGATAGGCGATGTCGATCGTAATTCCTTGAGCCCGCTCATCCTCGAGACCGTCAACCAGCAACGCTGGATCGATATCCTCGCTCGTCGATCCGAAACGTTTGGATTCGCTCCTAAGCGATTCAATTTGATCATCGAAGACGGCGCCGCAATCCAGCAGCAGCCGTCCGATAAGCGTACTCTTGCCGTCATCGACGCTGCCGCAAGTGATAAAGCGAAGCAGCGTACGCGTTGACGTCAATGCCGAGCTATTCTGGGAAGTCTGCAGCAAATCCAGGGTTTCGCTAGATGGGAACATACGCATTCTCAGTTGAACAATTCCGTAAACCGTCGACTTAGCGGAGCGGGCACTTGGCGCTAGAAATAACCGTCGCGTTTCTTTCGTTCCATCGCCGCCTCTTCTTCGCGATCGACCGCTCGACCGTTTCGTTCGGAATCTCGCGTTAACCGCAGCTCGTCGACAATCTCAGCGACCGAAGCGGCGTTTGAGAGGGTCGCTCCCGTTACGGGGTAACACCCCAACGTGCGAAAACGGACGTTTCGATACGTCGGCTCTTCCCCCGGAGCCAATCGCATTCGCTCATCATCGACCATGATGAGACTTCCATCACGTTCGACGACAGGACGTGATTTCGCAAAATAGAGGGGCGCCAGGCGGATCTGCTCCAGCTGGATATATTGCCAGATATCGAGTTCCGTCCAGTCGGACAATGGAAAGACTCGCATGCTTTCGCCACGATGAATCCAAGTGTTGTAAAGGTTCCATAGCTCAGGACGCTGATTCTTGGGGTCCCAACGATGATTGCGGTCGCGAAACGAGAAGACCCGCTCCTTTGCCCGCGAACGCTCCTCCTCGCGCCGCCCTCCTCCCAGCGCCGCATCAAAGCGATACCGAGTCAGGGCTTGCTTGAGAGGCTTCGTTCGCATCACTTCGGTGTAGATGCGACCGTCGTGGTCGAAGGGATTGACCTGATCTCGAACTCCTTCCTGATTGATCTCCACCAATACGTCCAAACCAAGTTCACTCCGCACATAGTTTTCGCGAAACTCGATCATTTCCCGAAATTCCCAGGTGGAGTCGATGTGCAGGAGCGGAAACGGCGGCTTCTCGGGAAAGAAAGCCTTCCTGGCCAGATGGAGCAGGACGCTCGAGTCTTTGCCGATGGAGTAGAGCAGAACAGGGTTTTCAAACTCTTCCGCCATTTCCCGCATGATGTAAATGCTCTCCGCCTCCAGTTGCCGGAGGTGGGTTTTCGGCAAGACGCTCTCTGTGGCGTCGTGTTCCGTCACTTCTCGCAAGGTATTGGTCATAGCGTTTCCCGATCGCCAAAAAGTCGTTTAATGCCAGGCTTAACTGCCTGTTGAAAAATGCCATCGTGGCATTTTCCAACCTCGCCAGGCTCAGAGCGTAGCTCTTCGCGGCTCGCAAAATAACGACTTACGTCGCTATTTTGGGATCGCATCCATGCGATCACCAGTCCGTCGAGAAAATCAACGGACTGTTAACACTCGGTCGGCGGACAGATCTGCCAAGCGTGCGATTCCGTCCAGCGGTAGTAGCCATCGTTTTCCATCACGACGAGCGACACCCAGCCATTGCTGACCAAATCCCGTACTCCCGTATGGTTCTGCAGAATCGTTTCCACCCGCTCTCGCGGCGCATCGACGAGGACGAGCAGTCTTTGCGGTTGATGTTGAAGCTTGGATCCGTCGTGTACCGACTGCCAGGGAAGTCCGGTCTTCAAATCGCCTCCGTTCCCCTCGAAGACGCCGAACTTGCCGACGACGTTGTGAAGCAATTTATTGCCGCTTCCAAACGCCTGGTTGTCGACCGTGGAGGCGTAATACTGAAGATTGATCCAGCTAGCGACGACCGTTGGCGCGGTCAGGATTAGCTCCAAGACTTTTCCCTCGACATCCCGCTCCGGGTCATAGCTGTGCATAAAGATTCGGCCGCCCAAATCAATACCTGCGGTTCGCCAGCGGGGCGCGATGACAAATGCAGCGTTGCCCGCCAGGCCCCACTCAGGTCTCGTTTCCGCCCAGTCTTGGCTGCGGCGGATTAGGTCCTGCGGCGAAGATGCGTCCATCCGACCGCTCCGTTCTTCGCGGCATAGTTGGCTGGCGGTTCGCATCGATTCCTGCAATTGCGTCAACTCCTCTCGATGAGTATCCGGCAGCAGATCGACGTCGAGGATTTGAATCTCGTCCGTGGTGGTCTTGTGCAACGCCGGAACAAACCAGGTATCCTCGGGGATGACGATTCCACGGAGGCGCAGGTACTGACGAACCACGTCGTCATTCAACAGCCTCGTGGCGACGCGAGCATTGGGCGCTCCGGAATGCCCGCCGCACGCTCCACAATCGAGTCCAGCGTGATAAGGATTATTCGTGACTTCGGCCCCATGACCGCAAAATGCCACGATCCGCGCGAAGTTGTCGGTGAGCCCCAGGTTTCGCAGAACGTTCTCCGCAATGCTGCACCGCTTCTCGATCGAGAATTCCGAGTCGAATTCGATCGATGTGCCGTCTCCACTTTGAGTACGCGTAAGCCGTCCATCGGTCGCGAATTTGCTGGAAGCGAAGAACCGCAACGAATTCAGCGAGTCCTTCAGCAACTTCGCTACGAAGAACGCTCCTACCGTTTCGACAAAGCTGAAGCAGGACGCGGCGGAAGACTGAAAAGACTTCCAAATCGCACGTTGATTCTTAGCCGCCAGCCGTCGTCGACCGTCCGCCGCCTGTTCGGCTTCCGACGCCCCCGATTCGATCTCGTGGACGGAGAATGTGGGCTGAAGGAGCACGGGGCACTGAGCAGAGCCCTTTCCTCCACCCAGCGAAACGTACTGCATCGGAATCCCGAAGAAGCCTGCGAAGCCGAACGATTCCACGTTTTCCGCAGCCTTCTCAAGATTGCGTCGCATTACTTCCGAACGGACGTCGATGCAGAAGACAAACTGCGCCGCTTTGCGAGTCGCAACGCTTTGAGACTTTTCCCCGTCGGACAGCTGCCCGCAAAGTCTTCGTCGGAAAGCTATCTCGACGGCAGTTTGGCAAACGTATCTGGCGAGGACCGGAGCGCTGGGCGCGTTGGGGCTCAAATCCGAACGCTCCAACAAATGCTTCCATCGCTCGCTGTGGTACGAAGCTGAAGCCGCAGCTGGCAATTGACGCTCAACTAAGGCCGCGTCATAAGCGAGGCGAATCGCCAACAACCCAATCAAATCGCCTTCGCCGTGAGACTCGTGTCGACGACTTCCCCCTTGGTTTTTGATGAACGAGGCCCAGCCTGCGACAGAGAAGATCTCACTCAACAACACGCATCGCCATCGGGCAGGGGCCGCCCCCAGTCGAGTCAGAAGTTGCAGAATCGCCTCGCTCGGCTTCGCGGGCAACCCTTTGACGAACTGACGAAAATCTGCGACGCCTAACATTTCCATGCGTCGACTTATCGTGGCGGAGTTTCGCCAGGCAGTGAACAGCGACTCACTTTTCCAGGGATTCGTCCATGACGCCTGTCCTTGGTCGAAGTAGCTGGCGACGTTACGAGAAATGTCGTTAATGATATGGCTGTTCCAGTCAGACCCCTCACTTTGATCAATAAGTTCCGCAATTGTCCAAGCGGTTCGTTCAGGGGCCTCCGTTGGCGAGGCATTGCCGTTCAGAATGACTTCAATCTCGGCGAGATCGATCTGCTGATACCACTCTGGGTATTCGTGTGCGGCTTGCTTTAGCGCCTGTTCGAGATCAGTCCGCTCGAATCCATTCTCTCGAAACTGTTTCCGAAAAGTATCCATGGAAGGTAGGAGTTCGCAATCTCGCACTTCCGCCATCATTCGCCGCGCGGTCAGAAACTTTTCTTCGCTGAGTCCGAGAAACGGATTGACCGCCACGTAATCCGCCAGCGACCAGAGCGGCGGCGTCATTTTCTCGACGTCCGCCAATAGGCTGCTGAGATGGGGAGCGCGAGAATTCGCAACTTGCTGCGAAATCGATTCGCTCGATCGCGTTCCGCCTAACGACGCATTCAAGGTCATTTCCATCGCACCTATCCCTTTTCGTGAATGTGATTTGCTTCGTATCGCTGGTCGAATTACGGGACCGGATTGAACCGCGCCCAGAAAATTCCTGTCAGCCGTCGAGCTGGAATGTCGAGGTAAAAGCCGTTTAATGAGTGCACGTAGAATATCTGCAGCATTCGATTTCGCTCCGTCCAGGAAAGAATCGATTCCAGTGCGAACAAGCCGACAAAGCCGATGGAAAGAGGAACGATCGAGAACGCCTGAGTAAGCGTATCTCCAGGCGACGGATGTGCGACGGAAGTCCCCAACCAGGCGTTCATCGCAATAAACGCGGCGAAATAGCATCCGGCGACGAGCGTCGCGATTCCTACCGACTGCAATGAAATTTGCATCGATCCGGTAGCGAAGCTCCGCACCAGTAAGGTCGCCAAGGCCAGCACCAGGACGATTCCCAGCACTAGGCCGCCGCTCTTTTGAGTCAGATCCAGTTGGAACAACCAGGCGATCGCCGTGCAAATGACGGCGCTCACCAAGATAGCGCCCGCGGTAGCGGCGAGACGGAAGGAGAGCTTTCTGTCGGTCAACAGTTTCGGGTCCGTTCGCCCAGCCTCTTCGAGAGCGCTGCCGGAGCGTAGAAACGCATAGGCCTTGTAAATTGAGTGGGCGACGAGGTGCAGCATTGCTGTCGAAAACGCGCCGAGACCGCACTGCAGCATCATGAAGCCCATTTGAGCGATCGTGCTGTAAGCCAGTTGACGTTTTATACTGGACTGCGTCAGCATCATTACGCCTCCTAGAAGTGCGGTGAAACCGCCGACGAACGCCAGAAACCCAAGCGCGACCGGCGACAGCGATACGACGGGACTGAGTCGAATGATCAGGAACCCGCCAGCATTGATAATTCCCGCATGCATCAGGGCCGAAACCGCCGTCGGGGTCTCAAGCGTATCCGGCAGCCAGGTATGGAACGGAAACTGCGCTGATTTCGTCATCGCTCCCAATACGTAAAGCGTACTGATGATCGTGATGCTCCAGGTTGCGTCTCCCATCCGTCGGGCGTGGTCGGCGGATGCGAAGATTTCGGCGAAGCCAAAGCTACCGAACTCGTGATAAGTGAGCCAAATCGCTGCGAGCAGAAACAGGTCTCCGAGACGGCTGATCACGAACTTCTTTCGAGCAGTCCAGACCGCCCAATTTCGGTCGCCGTAGTGTCGCAGCAGTTGATGGAGGCCAAAGCTCGTGAGGGTCCAGGCGAACAGCACCACAAGAAGATTGCCCGAGACCACGAGCATGAGAACGGAGCCGAGAGTAAATAGGGTCCAGCGAAGAAATCTCCCCTGAGTCGCCTCGCCATCCAAGTTGCGACAGGCGAACCCGAGGATGGTCCAGCCAACCGCTCCAATCAGCAGCGCCATCGTTGCCGAAAGCGCGTCCCAATAGAACCCGCTCCCCAGCAAACTGGTCGACGACTCGATCGCTGCGTTCCTCTCCATGGGCCCAAACTTGAGCAGCAGAGCTACTCCGCAGACAATCAAGGTGAACGAGGTAGCTGCGAGAAAGATCGCCATTCGCCGCATAGCGACGGCATGCCGATTCGCCCAGCCGCTCGGAATTAGCCCCGGCGTTATCAGCAGCAAGATCGCTGAGGTCAGGATCGCAGAATAACATCCCATTGAACGCCACCATTCCAAGAGTTTCGAGAATTCGCGAACACGCAAAACCAAGTTCGTGAAATTTAATACGCGACATTTTTATCGTCAATCGTGCGTCGCCTTTAAATTCGGTAAATTCTGCGGACGGCTTGAGTTGAAATGCGTCTCGAGAGTCCGGAAAGAATATTCCGGATTGCGACTTCCCGACTCGAAAGCTAGAATAAAGCGTTATGGGCACTCGGTTTACGGCTTGAGCCTCACGCCCTGGGGCAGGACCCTGTCTTCGCAATACGCAAATGAACGCGACGGAAAAAAAAAGTGGAAAAAAGGCTCCGGCAGCAAGCCGTGAGCCTTCGCCAGCGAAAGCAGTCAAAGAGGCGGAAAGCCCAGAGCCGTCGCCTGCCGTCAATCGCTGGACTTTCCTGACGAATCATTCCCACGTCCTAATCGTCTTGTCACGCGATCCCACCATGGTGCTTCGGCATGTGGCGACGGAGGTCGGTATTACCGAACGCGCCGTCCAAAGAATCATCGCCGACCTGGAAGAAGAAGGTTTCCTCGTGAAGGAAAAAATCGGGCGACAGAACACCTATCGGATCATTCTCGACCGTAGCCTTCGCCATCCGATTGAATCGCATCGAAATATCGGCGATTTGCTAAAACTGGTGTCGAAATAACGCCGATCCTCGTTGCAAGAATTGCGCGGAGGGAATGCGTCTTGTTCCGTTTGCAAGTGCGCCCCATTAGTCCAGCGTAAAGACACCTGTAATTCGCCATTTCGCGTAGGTAAGACCTTGCGTCACGGCAGTTTTGTAACGGTCGCCTGCCCAGTCTGGATAAACCGCTCGACGAAGGTATTGGTATTCCCAACCTCCCAAAATTCCGAGAATTGTTCGGCCAGCTCGGCTGTGGCGCAAGGCACTCTGAATTCCTAAATCCCTTTGGCCCACCCAGTTACTCGCTCAGAACAAACAGAGAACTGTTACGAATAGCATTTTGCACGGGGAGCCTTCCAAAGCCTGGCGATTTCGCCAGGCTTTTTTTGTGCCTGCTCGTCATCCACCGCCCATCTGGTCGCAGGCAAACAGGATGCATCTGACCACGCTTGCTCGCGAAGAGCTGATCGTCCGCGGCGTCAGCCCGGGCCTTGGCTGGCGTTCTTTCTGACCCGGCCAGGAAGAGATTGAAGCGTGGCTGTTTGGACTAGAAGATTCGCGACTGCGCCAATGTCGACTGTGACCGATTTCAGAAATCTACCACCGTGCGATTTTTTTGACTTCCCACGGGCGAAGCGATATCGCGCCGAACTGAGGCTCTGCCGAAAGAGACTATCGCGGACGATAGCGGCACACGTCGCCCCTCCTTTTCCCCGCTCCCCCTATCGCTCGTTAACCCGATCGGCACAAAGCGCCTGCATCACCTTCCTTGGATTCTCATAATCGATCGCCGACAGTGGCGTACAGTTCAACTTAAACGACGTTTCATGCGGCGAAAGATCGGCTTCACCCAGATAGATCTTGGCCCCCATGATATGGTCATTCATCGAGCCAGTCACCGAGCGGCTGAACGCCTTCGAAAAGTACACCGTCGCCGTCGCTGGGGCGATGAGCTTCTGGTACGCAATACTCAGACCGTCATCATCCAAGACCTCGCGAATCGTACTCAGCATTGCGTCCAGAAACCGCCCGCCATCCGGTATGCCTCGCCCATACAGTACCGCCGAGTAGAGCGTGGCGGTGTTCGTGACCAGGATGAATTGCGTTCGAGAAACCGTAAATAGATGCGCACTCCAATCCGCCAGCGGATTGTCATCTAGCGGATACGACTTCTTTGGTGAGGCGTCGATTTTTTTGCCCAGCTTTTGGGTCAGACGAACAATCATGGGACGCAGTTGCGGCGATAGAAATTCATTCGTAAGGCTTGGTGGTATTCTACCATTTTTCGCTTGGCGGAAGCATAGCGGTCCGTTGATTTTCTCGACGGACTGCGTGATCGCAGGGATGCGATCCCTAAATAGCGACGTAAGTAGCTATTTTGCGAGCCGCGAAGAGCTACGCTCTGAGCGTGGCGAGGTTGAAAATTCTTCGCAGGGATGTATTCTCGCCGCTCCCCCAGGGTGCTTGGCTTGCTGGAACGATGAAAAGGGTGAGAATGGTAGGTTTCGCAACGCCCCCCAACGTTGAACTCTCCGTTTTCCAAGGGATGGAGCCTGACCGTGTCGAAAAGTGGACGCCGCAACCGCCGGATTGGTATTCGAGATCGCTTAGGCCAGCTTACGTATCGCGCCGCCTGTCGCTTGCTGGGAGACGAAGATGGCGATGTCCGTCTGCGTCGCGGTGGGCGATTTGAAATCGAGCTGGCGCGCGACGTCTATCTTGGCGGCGACATGTTGCGTGTGAATGTCCCCGATGCGGAGCATTCCGCTGGCACTCCGATCGTAACGATCGTCGAAAAGACCAACAAGCCAAGCGGCCTCCATCTCCACTGCGACGCCTGCGAGACCAAGTGCGATCATCTCGCCGCGGCGCTCGGCATGGTACTGGAAGAAAAACTGTCGCTCGGCTTGTCGGCGCCGCCAGACCCGGCGGAACCGATCGAGAACTTAACCGAAGAAGAGTTGTTTCGCCGCGCGCTGGCCGATCGAGAGCAGCGGGCCGTATCGGAGAAGATGACTCTCAAGTCGCTCGATCCCGAGCAACCTTGGGCCGACTATACCATCACCAGCCGACAATCGGGCAAATCGTATCGCGTGTCGCTGCGCGGCTTTGAGCCGGGCCAATCGTATTGCAGCTGCCCAGACTTTCGAGTGAATCATCTTGGCGTCTGCAAACATATCTTGCATGCGCAGACCAAAATCAGGAAGCGGTTCTCGCAGAGACGGCTCCGTCAACCTTATAAGCGACGGAATCTATCGCTACGACTCGACTATGGCGCCGAGTTGGGACTGCGATTTAACTTGCCGCACCATCTCGACGCCCAGGCCAAACGAATTCTGGGGCCGCTGCGCGATCGCACGTTCGACGAGGTCGACAAGGCCGTCGCCGTCATACGAAAGCTGGAGCGAGCCGGGCACTCGGTCCACGTCTATCCTGATGCGGAAGAGTTCATCGAACAAGGTCTGTTGCAGCGTCGGTTGTTCGACATCGCAGCCGAAATCCGCAAAGATCCCGGCAGTCATCCTCTGCGGAAGGAACTTCTCAACGCCGAACTGCTCCCTTATCAAATGGACGGCATCGCCTTCGCCGTCGGTGCAGGACGAGCGATTCTGGCCGATGACATGGGACTGGGTAAAACGATCCAGGGTATCGGCGTCGCCGAGTTGCTCGCCCAGCACTCAGACATTCGCCGGGTGCTGGTCATCTGCCCGGCGTCCGTAAAAAGCCAATGGCGAAACGAAATCAACCGATTCTGTGGACGCAGCAGCCAACTGGTAATCGGCCGAGGCGCCGAACGGGCCGAGCAATACGCTAGCGACGCCTTTTTCACCATCTGCAATTACGAGCAAATCCTGCGCGACCATCCAACGGTCGAACGAGTCGCCTGGGATCTGATCATCTTGGACGAAGGTCAGCGAATTAAAAACTGGGAATCGAAAACCTCGCGCATCATCACCGCACTCCAGTCTCGTTTCGCGTTGGTGCTGACCGGCACGCCGCTAGAAAACCGTCTGGAAGAGCTTTTTACGGTCGCCAGCTTTGTCGATGACCGGCGCCTGGGGCCCGCTTATCGCTTCCTGCACCGACATCGCATTGTGGATGATCGGGGCAAAGTCAAAGGCTACCGAAATCTGGATGAACTACGAGAAACGCTGAAGCCGATTCTTTTGCGGCGCACGCGCGGCAGCGTGATGCGCGATCTGCCGGAGCGCACCACCGAAGTGGTTCGCATTCAGCCGACCAAAGAACAGCTCTTCATGAGCGAGGAGTACGTCCAGCAAGCCGCAAAAATCGCCGCCAAGAAGTACCTCACCGAGATGGACCTGATTCGCCTGCAAAAGTTCTTGCTGATGGCCCGCATGGCGTGCGACAGCACCTTCCTGGTGAATAGAGAAGAGCCGGCCTATAGCAGCAAACTGGCGACCCTGGCCGAACTGCTCGAACAGTTGGCGGCCGAGGAAGATCGAAAAATCGTCTTGTTCAGCGAATGGACGACGATGCTCGGGCTGATTGAGGATTTGCTAAACAAATGCGGAATCGATTTCGTACGGCTCGACGGCAGCGTGCCGCAGAAGAAACGGCAGCAATTGGTGCATCGATTCCAGCACGATGACGATTGCCGGGCCATCATCATGAGCAACGCCGGCAGCACGGGCCTCAATCTTCAAGCCGCCAACACCGTGATCAACGTCGATCTCCCCTGGAATCCGGCGGTGCTGGAACAACGCGTCGCCCGAGCACACCGTATGGGGCAAAAGCGTTCGGTTCAAGTCTATCTGCTGGTGACGGAAGACACGATTGAAGAGCGGATGCTGGCCACCCTTTCGGCCAAGCACGACTTGGCACTAGCCGCCCTGGACGTCGACTCTGAAGTGAGTGAGGTAGAACTTCGTAGCGGCATGGATGAACTCAAACGCCGCTTAGAACAGCTGCTCGGCGAGAAACCGGCCGCTCCGGTCGACGTCTCGATGCAAACCGCAGTCGAAACCGAGGCGAAACAGGTCGCCGGTCGCCGCGACAAAGTCGCGGCCGCGGCCGGAGAACTGCTGGGCGCTGCGATGAACCTGGTCGGCGAGCTGGTCGAAAACGGCCAGGCGGCTGATCCGCAAGTCGCTCAGCAAATTCGATCTGGTTTGGCTCAATGCGCCGATCGTGACGAGGCGGGGCGATTGCAAGTCCGGTTTACGCTTCCTGACGACAGCGCCCTGGAAAAACTCGCCGCAACCCTGGCGAAACTATTGGTCGCCCAAGCGTAGGCCTCTCTCAGATCGTAACCGCTCCCTTTTCCCTGCCAGGCGTTGGCGCAGAGTTCTTCGCCGAACTGCGTTTCGAGATCGTGGAGCTTCGCTCGGCGAAGACTTAATTGACGAACGAGCCGCCATGTCGCAGCCTGAGCCTGACAATCCGTTTCAGTCGCCAGCGGCGATTTCGCCGGCGGCCGATGCTGAGCGGCCGCCAGCTTCAGACGCGCTGGGCGTCGCGATTGCGAAAGCGGCGATTCGCTGGTTTCTCGTCTGCGGCATCAGCGCCATTCCCAGCTGGGTGATTGCCCGGGATCAGACTTCGGCCGTGGTTGGCGGGATGGTGACCGGCATCTTGTTGTTCGCCATCGGCTATACGTTTTTGGATGTGGCGACGCGCAATCATTGGCTCCGCCAGCAGCGAGCCATCAAGTGGACGATGCGGATCACCTACGGTACGCGAATGGCGATTTCGATCCTCTATCCGGTCGGCTTCTTCTTCGATCTGTGGTGCGGCCTGGTCGCGGTCTCGGCCACCAGCTTTCTCTTTCGGACGATCACCCATCACGATATTGAACCGATGCGGTTCGCTGCGACGCTCATAACGACGCTGGTACAAGGTTGCCTGCTGAACTGCGTCCTGGCGATTTATGGGCTGGTTGTTTATGCGGTTTGTTCCGCTTTCTTCGCTGGCGTGAAACGAGGGCAAGCCTTGCCGGATGATCAAGCGGTTCGGGCTGGGCGGTAGTCGAGAACGTCGAGAAAATGAGTCGGTAGACTCCAACCGTTCACAAATCTAACAGCGAGCCCTACGGACCACTCCCAGCATTAACAAACGACCGCAAAGAGCCAGGTTTCACCGCATAAGAAACAACAAATGAAGCTTCGCACAGACATCCCATGACCAGCGTTCCCAACTCTATCTCGTCGGCTTTACGTTTGCCCAGCAGGTCAACCTTCCTCAGCTGTACACCATCTCGGTCGATGATGATCGGCCGATTCTCCTGGATGGTCTTCCGCTGCTGTTTGCCGATCCTGACCTTGGCGATCAGGCGCTGCGCACTTCCAACGGTGGAGCGGCGACCATCGGCCCGGCTCCCAGCGAAGTCACTTATGTATTCGACTTTGGCCAGGCGATTCACACGCTCCAAGGCGAAGAGGTGGCGCCCAACGCCATGTTGCTCGTCTGCTGCAACGCCCTGCTCGACTTTCACAAGTGCATGGCGGAGATCGTCCCGCGCAAATACAACCAACAACTCAGCCGGTTTGCCGATCACCTGACCTTCGACCTCGACCTGGCCAGCTATTTCCGCAGTTCCGGCATCGCCCGTCAGCAGCTGTTACAAATCTTCTTCTGGTCGTTGGGGGCGATTCAATATCATGCAATAATCATCGACGAGGCGGTTTGAGCACGAAATTCTGCCGGCGCCTGATAACAAGGGACGACTCAGAACTACACCCCAAGTCGCCGCATCCATATCGCTCACGCCAGATCCTGCAGCACGGCTTCGGCGGCTCGCCGGCCGGATGTCATGGCGCCCTGGATCGATGCGTTGTCGCGATGATCTCCGCAGACATACAGTCCCGGCCGGCAACGCACGGCTCGCTGCGGTTTCTCGAGGGCGCCCGAGGGTTGCGATGGAAGTGCATAGGGAATGGAATACGTCTTCAAATGCCGCCAACTGTCGACCTGCGTCCCAAACCAGTCGCGCAGTTGGCCCAGCACTTCGGCCTCCAGTTGCTGCGCGTCGGTTGGGTTCCCCAACACCGTGACCGAGACCAAGCTCTGGCCGGCATCTCCGTAGCTTGGCGCGACGGCGGTCGGGACGCAGAGATTGTTGATCGGGCCGCGCCCCTCTCCATTGAGCATCAAAATCGGGCGATCAATGGGGGGCTTTGCAGCGGTGAAATAAAGACAGGTCACTCCCTGACTCAACTCCGGCGCGGGCAGGTCTAGCAGTTTGGCGGCGCTGGGTCCCTCGCTCGCGACCACCACCGCTTGCGTTTCGATCTCCTGACCAGAGACAAGTCGAATTTTGGTTGGCTCAACCGTCGCGACTGGGGAGTTCAATTGCACGGCGCCCGGGTGCAGTTGGTCGGCGATTTGCTGCGGGATCGCCTGCATTCCGGCGGCCGGCAAAGAGGCAGTTCCTGACGAAAACATCCGGAAGACGAAATACAACATCCGACTCGAAGTCGCCAGGTCGGCATCGAGAAAGATCCCGCCCAAGAACGGCCGAAAAAATCGGTCGATCATCGGCTCCGAAAAGCCGGCCGTTTTCAGAGCATCAAGTGTCGACGTCTCGGGGCGGGCAAACTGGTCGACCACCGTTCCCTGCATGACTTGACTGCGAAATCGCCCGACGCGAAGTTTATCGGCCGTGGTTCCAATCGGCGAGAACAACGATCGTATCGCTCCCCAGGGACGTCGCCACGGATCGGTCAATTCGTGAAAGCGACCACCCGACCGCACCAAGGCGCCCGGCTGAAAACCTTGCAGTTGTAGCGCCGCAAAGTCGAGCACCTGCTGCGCTTCCGGATAACTGGTCAGCAAGACCTGAAATCCCCGGTCGAGCAAAAAGCCATCGACCTCATCGGTCCGCATCCGACCGCCCACGCCATCCGACGCTTCGTAGATCGTGCAGTTGACGCCCGCCTGTTGCAGCCGCAGCGCACAGCAGAGGCCAGAGATCCCAGCACCGACGATCGTCACATTGGCAGACATGGTAGTGCATCCTTGGAAAGCGGCGCAATAAATCCGGTGGGAGGTGGTATCGCGCTAGGTTCAATCGTTCGTTTCGTCACGTTGCGTCGCTGCCCGCGCGATGTTGCGAAGCATGCCCGCAAACACGAACTGGTGCAGCGGGTAGACGCTATACCAATAGGCCAGTCCCGTCAGGCCGACCGGATCAAAGATCGCCGTCTGGCGAATTTGGCTGCCTGCGGGAGAAGGAGTAACCTCAAACTCCAACCAGGCTCGGCCCGGCAACTTCATCTCCGCCGACAGTCGCACCAGATGCGCTGGCTCGTAGGCCTCGACTCGCCAGAAGTCCAACACGTCGCCGGTCCGCAGTTGCTCGGGATTGCGACGACCGCGGCGGACTCCGATGCCTCCCACCAGCAGATCCAGAAATCCACGCAATGACCAGAGCCAATTCGCATAGTACCAGCCCTGCTTGCCGCCGATGCGACGGATCGGAGCGAAGGCTTGCTCGGCAGGGATCGGCACTTCTAGCGTGCGCGAGTCAACCAATCGCGAACCAAACCTGGCGCCTCCCCATTGCGGCAATTCTCCCCCCGCCGAAAGCGCATCGGACCACCGAGTTTCGGCAAACTCGTGGTCTTCGTGGACGAGCGCCCGCTGGATCGCTTCGGGAACGGTTCGAGGGACCACGTCAAACGTCCGACTGGCCAGATTGTTCGATAGCAGCGTCGGGTTGCGCAGACTTTCGACCAGCTTGCGGCCCACTCTGGCGTAGAGCGGCGTGACCAGCCCCAGCCAAAGGCTCGACAGGTAAGGAGTCAGAAAGGGAATCGGAACCAACCAGCGCCGTAGCCCGCGCTGCTTGGCGTACTCCCGCATCAACTCTCCATACGACAACTGATCAGGGCCCCCAATCTCATAGACCTGAGAATGCTGGATCGGCAGATCGAGCGCCGCGACCAGGTAAGCGAGCAAGTCTTCGATCGCGATCGGCTGAGCTTTGACGCTCACCCACTTCGGACAAACCATAGTCGGCAGACGTTCGACCAGGGCCCGAATCATTTCAAACGACAAGCTGCCGGAGCCGATCACGATCGACGCGCGGAACTCGATGACATGCGGATGGTGCATCCGCAACACATCTCCCGTTTCCTGCCGACTCCGCAGGTGCTTCGAAAGTTTGTGATCCGGATTTCCTAGCCCGCCGAGATAAACAATCCGCTGCACGCCGGCGGCGGCAGCGGACTTCGCGAAGTTCTCGGCGGCGATCCGATCCTGTTTTTCAAAATCGGTTTGCTCGCCCAGCGAATGGACGAGGTAGTAAGCCGTGTCGACGCCGGCAAACGCTTCGCCCAGAGACGCCTGATCGAGCACATCTCCCTTCACGATCGAGGTCGTCGGCCCGGCCCAATCGCTCAAGGCTTCCGGCCGCCGGGTCAGGCAACGCACATGCCGCCCCGATTGCTGCAGCAGCGGCAGCAATCGTCCGCCAACGTAGCCGGTCGCCCCGGTCAACAAGATCGCTCCAGCCATTGGCGGTTCCCATTTGATTCGATTTCAATCCGGTACGCGGGGACACCCTTTAGCCGCGCGGCAGCAAATGGCCGAGGCCGCCATCCAGGCCCAGGACTTGTCCCGTCATCCAGTCGTTCTCTGACTGCAGCAGCCAAGCGGCCAGCGACGCCACTTGTTCCGGCTCCCCGAATCGCCCCAGCGCATGCATCTTCTGCGAAGCGCTGGCCGCTGCGGGACTGTCCCAAATTCTTCGCGTCAATTCGGTCCGGATCAGCCCGGGACTGATGACGTTCACGCGGATATTCTGCGGGGCGTACGTCGCCGCGGCGGATCGCGCCAGACCAATGACTCCTCCCTTCGCGGCGGCAATCGCTTCGTGATTCGGAATCCCGATCTCAGCGGCCGCCGACGCGAACAGCACCATCGAACCGCCACGCTGTCGCAACAGTCTGGCGCCGGCGCGAACCGTGGCGAAGGCAGTCACTAGGTTGGTTGCAATCACTTCCTGGAACTCTTCATCGCTCGTCAAATGCGCGGCCTTCAGCAAAACCGAACCGACGCAACAAACAAGCGCGTCCAGCGGACCATGCTGCTCGGCAGCCTTTCGTAAGTCGTCCTCAAGCGTTATAGCCTGCTGCTGATCGGTGACCAGCCAAGGTTGCTGGAGCGTGGCGCCAAGTTGCTCTAACTTCTCTGCAGAGCGGCCGACCAGCAGAACCTGATCCCCTGCGGACGCCAACCGTTGGGCCAGGCAACTGCCGATCGTACCGGTCGCTCCCAAAATCGCGGTAAAAGGCATCATTCCCCCCTTGGTTGATGGCATGTGGAAGGCGCCCTGTTTGCATTTTGGCGGCAGGACGCTGGGATGGCGGCGGACAAGAATCCAAGGGAAGAGACCGTCATTCCAACCGACAGTTAACCAGCACGTGCAGAGTTCTCTTCAACCGAGCACCTTGTCGCGAAACCTCCCTCCGTCCAGACCTTGAACCTTCGCCGCGCCCCCTCATTTTGCTTGCCAAACCACCCCGATTTTTGGTATAAATATGTCCAGGCATGCCGTGGGTCCAACCCACGAGTGATCTGTATGAATTTGCATTTCGCCGACCCCGTGGAGACGGGGAGTGATCTTGCCGCCGGGCAACGTTCCTCCTTCAACCAGGAGCGGAGCGAACGTGAGCCCAGCAACGGAACCGGTCGCCTGCGATTTGCAGGGTGTTCACTGGCTGGGTCTCCGTTGCCTGATCAAAACGCGTCCCTTTTGCGGCGCTGTTTGTTGGAACGTACGCGCGCTGCGGGTCACGCGTTGTCAGCAAGGTTTTTCGCGGGCGATCACCGGGCGGAACGCAAGCGTTGGGCGAGCAACAGGTTGCGTCAATCTTTGCCGTGTGAGCCAGCGGACGAGCAGAAAAAAAGTGGCGGCTTGAGTCCACTACGATGAAAAAACGAAACGGTCCGGTCCAGTCCTCGCGGAAAAAACTTACTCGTAGGGTGCGTCTGGACGCACCGAGAACCTGCCGTTGCGGTCGGCGTCAACATCACGTGGCAACGCAACGGCCTGGACGATTGCGTTACCACGCGGTTTTGGAATCGACCGAGTTGGCAGGCTCGTGGTGCGTCCAGACGCACCCTACCTTGGAAAAATTTTTTTTCGTGGTCCAGTCCAGTACGTCGAGCAAGAAAAGTGAATCGACCAGTCCAGTCCGATCCCATCGTAGCCCGAGTGCGCAAGCCGAGGGAATGCGGCCCCCATACGCCAGCGGCCCATGGAAAAAGGTGAACCCAGCGCTGCATCTCCTGGGGGCGACTTCGCACTGGGCTACTTTGGCGGCGCCCCT
This sequence comes from Blastopirellula retiformator, assembly GCF_007859755.1. Classification (NCBI taxonomy): domain Bacteria; kingdom Pseudomonadati; phylum Planctomycetota; class Planctomycetia; order Pirellulales; family Pirellulaceae; genus Blastopirellula; species Blastopirellula retiformator. The sequence goes on along the minus strand of NZ_SJPF01000005.1, from coordinate 109,341 downwards.
TTTGTGGCTGAAGAAAAAACGTCGCGGTCCGGTCCTGGCTGTCCGCGCCAAAGGGCGTCATCCCTGGGATGACTCTTGGTAATCTGAAGAGAATGGACATCGGCCCGTTCACGCGGTCCGAACATCAATCACTTCATCGGTACTCGCCTCCATGGCCAAACCAACCTAACAGTCCGTTGATTTTCTCGACGGACTGCGTGATCGCAGGGATGCGATCCCAAAATAGCGACGTAAGTCGTTATTTTGCGAGCCGCGAAGAGCTACGCTCTGAGCCTGGCGAGGTTGGAAAATGCCACGATGGCATTTTTCAACAGGCAGCTAGGACTCCGGGGGGCCGATGTTCGAGTTTCAAGTCGATCAACACGCCCGATTCGCCAGCTCAAAAACAGCCCAATCCGCCAAGGCAAACAGGCCCCTGGCGAGTACAACAGGATTTGGTAGCGTCGCTAGGCTCCGACTTCCGGCGGCGATTGAGATACTCTCGACCCCACAGTGCTCAACCCCACAGTGCAAGCGTGAACGTGATTCAAACAGAAAAGATGTCGGCCGACACGCTGGCCGAGTTGTTTCAGCCTCGCCGGAAGATCACCGGCATGTCGGCGATTTTACTGCCATTCTCCAGCGACGGCGCGATTGATTGGGATGGCTTTGCGGCGCATGTGCAGCGGACGCATGCGGCTGGCTTGGCTCCGGCCGTCAACATGGACACCGGCTATGGCAACCTGATTGATGACGCGATCCGTCGCCAGGCGCTGCAGCTGACGCGCGAGTTGATTGGCGACGGCAAATTTGTCGCCGGCGCTTTTGTGGGCGATGCGCCGGGCAGTGCGTTCAACCTGGACGCTTACCGCCAGCAGATCGATCTGATCAACGAATACGCCGGGACGCCGGTCATTTTTCAGTCGTATGGCCTGACCAGGCAAAGCGACGCTGCGATCGCCGACGCCTATCGTCAGATCGGCGAGTGCGCCGGCGAGTTTATCGGCTTTGAGCTAGGCACGATGTTCGCCCCATTCGGCAAGATCTATTCGCTGGAGCTGTATGCCGAGCTGATGGGCATCGCCGAGTGTACCGGCGCCAAGCATTCGTCACTCAGTCGTGAGCTGGAGTGGGAACGCCTGATCCTGCGGAATCGTACCCGGCCTGACTTCCGCGTCTTTACCGGCAACGACCTGGCGATCGACATGGTGATGTATGGCAGCGATTATCTGCTGGGGCTCAGCACCTTCGCGCCGGAAGAATTCGCAATGCGCGACGCCTATTGGGAAGCGGGTGATCCCCGGTTTTATGAGCTGAACGACTTGCTGCAGTACCTCGGCTTTTTCGCGTTCCGCGATCCGGTGCCGGCCTACAAGCATAGCGCGGCGCAGTTCCTGTTTGATCGGGGCTGGATCAAGTCGTCGCTGACCCATCCCAACAGCCCGAAGCGTCCCGACTCGGACGAGCCGATCTTGCATGACATCTTGGTCCGGTTAGAAAAGCTGACCGGCTAGGTTCGCGCAGAAGGAGCGTCATGGACAGAACGTTGACCGTCGCCCTGCATGGCGCCACCGGGCGAATGGGCGGAAACCAACACCTGATCCGTTCGCTGCTGGCGATCATCCAGCAAGGCGGCGTACCGCTGGCCAGTGGCGATACGCTGCAAGTCGAGCCGATTTTGGTCGCTCGCGAAGAGGAGAAGCTGCGGCAGTTGGCGCTGGAAGTCGCGCCGCAGCAGATTGGCCGGGCAGTGGAGTTCTCGACCGATTTGGAGGCAGTAATCGCCGACAATCGCGTTGACATTGTGTTTGACGCGGCCAGCACGCAGGTTCGCCCCCGCGTCATCCGCGCGGCGGTCGAACATGGCAAAGCGATCTACTGCGAAAAACCGGTCGCCGTCGAACTGGCCGAGGCGATTCAGCTGGCCGAGCTGTGCGAGACGGCAGGCGTCAAGAACGGCGTGGTGCAAGACAAGCTGTGGCTGCCAGGCATCTGCCAACTGCGGAAGCTGCGTGACGAAGGCTTCTTTGGCGAGATCTTGGGCGTGCGGGGAGACTTTGGCTATTGGGTCTTCAGCGGGCACGATCCCCAGCGACCGGCGCAGCGGCCCAGTTGGAACTATCGGGCGGAAGACGGCGGCGGCATGATCATCGACATGTTCTGCCACTGGCAATATTTGCTGAATGATTTGCTGGGGCCGATCGCGGCGGTGTTGACGCATGCCAAGGTCGACGTGCCACAGCGGATCGACGAAGCGGGCAACGCCTACCAGTGCACCGCCGATGACGCCGCCTATGCGATCTTCGAGATGGAAAGCGGCGTCACGTGTCAGTTCAATAGCTCGTGGTCGACCCGAGTTCGCCGCGATGATCTGCTGACCATTCAGATGGATGGAACGCAGGGATCGGCCGTCGCCGGGCTGCGCGATTGCTGGGTGCAAGACCTGGCGTCGACGCCAACGCCGGTTTGGAATCCCGACGTGCCGCAGCCGATCAACTTTTGCGAAGCTTGGCGGAAGCTGCCGGCGCCGCCGGTCGAAGAGAATGCGTTCAAAACGCAGTGGGAGCTATTTCTGAAGCACGTCGCCGGCGAAGGGGACTTCCCCTGGTCGATTCGCGCCGGCGCTGCTGGCGTCGCGCTGGCGCAGGCCGGGCTGCTCTCGGCCCAAGAACGCCGCTGGGTGAGCCCGAGCGAGTTGCTAACGTAGGCTGGGACGCGTCCCAGCGGTAAACGCCAGCGAACTTCCGACCACTTCGACGTGTCTTACGGATCTCTATTTTCGGCCCATTGCCGGGCGAAATCTGCGAAGAGCACGATAGTGAACGAGACTGATCAAAATCGTTGACCCGCATCAGTGTAAATAATACACTTAGGTAACAACAGCTCTTTTCGAGCGGTGAAATCTCATCTTTGGAGGAACTGGGCGATGTTAGGAATCAGCTATGTAAAGGCGCCTCCCTCGACGCATGTCATGTTGTTTCGGCGCGGCAAAGTGGTTTGCGAGGGCGCCGGGCAGTCGTTCTTCTATTTCTCGCCAACCGCGACGCTGGTGCAGTTGCCGCTGGCCAGTACCGACGTGCCGTTCGTCTTCAACGAAGTGACGGCCGACTTTCAAGACGCCACGATTCAGGGAGAGCTGACCTTTCGGGTGACGAGCCCGGCCAAGCTCGCGTCGCTGCTCGACTTCAGCGTCGACAGCAACGGCAGGTATCGTTCCGACGATCCGACCAAGCTGAACGATCGCTTGATTCACACCACGCAAACGTTGGCCCGGGCCTTCACGCTGAAGAAGACGCTGCGCGAACTGCTAACCAGCAGCGACGAGTTGGTCGCCCAGGTCTTCGCCCAGCTGGCCGAGTCGCCGGCGGTGGCGCTGCTGGGGGTTGAAGTGATGAACCTTTCGGTTCTCTCGATCAAGGCGATGCCCGAAATGGCGAAGGCGCTGCAGGCCGAAGCTCGCGAACAGTTGCTGCTGGAAGCGGATGAAGCGATCTATGCTCGCCGCAATACGGCGGTCGAGCTGGAACGCCAGATCAAAGAGAACGAACTGAACACCGAGATCGCCGTTCAGCAAAAACAGCGTCAGGTGCGCGAAACCAAACTGCAGGCCGACATCGCCATCGAGCAAGAGCGGGCGACGCTGGTCGATCGGAAGATCGAGAACGAGCGGAAAGAGTCGGAAGCGAAGGCCGACGCCTTAAAAGCGATGCTTGAGCCGCTGAAAGATATCGACTGGCGAACGCTGTTGGCCGCGGCGCCCGGCGGTTTGAACGCCAATCAGCTGATCGCAATGGCCTTCCGCGACCTGGCCGACAATGCGGAGAACATCGGCAACTTGAACATTTCGCCTGACCTGCTGTCGACGTTGCTCGACAATCAATCGGACGGTGGACAAGGCCCGGGGAAAAAACGAAAGTCGCGTTAAAGGAGTTTGCCGATGCGTACGGTCTCGAACATGATCGCGGTCGTCACCCGCGAAACGCGGCTGGAGGGCTTGAAACAACGATGGGGAACTTCCAACCAGGCCGACTTTTTGCTGGGCGCGGCCGTCAAACACGAAGTGGAACGTCGCCGTCAGGTGCGCGCGAGACGAGGGATCGCCGTTAGCGAAACAGACCTGTGCGAGTTCGCGGACTCGGCGATCGAACTGACTGATCGCGAGGTGTACGAGGAAGAAGACGCCCAATACAACGAGTCGCTCCAACAGTTGTATCGCGAACTCGATCTCGGCATCCCCGTGCGGGAAGTCGATCGCAGTTTTCTGGCCAACTTTGACTTCGGCCGCTGCCTGGCGGTGGTCGTGATCGGCCAGGATGGGTTGGTGGCGAACGTGGCGAAGTATGCCGGCGACCTGCCGGTGATCGGCGTGAACCCTGATCCGCTGCGCTACGACGGCGTACTGCTGCCGTTTCAAGTGCGTGAAGCGCGGGCAGCGATGCAGCGGGTGATGAAACAGCAGGCCCGCTTTGAACCGATCACCCTGGCCGAGGTCAACACGATCACCGGGCAGCGGATGGTGGCCTTTAACGACTTCTTTGTCGGCTGCCGCACGCACGCCTCGGCGCGGTACACCCTGGAAGCGGACGGCAGGCGCGAGTCGCAGTCGTCCAGCGGCGTGCTGATTTCGACCGGCGCCGGCGCCACCGGTTGGATGTCGTCGGTCTTCAACATGGCGGCCGGAATCAGCCGCTTTACGACCGACAGCGAGCTTCCGAGATTATCGCTGGCCCGCGACGAGCGGAAGCTGATGTGGGCGGTGCGCGAGCCGTTCGTCAGCCGTCACTCTTCCGCCGACAACATTATGGGAATCCTTAACGACGGAGATGAACTCGTACTTGGCTCTCTGATGCCAACCCAGGGAGTGATTTTTTCCGATGGCGTCGAGGACGACTTCCTCGAATTCAACAGCGGCAATATCGCCACCTTTTCGGTTTCGGAGCAGCAGGCGCGATTGGTCGTTGGCTAAGTAGCCATCGTTCCCCTCCGAACCATGGATTGGTGCAGGACAAAACTGGCCGGTCGACGCTTCAATTCGGTGGACGTGGCGCCGGTTTTCTTTTATACAATCGATATCACGCTACTTAGCTGCCTGTTGAAAAATGCCCTCGTGGCATTTTCAACCTCGCCAGGCTCAGAGCATAGCTCTGCGCGGATCCCTGCGATCACGCAGTCCCTCGAGAAAATCAACGGACTGCTAAGCCGTTTCGATCGTAAGAATTTTTTTTGGTTTTCGCGTCACGATCGAGCGGCTCCGGATAAGTTACCTCTAGAGACTATTCCGGAGAGCACCTTGGACGAAAACACCTTACAGGCCACCCGGCTTTGGACTTCCGCGCAGCCGATGGTCGCCGCGTTTGTGACGTCGGTCGTTCGCGATCAGGTCGATCGTGACGACGTGATGCAAGAGACGGCGCTGGCGGTGCTGCGGTCGTTTGAGACGTACGATACCAGCAAGCCGTTTAATGCGTGGGCCTTGGGGATCGCTCGCAACCAGATTGGGCTCTATTTGCGGCGCCGCAAGCGCGATCGGCTGGTCTTCAGCGACGAGACGATCGCCAACCTGCAGGCCACCTTTCAAACCGAGGCCCCGCCGGCAAAGCTTGACTTCTTGCCCGACTGCATCGCTCAGTTGCAAGGCCGGGCAAGGCAACTGTGCGACCTGCGCTATCAGCAAGACCTGAAGCCGGCGGCGATCGCGGCCCGGATCCAAATGACAGCCAACTCGGTGGCGAAGGCGCTGCAGCGCATCCGGGAACAATTGCGCGATTGCGTCGAGGCGAAAGCGGCCGCCGAAGGAGCAGGTCGATGAGTCGCGACGTCGACAACTTGCTCACTGGCTATCTCGACGAGACGCTAACTGCCGAGCAGTTGACCGAATTGGAAGCTTGGATCAACGCCGACGCCGAGAATGCGCAGCGGTTTGCCGAGTTGGTTTACCTCGACCAGCGACTCGAGGCCGAAATCAAACTGAACGAAATCTCGGCGACGATCGCATCGGAAGAGCGAGTTTCTCGGTCGCTGGCCCGCCCGGCGTCGGTCGTGGCGATCTGCATCGCGCTAGCGGCCTGTTTGTTGACGCTCGTTGCCGCACCGTATTGGTACTCAACATCCGAACAAGCCAATTCCCCGGCGCCTTCCCCAGTCGAAGTGGCGGCCGCTCCGGCCTTTCTGACCATTACCGGCGTCACCGACCTTGATGGGAAAGCCGCCGAAGAGTTTCAGATCGGCGATCGCCTGGCGGCCGAGCAGATTCAATTTGTCGCCGGGATGATGCAGTTGGAGTTTGACAGCGGCGTCGAGGTGACGCTTGAGGGCCCGGTTCGCTATCAGATCGACGCGATCGATACGACGCAATTATTAACGGGCCTGATGACGGCGACCGTGCCGAAAGGCGCCGAAGGTTTCGTCGTCAACACGCCGCAGTCGAAGATCATCGATCTCGGTACCGCCTTCGGCGTGGCGCTGAACGAGGACGGCTCGTCGCTGGTGACCGTCTTTAACGGCGAAGTCGAAGTGATCGACAAGCGTGACGAAAAGCGGCGGCTGGTCGAAGGGGAGTCGCTAGAGCTTGATGCGCAAGGTTCGGCACGCAACGTCGCCTTCAGCCCCAAGCGGTTCGAGCGTCTCTGGCCCGCCGCTTCCGGCATCGCCAAGTCGACCGGCGCCTTTCGCTTCGCGCCGCCGTGGCCGCGGCGGCTGGGTCACGTCGAGAGCGACGCCAAGATCTTCGTCTTGCCGGAAGGGTATCCGCTGACGCTCGACTATCCTTGCCCAGTGAACATCGACGCCCCTGGACGATACCGCTCGGACAAGTCGCTGACCGGCGGCGAAGTCCCTGCCGGAAAGCGGGTTCGCAGCTATGTCCTGCAGTTCAATCCGGCCGACAAGAATACGCCGGTCGACGCACCAGATTCGGATAAGCGGGTTCGCGGCAGCATCACGTTTACCAAGCCGGTGCTGGGCGTAATCGTCCGCGAAGAAGAGCTCAAAGAAAGCGACTTCCGCTTTTCGATCCGTGGCGGACGCGTGCCGCAGTTCAAGCGCGGCCTAGAGCTGCACAAAGCGCCGCAAGGCGATGGCATCAGGCTTAGCCCCGATCGCCGCACCGTGCTGCTCGACCTATCGGTCTGGGGGCCGCTTAGCGATCAGGTGCGGGTCATCGTCGACGCTTCTCTCCCTGGCTCAGCTAATACCGACGCTCCGTAGCTGCCTGTTGAAAAATGCCATCGTGGCATTTTTCAACCTCGCCAGACTCAGAGCATAGCTCTTCGCGGCTCGCAAAATAACGACTTACGTCGCTATTTTGGGATCGCATCCGTGCGATCACGCAGCCCGTTGAGAAAATCAACGGACTGGTAGGGATCGATCCGCCAATTTTCTTGGCCGGGCTGTCGGAAAATTGCGTCATGATTTTCTCGTCGCGGATAAGTATCTTGTAAAGCGACTGAACTTGTCACGGCCTTGGAGCGAATAAAGATGAGACGCCTGGCAACTAGATACCATCGGGAAGGAGGCGTGCGATCGCGTCTCATGCCAATTGTCGCCACGCTTGGCGGCGGCCTGCTGCTGTTGCTATTGGTCGCGGTCGCGTCGGCCGAGGAAACGGCCGCGGACGACGGCAGCCTGTTCACGCCGGAACAGCTCAACTTCTTTGAAACGAAGATCCGCCCCGTCTTGGTGAAGGAATGCTACGGCTGCCATAGCGACAAGGCCGGCAACGTGCGGGGAGGATTGCGACTCGATACCCGAGCACTGATCCATGTCGGCGGCGATAGCGGACCAGCGATTGTCGATGGCGAGCCGGACGAAAGCCTGATCTTAAGTGCGATGCGGCACGAAGACTTCCGCATGCCGCCAAACCGCAAACTGCCGCCCCATGTGATCGCCGACTTCCAGGCCTGGATCGAGATGGGCGCCCCCGACCCACGCGAGCGGCGCGTCGAACCGATTCAATCGACCGTCACCGACGAGGATATCGCCGCCGCCCAGCAAAACTTCTGGGCCTATCAACCGCTGCGTCAACCGCCGATTCCGACGCCCCAGAACAACGACTGGGCGATCTCCGACATCGACCGTTTCGTGCTGTGCGAACTGGAGTCGCACGAGTTGCCGCCGGCCGCCGACGCCGATTCGCATCAGGTGCTCCGCCGGCTCACGTTCGACCTGATCGGCCTACCGCCGACGCCCGAACAGATCGAGTACTTCGAATCGGCCTGGAAACAAGATCCCGAGAGCGCCATTGCGATGGTCGTGGATCGGCTACTCGCATCGCCGCAATTCGGCGAGCGGTGGGGCCGCCATTGGCTCGACGTCGTCCGTTACGCCGAATCGACCGGTCGCGAAGTCAACATGAGCTACCCGCACGCCTGGCGGTATCGCGACTATGTGATTGACGCTTTCAACGCCGACAAGCCGTTCAATCAATTCGCGATCGAGCAAATCGCTGGCGACCTGCTGCCGGCAAAGTCGGACCAGGCGAAAACCGATAACCTGATCGCGACCACCTTTCTGGCGATCGGCCCCAAAAACGTCAACGAGCAAAACCGCGTCCAATTTGCCGCCGACCTGATTGACGAACAGCTCGACGCCACCACCCGGGCGTTTCTCGGCACGTCAGTTACCTGCGCGCGTTGCCACGATCACAAATTCGACGCAATCCGCCAAGCCGACTACTACGCTATGGCGGGCATGTTCAGCAACATGACGACCTATTTCGGGGCGCCTCCTTCCGACTATGGTCCGGTCCGCCAGATTCAGGTCCAGCGAACCAGCAGTTTGCTGCCGCTGCCAGTTCATGATTCGCGAGACAACAAAGCGAAATACACGTCCGCCGAAATCGAAAGCATGGAAGAGGAGATCACCGAGCTACGACAAGAACTCACCGAGCTTCGCCGCCAGCGACGCTCGGGCGGCGACCAGGCCAATATCCAACGGACGTTCATCCGGAACTCCAACCGCATGGCGGAGCTCTCGGCCAAACTGGGAAGCGTTGGCGATGCCGGCGTGCCGATCAGTTTCTGCATGGGAGTCGAGCAGCGCTGGCGGGCGAAGGATCTGCCGATCTTGATCCGCGGCGAAATCGATCAGCCAGGAGAGATCGTTCCCCGTGGATTGCCGGGAGTTTTCGCGACGACCAAGTTCTCGATCCCGGCCGGCGCCAGTGGACGGCGCGAATTGGCGGAGTGGATCGGCAGCGCCGACAATCCGCTCACCGCGCGGGTGATGGCGAACCGCATCTGGCTCCACCTGCTGGGAGAAGGAATCGTCCGCTCGCCGGAGAACTTTGGCGTCACCGGCGACGCCCCGACGCATCCGGCGCTGCTGGATCACCTGGCAGACCAGTTTGTCGAGTCGAATTGGTCGGTCAAGACGCTGGTCAAGGCGATCGTCACTTCACGCGTTTATCGGATGAATTCGACCTTCTCGCCAGCGGCGCATGAGGCCGATCCCAACAATCGACTCCTCTGGCGAGCCAATCCGCGACGTCTCGACGCCGAGGCTCTCCGCGATGCGATGTTGGCGGTTAGCGGCGATCTTGATGAAGAGCGACCGCACGCCAGCTTGGTTCACACGGCGGGCTACACGCGGATTCGCGATGGCGTGCTGGCAGGTTCGCGGGAAGATATTCGCGAAATGGTCGCTTCGGCGATGCGGGCTCAACGATCGCAGGGCGCGGCGCCCGGCGGCGGTCGCGGCCTTAATCGGTTCCGCGGCGGGATGATGGGAGGGAAGTTCCGGCAGCGAGAGTCGATGTCCACCGCGCTGCGCAGCGTCTCGCGCCAGCTCGAAATGGAGGATGCCCGGTTCCGCAGCGTCTATTTGCCGATCGTGCGCGACGAACTGCCGCGGTCGCTGGAAGCGTTCGACTTTGCCGACCCCAATGCGATCACCGGCATCCGGGAGTCGTCCAACACGCCCAACCAAGCGCTATACATGATGAACAATCCCTTCGTTCTGCAGCAGGCCGAGACGCTCGCCAAGCGAGTCGCCAAGCGGCACGATTCGCTCGGCGATCAAATCGACTTCGCATTTCGCCTTTGCTATGGAAGGTCGCCCACGGTCGATGAGCGGAATGCGAGCGGACGATTCCTGCGCCAATTCCCGAGTTCCAACTCCTATCGTCGCGGCACAGGCGAGGATAGTTCGTTGGCGATGACCTCCTTTTGTCAGGCCCTGCTGGCGTCAGCCGAGTTCCGACTCCTCGACTAAACCCTTCTTTGTTTCTACGTGAGATGTTGCGATGCTAACTCGTCGACAAATACTAAAGAGCTGCTCCGCCGGTTTCGGTTATCTCGCCTTTGCCGGATTGGCTCAGTCGCAGCAAGTTTTGGCCCAGGAGTCGGCCACAGCGGCCGAGAATCCGCTGGCGGCGAAAGCGGCCCATTTTCCGGCCAAGGCGAAGCATGTCATCTTCCTCTGCATGAGCGGCGGACCTTCGCACGTCGACACCTTCGACTACAAACCTCAACTCGCCAAAGATCATGGCAAACGAGGACGCTACGGCGGCTCGCTGATGAAGTCGCCGTGGGCGTTCAAACAGCGCGGCGAGAGCGGTCTCTGGATTTCCGATCTGTTTCCCGAAGTGGCCAAGCATGCCGACGAAATGACGCTGATTCGCTCGATGCATTGCGATCAGCCGGTCCACCCCGGCGCTATGACCCAGATGCACACCGGCACCGTGCAGTTCATCCGTCCCTCGCTGGGCGCCTGGACGCTGTATGGTCTTGGCGCCGAGAATGACAGCCTGCCCGGTTTCGTCTCGCTGAGCGCTCCGGCCGGCGCCGCCCAAAACATGGGAAGCGCCTTCCTGCCGGCGGTCTACGGAGGAACCAAGGTGGGTCGCGGCGGCGGCTTTGGCCGTTTCATGGCCGCTTCGCCGCAAGAGAGCATCGACGACATCCGCAATTCGCGCCTGACCGAAAGTCAACAGCGGCGACAGCTCGACCTGATCCAGTTTCTTAATCGAAAAAAACTGGAGAGAGAAAAGGTGCAACCGGCGGTGGAAGGGATGATCCAGTCGTACGAACTGGCGTTTCGGATGCAGGACGCGATGCCGCAGGTAATGGACGTTTCTCGAGAATCCGCCGCGACGCTCGCCCTGTATGGCGCCGATGGCGGTCCGACCGAAAACTTTGGCAAACAGTGCCTCCTCGCTCGTCGGTTTGTCGAAGCGGGCGTCCGCTTTATTGAAATCACGCATAACGGTTGGGATCAACATACGAATCTGACCGAAGCTCACAAGTCGCAAGCGGTCGCCTGCGACCAACCGATCGCCGGGTTGCTGGCTGATCTGAAACAGCGGAACCTGCTCGACGAAACGCTCGTTATCTGGGGAGGCGAATTCGGGCGAACGCCAGCGGCGCAAGGATCCGACGGACGGGACCACAACAACAAAGGGTACACGACCTGGATGGCCGGCGGCGGCGTCAAAGGAGGCTTCAGCTATGGCGCCACCGACGAGCATGGCTACGCGGCGGTCGAAAACAAATGCCACATCCACGACTGGCACGCCACGATCCTGCATCTGCTAGGTCTGGATCACGAAAAACTGACCTACCGCTACGCCGGCCGCGACTTTCGGCTGACCGACGTTTATGGGAATGTGATCAAGGAGATTCTGGCGTAGCGAGAACGATCGCCGAAACGGGATAGCGAACGTCGCTAGCAAGCAGCAAGCGAACCTTCCGCGCTGCTCGCCCCTCTCTTCACAAGAGACTACAATAGCCGAAAGCTCGTCCGTGGGACTTCAGGGCAACTTCCGCGTTAGCATTTGCAGCTGAAAAGCAGCGTTGCCAAGTACTCTTCCCCGGTCGAGCTCTTCTTTTCCCTCTTGTTGATCCAGCGATCTATGCCAACTTCGGAAACCCAAGCTGCGCTATTGCGCGAGCAGTGCGAACGCGAAGACCTGGTGATGTTCGTCAACGCTTGTTTTGCCGCGACCGGGCAGACCGAGTACTACTCGGACCAATACTCCCAATCGGTTTCGATCGACTTTCTGCACCAATACGTGCTGGTGAACTATCGCCTGGTCTACGCCCGGGCGCTCGCGGCTGGAGTCAACCATTTCAACCAAATGTTGATTGTGCGAAATCTGCTGCGGGCCGGCGCACCGTCCGACTCTGTGCAACGCGCCGAGGAGGGCGGTTTGATCGCAGCGACGCTTCGTCAACTGCCGACTCACCGCGTTTACAAGCTGTTCCAACGCCTGGCGACCGAAGGGGTGAACAATCGCCGCACGCGAGCCGTGATTCGCAATTACTGCGCTGCGCGTAAGAATCAGACGTTCGAGGCGGTCAAGTATCGCAACAAGTTCCGCCGCGCGGTTCGCCACGCGCATGCCGAGGTCGATGGCGAGACCGCCAGTTTTCTCTTTTCGCTGAAAGCCCAAAAACGGTTCCAGGAGCCTCTATTTGACGCGTATCGTCGCGCGCACTACTCCAAGCAAGCGGTCTACGAACTTCCCTATTCCGTCGCCGAAGGCTTGGCGGCGCGACATGGCATCCCCCGTGACGTGTTCCTCCGCAACATCGAACCGCAGATGACGCAAGCGGAGAAACTGCGGGTACAAAACCTGACTCGCCGCGAAACGAAACAGGCGGTTCAGTTCGACTTGGCGCGTTCTCCGCTCACCCGGTTGGCGATCTACGTCTTGTCGTTGCCCATGGAAGAACGAACCAGCCGAGCGGACGAGTTGCACGCGGCCTTGAAATCGGCCGCCGCTCGCACGCAGCGCAAGTCGCCGCTAGAGTTAGGCAAAGTCGCCGCAGTACTGGATCGCAGTCGCTCTGCCTGGGGTTCGCGCGAGCGCCGCCGTCGACCGCTGGCGGTTGCAGTCGCCACGCATTACCTGTTAGCGGCGGCCTCCGATCGGTACTGTTCGTTTTGGACGCCGGCGCGGGAAATCGGTAAGACCTGCTATCAGGCGGACGACAAAGTCTTTCTGGTCAACGCCAGCGGGCAGTCCGATTTGGCGACTCCGCTGCTGGATGCGATCGAGTGGCGCCCGGAGCAACTCACTCTCGTATCAGACGGATACGAGAACGCCCCTGTCGACGCAGTAAACCAGATCGTTCACGCCTACCGTCAACGGCTGGCGCCAGCGCATCCGATTTCGTTCCTGCACGCGAACCCGGTCTTCGACGCCGATCATTTTTCGCCTCGACGGCTGGGCGCCGCCATCCTGACGATCGGTCTACGAGATGCGGAAGATCTGAACGCCTCGCTACGGTTCGCCAAGTTCGCCGCCGGAGAAGCGACGCGCGTGGAACTCGAATCGTATTTGGGCGACATCGCCCGAGAATTTCTCCAAGACGCGACGGATCAAGAGACCCAACCATGACGACAACCAGCACCCTTCCCTGGAACGGCCTCGAAATGGCGCCTCCGCAGGTGCTTGGCGGCGTCCGTATCGTTCCCCTGTTGCGTAAGACGATTCGCGAAGATCTCCGGCTAACCCGCCGCGTCTATACCGAAGATGTCGCGATTGTTGAAGTCGATCGGCGGACGTCCTATGTCAGTTTTGTTCCCCACGGCCTGGTCGCCAACTGGACCGAGGATGGCGGCGCGGTTTTTGGTTCTCAGTTGAGCGCCGCTAAGGAAACGAAGGACGGAACGTCGTTTGGGAATTTCATCACGGCTCGCGGGCTTCGTAAGATGGCGCGGCGAGAAGGAAAACGCCAACTCCGTTTCTTGCCGCTGCATGTTGCGATGGAAGGTCTGCTGGCCAAACATTTTGGCGGGCCGGACATCGCCTGGAGTGAGTATTCACGGCGAGTGATGCGCAGCGGCCTTAGCCCGCGCAGTGAAGTTGCGATCCCCGGCAATCAGATCGCAGGGCTGGAAGACGCGCTGCGTCTATTTGAAATTCACGATCAGCAAGTCGGCGTGCTGCTGTTTGTCGCCGATACTCTCGCCTCAGCGTTTGTCGTCCCTCATCCCGGTGACTACATCCAGCTGCACTCCACTTTGCTGACCGACTTTTATGGCGAGTTGATCTGGCGCAACGGCTTTTTCGCAACCGAGACGACGATTCTTCCCGATCCGATTGCGGTCGACCAGATTTCGACGCTCAGCGATCTGCGATTCGAAGTGGATCAGCTGCGAAAGCGGTGGGAGAGCCTGAACGAGATTATGGCGCCGGAACTCTTGGAGCGGCCGCTGGAGCACCAAACCGTCTACCGCTTCAAGCCGTTTACGCTCAATCGATTCGTATCGAATCTTGATCCCAAGGAGGAGAACTTTATCGGCGAGACAATCTGCACCGACGACGGGACGCTGCAATACCTGAAAACGTACCGTCTATCGGCCGCCCAGACTCGCCGCGCCTATCTATTGAAACAACTTGCCGCGGCCGAGTGGAGCTTGGACCGCTGCGCCGAGTCGCTTGATTGCTCGACCAACCAATTGATCCTGCGACTCGAAAACGCGGGCTTTGGCTACCTGCTGCACCAACATGTCCTCGATGGCGTGCATGCGTCGGAACGACGGCGGTAGTTTCGCGGGCCTACTCGCCAGCTTCCTTAGCCGGTTTCTGACCAAGTTCCCCCAGCGACCGGAACACCACAAAGAACGATGGTACGAACAGTAGGGCGAAGAGGGTGGCGGCGATCATACCGCCGACCACTGCGTTGCCGACCGCTTGGCGACTAGCGGCGCCGGCGCCTTGGGCGATCAAGAGGGGGAGAAATCCGAGCACCGACGAGAAAGCCGTCATCAGAATCGCACGAAAACGGAGCGAGGCCGCTTTTGCTGCGGCGTCGGCGATCGACATGCCGTCGCGACGCTGTTCGGCGGCGAACTCAACGATCAGAATCGCGTTCTTACTGGCCAAGGCGACCAGCAGCACCAGCCCGATCTGCGTGTAAACGTTGATGTCGGCGCCGCGGAGCGAAAGCAATATGACGACGCCTAAGGCCGCCAGGGGCACAACCGCGATCACCGCCATCGGACTGGTCCAACTTTCGTACTGGGCCGCCAACACCAAGAAGACGAGCACCACCGAAAGGCCCAAGATAAAGGCCGGCGACTGCAGGGGAGACTCCGCCTCGCTGAGCAACTTCTCCTGGTACGACATCCCAGTCCACTCAAAGGAAACCGAGGACGGAAGCTTTTCGGCCGCCATTTGCTCGAGCAGTTCCAGCGCTTCGCCAGAACTGAACCCTGGCGCGGGCGTGCCGTTGATTTGGGCGCTGGGATAAAGGTTATACCGCTGGATCACCTGGGGGCCGACAATGGTCGACAGCTCGACCAAGGTATCGGCCGGGACCATCTCGCCATCGGCATTGCGGACGTCGATTCGCAGCAAGTCCTCTGGCGTTACCCGAGCGTCCGGCTCGGCCTGGGCCCGCACTTGCCAGGTTCGCCCAAACTGGTTGAAGTCATTGATATAGGCGGAACCCATGTAAGCCTGCAGCGTACCGAACAACGAATCGAGCGATACGCCCAGCTTCTTCGCCTTGGTGCGATCGATGTCGGCGTACAGCTGCGGCACCGAAGCGCGAAACGTCGAGTTCATCCCGGTCAGCCCCGATTGGGAGTTTCCGTCGGCGACAATTTCTTCCACCAGCGACTGCATGTTCAACAGCCCTAGTCCGCCGACATCCTGCAATTGCATCTGAAACCCGCTGGCGTTGCCCAGACCATCGATCGGCGGTGGTACGAAGGCGATGCACTCGGCTTGCTGAACTTTGGCCAGCTCTTGCCGAATGTGGCTCATGATCGCGTCTTGGCTGAGGTTGCTGCTCGTCCGATCTTCCCATGGTTCGAACACAATCGAAACGAACCCATTGTTGGCGCCAACCGTTCCACTGAGGATTGAATAGCCGCTGATCGAAACCCAGTCGGCGACGCCGTCGGTCTCCGCCAAGATCTCGTCGACCTGCTCCATCACTTGGCGCGTCCGGCCCAGCGAAGCTGCGTCGGGCAATTGAATGTTGGCGAACGCATACCCTTGGTCTTCGGTCGGTAGAAAGCCTGTGGGGACTTGTCCAAATCCCCAGCCCGTGACGACCAACAACACGACGAAGAGGATCATGGTCAGCGTGACGTTGTGCACGCCCCATCGGATGACCGTCGAATAGCCGCTGGTCGCGGCGTCAAAACCGCGATTGAAACCGATGAAGCCGACCTTCAGGGCGCGATTGACGATTGACGCCAGCGCCCAGCCGACGACGATCGCGACGACCGAAATCACCGCGGCCGCCTGCCAACCAAGCGTCGACCGCGTCAGCCACCAGGCGATTCCCCCCGCCACCACGCCAACTAGGGGACCAGGGAGAAACGCGTTATTGTCAAACGACTCTTTCGCCGGACGCAAGAACAAGCCGCACAACGCGGGACTGAGCGTCAGCGCGTTGATCGTACTAATGATCACCGCCGCCGAGATGGTGAGTGCAAACTGCTGGTAAAGCTGACCGACGATGCCACCCATGAACGCCGTTGGGACGAACACCGCGAGCAATACCAGCGTCGTGGCGATCACCGGGCCGGTAATTTCCTCCATCGCTTTGACAGCCGCTTCCTTTGGTCCCAGCCCCGCGTCGAGATGGCGATAGGCGTTCTCGACCACGACGATCGCGTCGTCGACCACAATCCCAATCGCCAGCACAATGCCGAATAGCGTTAGCATGTTGACCGAAAAACCGAGCGCCGCCATCACCGCAAATGTTCCGATCAACGCAACCGGAATCGCGGCCGAGGGGACGATCGTCGCCCGCCAATCTTGCAGGAAGATGAAGATCACGAGCACAACCAAAGCGATCGCGACGAACAAGGTTTCATACACTTCGGCGATCGAGGCCTCGACAAACCGCGTCGTATCGAACGGAATCTCATAGCTGACGCCGGCCGGAAACCGCTCGCTCATACGATCCATCTCGCGGCGAATCGAACTCGCCAGATTGAGCGCGTTGGCGGTTGGCAGTTGATAGATCGCAATCGCGGCGCAAGGCTCGCCATTGGTGGTGGCGGTATAGTCATAGGTTCGGGCTCCCAACTCGACGGTCGCCACGTCTCGCAACCGGGTCAACGCGCCGTCGCCGCTCGTCTTCAGGATCAATTCTTCAAACTCTTCCGGATGCGTCAGACGCCCTTTGGTATTTACCACGTACTGAAACGCTGTGTCGTCCGGCGTCGGCGGTTCTCCGATACGACCAGCCGCCACCTGAACGTTTTGCTCTTGAACCGCGGCGATCACATCTTGCGGCGTCAAATTGCGGGCCTTCAGCTTCGCTGGCTCAAGCCAAATCCGCATGCTGTAGTCATCGGCGCCGAAGATCGACAGCGCGCCGACGCCGGGGACGCGACCGAGTTGATCACGCAAGTTGATCGTCGCGTAGTTGCTGAGAAACAGACTATCATGCCGCGGATCAGTCGACGTCAACGTGATGAACTGCACGATCTGCGTCGATTGCTTCTTGGTCGTCACTCCCTGGCGACCCACTTCTTCTGGCAGCCGCGGCTGGGCGATCGCGACCCGGTTTTGCACCAGAACGGTCGCCATATCCATATCGGTGCCGGTCTCGAACGTCACATTCAGCGTGTAGGCGCCATTGTCGGTGCAGGTCGACGACATGTAGATCATGTTTTCGACGCCGTTGACCTCTTGCTCGATCGGCGACGCGACCGTCTCTGAGACGACGCCGGGATTGGCGCCGGGGAAGTTCGCCGTTACCTGCACCGTCGGCGGCGTGATCTGCGGAAACTTGGCGACTGGCAGCGTCGACTGGGCGACAACGCCGGCGATGATGATCACGATCGAGATAACCGTCGCGAAGATGGGCCGATAGATAAAAAAGCGTGACATCAGTTGCGCCTGTCGGAGAGGAAGCTATTGCATGTTCTCGGCGTTGGCCGCATCGTCGGCGGGCGGCTGCTTGTCCTCCCCTTTTTCCGGGTTCAGCAGCGACTCGTCGACGCTCAGCTCGGTCATCACTGGCTTGACAGTCGCGCCGGGGCGACTGCGTTGTACGCCATCGACAACGACCCGATCCTCAGCCGAAATCGGCGTCTCGGCGTTTGGCGCCGGCGTGATCACGACCATCGGTCCAAACTTGGATCCTACAACGATATCGCGGCGCTCGACCTTGTCCTCGGCATTGACGACCAAAACGTAGCTGCCGGCCTGGTCGACGGCGGTCGCCCGCTGCGGCACAAGCAGCGAGTCGGGCCTTGACTTGACTGGAAAGCGAATCCGTACGAACAATCCCGGCGCCAGCCGCCCGTCGGTATTCGGAAAGATCGCGCGAACCGCAAAGGTGCCGGTCCCCTCCTCCACCGTCAGGTCGGTAAAGTTCAGCTTGCCTTGATACGGAAAACCTGCGTCCGTCGCTCGGGCGAGGAAGAACGGAATGTCGCGGCCGTTCCCCTCCTTCGGATCATGATCATCGACGAAAGAAAGATAGGCCCGCTCGCTGATCGTGAAGTTGGCGTAGACCGCGTCATTGGAAACGATCGTCGTCAACTGCGTGGCCGGCTGGGCCGAAACCAGATTGCCGACTTTCACCAGCGACTTACCGATGCGCCCATCGATCGGCGCCTTGACCGTCGTATAGTCAACATCGAGTTGCGCTTGATCAAGCTGCGCCTTCGCCGCATCAATCTGCGCGCCCGATCCGTCGACCTCCGCCTTCAGGCGAACCATCTCCATCTCGGAGACGGCGCCTTTCTTATAGACTTCCTTCTGCCGCTCCAGGTCGTTCACCGCCCGCTCTTTGGCTACTTCCGCCAATCGCAGTTCCGCCTGGGCGAGATCTCGCTTGGCGAGGAACTCCTCCGGCTCGATCTTGAATAAGACATCCCCCTGCTTTACGTCGTCGTTCGGCTGAAAGGCGATTTCCTCCAGCGTGCCGCTGACCCGAGCATGCACCTCGGCCCGCTCGACCGCTTCGGTCGTTCCGGTTTCCTCCTGATAAACCGTGACGTCGCGCACCAGCGGAAGCGCGACGCTAACCTCTGGCGGAGGCGGCGCGTGATATTGATTGGCGGGACGACAACCAGCGACCAGGCCGAAACCTACCAGCATCGCCATCGAGACTTGCAAGCGTGAGTGGCAAAAACGAGACAAGATTCCGCTCCCGTTATTAAGAACGGGCCCCTCTAGAAGCATGGTTTTAAGTCGAAGCGAGCGAGGCAGTTTGAATGGGGATCAAAAGCTGGCTCGAGAGACGCTGCACCGAAGATTTTCCCCATCCATTGTCGGCCCGAATCATAGCTGGCCTCGCTGGGAGTGTCAAATCATGCAGCACCCCAGTTGCGTTCGCAACGCAGCATTGATTTGGTTACAAAGAACGTTAGATCGTACGTTCGGCGCCCAGGAGTCTCCGCCGCCGTTTGCAAGCGTCACCTAGATCGCAGACCGTCATGAGCCGTCCAGAGACCGAATTTTGGCATCATTTCGATTCCAAAGAAATTACCTCTCGACTGGAAACCAGCGTTGAAGAGGGTCTCCCTCTACTGGAGATTCCGCGGCGGCGAAACCGATTTGGTTCGAACTCGCTGACCCAGGCGAAGGCCGAAACAAAACTGCAAATCTTCATCCGCCAGTTTCAACAGCCGCTCGTCTATATCCTTTTGGCGGCGACGGCGCTGACGATCGTGTTGCACGAATGGGCCGATGCGGCGGTAATTTTTGCGGTGGTGCTGGTCAACTCGATCATCGGTTTCGTGCAAGAGGCGAAGGCGCTGCAAGCGATTAATGCGTTGAGCAAGGCGCTCAGCAGCGAAGCGACGGTGATCCGCGGCGGCCAAACCGCCACCATTCCAGCCGTCGAACTCGTCCCCGGCGACTGCGTCAAACTGCAGTCGGGCGATCGCGTTCCGAGCGACATTCGTTTACTCAAAATCCGCGACCTGCAAATCGACGAGTCAGCTCTTACCGGCGAATCGGTACCGGTGGAGAAGTCGGTCGCCGAATTGCCTGAGCCGACCCCGCTGGCCGAGCGTCTCAACATCGCCTATTCGTCGACCTTGGTGACGTACGGAACCGGTATCGGTATCGTCGTCGCGACCGGCGATCACACCGAGATCGGGCACATCAACAAACTGATCGCGTCGGCCGATGTCCTGGAAACGCCGTTGGTGCGCCGGATCAATGAACTGAGCCATATGCTGCTGAAGGTCATTCTGCTGCTTGCCGGTATGGTCGCGGCGGCGATCTTGCTGCGCGGCGCACCAGCGGTCGAAGTCTTATTAGCTGCGGTCGCATTGGCGGTCGGCGCGATTCCGGAAGGGTTGCCGGCGGTCGTCACGGCGACGCTGGCGTTGGGAGTTTCGCGACTCGCCAGCCGCCGAGCGATTGTACGCAAGTTGCCGGCGGTCGAAACGCTCGGCAGCACATCGGTCATCTGCTCCGACAAGACCGGCACGCTGACGCAAAACCAGATGACCGTTCGACAGGTCACCACGGGGGACACTCAGTTCCATGTCGATGGCGCGGGATACGAGCCGGCCGGTACGATCTCGTGCGCGGATCGCCCAGATGAGGCCCCATCCCAAGATTCCCGTCTATCGGAACTGCTGCGAGCCGGCGCCCTTTGCAACGACACCCGACTATCGGCCGGCGACGATGGCGGCTGGAAGGTGGAGGGGGATCCGACCGAGGCGGCGCTGCTGGTATCGGCCGCCAAGCTCGGTCTAATACGTGATGCCGTCGAAGCGGAGTTCCCCCGCGTCGATACGATTCCTTTCGAGTCGCAATACCAGTACATGGCGACTCTGCACCAGTCGCCCCGCGCCGAATCGGTGGTGTACGTCAAAGGTTCGGTCGAGCGACTTCTGCCGATGTGTCGGCAATGGTCAGGCGGCGGTTCTCTTGTCGCAGCCAACGTCCATGCCCAGGTCGAAGCGATGGCGTCGCAAGGGTTGCGAGTGCTCGCGTTCGCCAAAAAGATCGTCTCTCCGGAACAGACCTCGCTAGAACATGCCGATCTTAGCGACGGGCTCGAATTGTTGGGATTGCAGGGCATGATCGACCCGCCCCGTCCCGAGGCGATCCAAGCGGTCGCAGCGTGCCAAGGCGCCGGTATCCGCGTAAAAATGATCACCGGCGACCATGTCGGCACCGCGACTGCAATCGCCGCCCAGCTTGGTCTGCAGGGGCGATTTGATGAAGGGGGCGAAGAGTTATTCGGCATCACCGGCGTCCAACTGGAAAACTTGACCGACCGCGAGCTGATCGAGTCGGTTGAAGAGATCGCCGTGTTCGCCCGGGTCTCTCCGGCCCAAAAACTGCGACTTGTCGAGGCATTACAAGCTTGCGGCAATATCGTGGCGATGACTGGCGACGGGGTCAACGACGCGCCGGCGCTTCGCCAGGCGAACATCGGCGTCGCCATGGGAATCACCGGGACTGAAGTGACCAAGGAAGCGGCCGACATGATTTTGACCGACGACAATTTCGCGTCGATCGAGGCCGCCGTCGAAGAAGGACGGGGAATTTACGACAACCTCACCAAGTTCATCGCTTGGACGCTGCCGACCAACTTGGGTGAAGCAGGCATCATCTTGGTCGCCGCCTTTCTTGGATTGCAGCTTCCTATTACCCCGTTACAGATTTTGTGGATCAACATGTCGACGGCAATTCTGCTGGGCGCTACGCTCGCATTCGAGCCGAAAGAGCCCGGCATCATGTCTCGGACTCCGCGCGATCCGAACGAAGCGATCCTTTCGCTAGAGTTGATCATCCGCACACTCTGGGCCGGCGGCCTGTTGGTCTTCGCCACTTATGCGGTATTTGCGTTCAAAAAATCGCTTGGCGTCGACCTGGACTCGGCTCGCACGGCGTCGGTCAACGTCATCGTGATCGGGCAGGCCGCCTATTTGTTGACCTGCCGATCGGTGCGAGTCTCGTTATTCAAAATCGGCTTCTTTACCAACCCGCTGGTCCTGATCGGCATCGCGGCGATGATCGGACTGCAGTTGCTGTTAACATATCTCCCCCTTTTGAATCAGATATTCGGGACCGCCCCGACCAGTTGGCGTCCCTGGGCGTTGGCGGTCGCGGCCGGCTTGCTGTTGTTTACGCTGGCCGAACTCGACAAGCTGCGGACGAATCGTAAGCCCTCGTGAACCATCGACCATTCCAGTACCGGACATGAGCGACTTGAACTCGCCAACGAGGCCAACCGACCGTACTTGGGACTTACCCAAACGCCCTTGGATCATGCGAATGACCTGGTCGGAGCTATTGTTCGCGCATTGGCCAGTTGATGCACAGCAATTGGCCTCTTTGATTCCCCACGGACTGACGCTCGACACCTACCAAGGGAAGGCATGGATCGGCGTCGTTCCGTTCTATATGTCGGACGTCGCGCCTCGATGCTCGCCTGCGTGGGGACGGTTGAGTCGCTTTCCGGAGCTGAACGTGCGAACCTATGTAACGCTCGACGACAAACCAGGCGTCTGGTTCTTTTCGCTCGACGCCGCCAGTCGCTTGGCCGTCCGCGCCGCCCGGGCGACGTTTCATCTTCCCTACATGGACGCCACCATGTCGCTTTCCCCACGCGACGACGGCCAGGTCCATTACCGCAGCCGCCGGACGCACCTGGGCGAACCGTCGGCCGACTTTGACGCCAGCTACCAAGCAATCGGCGAGCCGCTACGCGCGAAGCCAGGCACGCTCGAGCATTGGTTGACCGCCCGCTATTGTCTTTATTGCAGCGACCGCCGAGGCGGCATCTATCGGGGCGAAATTGACCACGAACCATGGCTATTGTCGCCGGCCGCCTGGACGCGTCGGATCAATACGATGTGCCAGCCGCTGGGGCTCGACCTAATCGGCGACCCGCATTTGCTATGTGCACAGCCGATCTCCGTAAGAGCTTGGATGGCGACGCGTTGCGACTAAATCGCTCGATCGGCGCGAACCCAATTCGTCTTTTTCTCTCCTTCTCCCTCAGAAGGAGAATTCTCATGAATCGCTATTACGACGACCAGTCCGACTCTCAGCAGTCATCCGACGACGGATGAGGCGGTGACGGTATGTCGTTGTAACCATCAACAAGACTCCCAAGCCCGCCTGGTTCTTTTGACTCGGCGGGCTTTTTTCGTGAATACGCGTTGAACTTTTTTCCATGTCGGCTGCTCTGGCGATGCACGGGCACAAAAAGACGGCGGAGGCTGCTCACCTTCGTCGTTGGTCAGCCGGCATGTTGTTCCTAACCATAGGAGGTTTTGAGCTATGGTCGCCAAACGTAACGTTAACGTCGGAACCATCGGTCACATCGACCACGGCAAGACGACCCTAACCGCAGCGCTGTTGCGCGTGCAAGCGGCGAAAGGGCTGGCGAAAGTGAAGTCGTACCAGGACATCGCCCGCGGCGGCATCGTCCGCGACAAGGGGAAGACGGTCACGATTCTCGCTTCGCACGTTCGGTACGAAACCGAGACGCGCGTCTACGCCCACATCGACTGTCCCGGCCACGTCGACTACATCAAGAACATGATCACCGGCGCGGCCCAAATGGACGGCGCGGTGCTCTTGGTCTCGGCGGTGGACGGGCCGATGTCGCAAACCCGCGAGCACTTGCTGCTGGCGCGGCAGATCGGCGTTCCGCACCTGGTCGTCTTTATGAATAAGTGCGACCTGGTCGAAGACGCCGAGCTGTTGACGTTGGTCGAGCTGGAAGTTCGTGAGCTACTGACGCAGTACGGCTTCCCCGGCGCCGAGATCCAGGTGATTCGGGGTTCGGCGAAACTGGCGGAAGAGTCCCCGTCAGATCCGCAGGCCAGCCAGTGCATCCATGACTTGCTCACGGCCCTCGACACGTCGATTCCGGACCCGGTCCGCGAAATCGACAAGCCGTTCCTGATGCCGATCGAGAACGTGTTTTCGATCGCGGGTCGCGGAACGGTCGTCACCGGCAAGATCGAGCAAGGAACAGTGCGCTCGGGCGATGCGATCGAGATTGTCGGTCTGCGCGATCAGACCGTCAGCGACATCGTCACCCAGGTCGAGTCGTTCGCCGAAGTGCTCGAAAGCGGTCAGGCAGGCGACAATGTCGGCTGTTTGCTCCGCAAGGCGCGAATGGCGGACGTGCACAAAGGCCAGGTGATCGCCGCCCGCAGCTCGGTGACGCTGCGTCGTCAATTCGAGGCCGAGGTCTACGTACTGACGAAGAAGGAAGGTGGCCGGCACACGCCGTTCTTCAACGGCTACACGCCGCAATTCTTCTTCCGCACCGCCAACGTCACCGGCAAGACGCAAGTCGTCGGCGACGCGACGATGGCGATGCCCGGAGACGGCGTGCAGCTGCAAGTCGACTTGCAGCATCCGATCGCCGTCAGCCTGGGGGACCGCTTCGCCATCCGCGAAGGAGGCAAGACCGTCGGTTCCGGCGTCGTTACGAAGGTAGCGACCTAGCGAAAAACCTCAACGCCTGCGAGTTGCGCTGGTCGCCTCGCAGGCGTTTTTTCTCCATTATCCCGAATCACAGTGACCGTCCATGAGATGGATTTGGAAACCATTGCAAAGTATGATTCAGTAATTCCCGCCTCTATTTCCTTCCTCCCCCTTTCCCGTCGTATGAACAACGCAATTCAAGCATTCGCGGTCGCGATTACTCTTCTCCTGCTCCCCAGCACGCTCCTCTCCAAAGAGCTGCACGTCAACGCCCAAACCGGCAGCGACGCCAACTCCGGCAATCTGGACGAACCCTTCCAGACGTTGCAAATGGCGATCAAGGCGGCCCAGGAAGGAGACGTCATTCACCTCCATCCCCGAGGCGCCCTTTATCGCCAATCAGGCTCGTTTGGCCGACGCAAGGGGATCACGATTGAAGGACACGGGGTCACGCTCGATGGCTCCGATCCGCTGCCGGAAGATGGTTGGAAGAAGGTTGGGGAAAAGCTCTACCGCCGGAAAATGAAGCGAACTCCCTTGGACCGTCATCTGCTGATTATTGACGGCGTGATGCAGCGGATGGGGCGGACGCAGAGCGACAATTCGCCCGACTTTCCTGCAGCGACGGACCTAAAGCCAGGCGAGTTTTGCTTTGAAAACATCGACGACAAGCAGGGCTGGCTCTACGTTTGCGGGTCGACCAAGAACCTGCAGTGGTCGACCCGCGTCAATGGCATCGCCGCTGGCGGCGTTTGCGAGCGACTGGTCGTCCGCAACTTGAACACCCGCAACTTTCTGAATGACGGGTTCAATGTGCATGGCGACTGCCGTGAACTGAAGTTTGATAACATCCACGGCTACGACTGTTTCGACGAAGGCTTCTCCGCCCATGAATCGGCCCAGTGCGAGATCGACGGCGGCAAATTCTATGGCAATGAGAACGGCATCGCCGACGTCAATTCGACCGAGACCATCTATCGCAATTGCGAATTCTACGGCAACGTCAACGTCGACGTGCTGCTGATCGGCAAGGCGCATCAGCTGATCGATTGCCAGATTCAAAACACGACGACCGCCGCGGCGCTCCAGGCCGGGCCTCGCACCAAAGAGCAATCCTTCGACTTGGTGCTCGACCGCGTTTCGATCATTGGCGAACTTCCGAAGCGGCCTGCCCCAATTCGCGTCAATGGCGGCGTGCTGCTCTTGAAAGACTGCAAGCTGGACGACGTTAACCTGAACACGATCGGCGCCGACGTCAAATATCAGGGCAATACCATCGTCAACGGCAAGTTGGTTGAGCAGCCGTAGGTTCTCGCCGTTCTTCTATTTTGGCGACTCCGGCGAAAAACTGGCGGCTATTCACGTTCTGTTCAGGTTCGGTTTGGATAATTCGACCTATCGCAACATGCGTTGTTGATACACAATCCCAACCGAGAGGAGCACGTAATGATGAAGTTCTTCGCCATTTTCGCCGTCCTGTCGACCGCCGCCGCGACGCTCGCCCTGGCGCCTCCGCCGGGCGACTGTAAAAAAGGGGCTGGCGGCCCAGGACAAAACTGCCCCCAGAACGGAGATCCGCTGATGCGAGAAGATGGCCGCCCCCCTGGTCCTCCCCGTCCTGGCGATGAACGCGGCCGCCAAGGTCGGCGACCGCCCCGCGCCGGTGATGCGCCAAAACAACCGCAGGTCGATCTGACGAAACTAGCAAAGGGGACCGTCGTCTTCCAAGGCGGGTACGAAACCGATCCCCGCGATGGCGGTCGCCCCGTCGTACTGGTGGCGGCCGGACTGGGCGTCACTTCCGATGTCTTCCGCGACGCCTTCAGCGGCGTCCGTCCCGCTCGCGGGCGAGGTCCCACCGGCGAAGAGGCTCGCCGCAACAAGCAAGTCTTGATGACGGCGCTGGCGCCGCATGGCGTTACCAACGATCGACTCGACGAGGTCTCCAACTACTATCGCTATCGCCCCGAAAGTGGCCAACTGTGGACGCACGTGCCGGCCGCCGCGACCGCAATCGTCAATAATGGCCAGGTCACAGGATTGAAGATCACTAACCCTGGCGCCGGTTATTCGTCGCCGCCGGGCGTGGTAATCGCCGGCTATCCCAACGTCAAAGTCAAAGTCGACATCGAGTTTGGTAAAGAACTGAAGACGAACGGAAAGGTGACGTCACTGACGTTGGTCAAGTAGAATTGACGGTATCTGTAAGACTCCGCGTCCGTTCCGCTAGCGGCGAACGGACGCCTTTTCTTCACGCCTGAACAGCGAATCATCCATTGCGTGTGTTGGTAGTCGAAGACGATCCCGATTTGCTCCGCGGTCTCACCCAGGCATTGCGTGAAGAGCAGTATGCCGTCGACGCGGCCGCCGACGGTGCTGACGGATTGTTCAAAGCGCAATCGTGTGACTACGACGCGATCGTACTCGACGTGATGCTGCCGGGGATGAGCGGGTTCGACCTGCTCCGTCAGTTGCGCACCGCAAAGAAAACGCCGGTCCTGCTGCTGACGGCCCGCGATGCGCTGCAAGATCGCATTATGGGTCTGGACGAAGGCGCCGACGACTACCTGGTGAAACCGTTTGAGTTGGCGGAGCTGTTTGCGCGATTGCGGGCCATCATCCGCCGCAGTTCCGGTCAGGCGAGTTCGATCCTGAAAGCGGGCGACGTCTTGGTCGATACCGCCGCCCAAACCGTGATCTATCAGGGAACCCCACTGACTCTCTCTGCCCGCGAGTATCGCCTGACGGAACTGCTGCTGCGTCATCAAGGCGCCTTAGTGACCCGCACGATGATCTACGAGCACCTGTTCGACGAGAACCATGATTCTCTCTCGAACCTCGTTGACGTCTACATCTCGCGTCTTCGCGCCAAGCTCGGCGGCGACTTCATCACCACCCGCCGCGGACAAGGATACATCGTCGATGTCGAAGCGGCCTCCTAAACCGATGCTGGGCCCTTTTCGCGTGCGATCGCTGCGGGGGCGAATTCAGCTGTGGTATGCGGCCGTCTTGGCGGCGGTGATCATCGCCTTTGGTTCGGTCCTGTATTTTGTCCATCGCTCCAGTCGGTTCCACGAGATCGACAACGAACTGTCGAGCGCCGTCGAGGTATTGATGGGCCAGTTGCGCGCCGCCGATCGGCAAACGCGCGACGGTCTCCTGCATGGCGCCCCGACCAGCGAGGCCAACACGCAGCGACTGCGAGACGCGATCGCCAAGCTGAACGCCGACCTGCGGGTGCCGTCGACCTTCGCTCCGCGCAAAATCGCCCATCCGTATGAAGCTCCCTACTTCGCAATCTGGCGTTTCAACGGCAGCCCCGCCGCCTTGTCGACCACGGCGGAGATTGGCGAGCTCGCGCCGCCGACCATCGACGCCCAAGCGATTGCCCGACGCATCACGTACCGCAATCGCGGGCTATTCCGCGAAGCGTACGGGCAAGGCGCCGACGATGCAATCGTGCTGGTTGGCCGTTACATCGGCCCCGACGTTCGCGACATTCGCAACATCCTACTTTTGATCTGTACCACCGGCGTCGTCGTTTTTGCGATCGGCTTGATCGGCGGCTGGTTGGTTTCGTCCCATAGCATCCGGCCGCTGCTCGACATTCGCCGCGTCGCCGCGGACATCGGAGAGCGAAATCTCGCCGATCGAATCAAAACCGAGCGAATGGACCTGGAACTGGCCGACTTGGCGAACATTTTGAACGACACATTCGCTCGGCTCGAAGCCGCCTTCGCCCGCCAACGTCAGTTTACGGCCGATGCGTCGCACGAGTTACGAACCCCCTTGGCGGTACTGCAAATGCATCAGCAGTTGGCGCTCGCGCGCGAGCGTTCTCCCGAAGAGTATCGCGAGGCGCTGGAAACCTGCCAAAAGGCGACCCGGCAGATGCGGCAGTTGGTCGATTCGATGCTAACGCTCGCTCGGGCCGACGACAAAACCAGCCCGGCCGGCCCCCAAAAGTTCGATCTCAAAGCGCTGGTCGAAGATTGCCTGGCGCAAACGTCCTTGCTGCTAACTTCTCACGAAATATGCGTCGCTGCGAACCTTGGCGCCGTCCCTCTCTCCGGTGACCGCGATCAGCTAGGGCAGGTCATCACCAATCTGCTGACGAACCTGACCGTCCATTGCCCGCCTCAAACGATGGCGACGATCACGATCACCTGCGAAGAGGAAACCGCGGTGCTGACCATCGCGGACGACGGGCCGGGAATCGCCGCGACCGATCTGCCCCAGATTTTCGATCGCTTCTACCGGGTCGATCAGCCCCGTTCGCGTCAATCTGGCAGTGCGGGACTAGGGTTAAGCATCTGCCGGACGATCGTCGAAGCGCATGGAGGCGCGATCACGGCCGAGAGCCACGTCGGCGCCGGTACGACGTTCCGAGTCATGTTGCCAGCGGCGTCGGATTGTCATCACGACGACGCTACTTCTTGAAAAGTGGTTTCGATTGCAGGAAGATGGAGATCCACATTTCCACTTCCCACCTGAGGAGCCCATCTCGTGAAACGTTTCTTGTTTGCCCTTTCTCTTCTGCTGCTCGCATCGCAACTGCAGGCGGAAGAGCTAAAAGATTTGCACGATCTCCCGTATGGCGATCATCCCCGCAACGTTCTCGATTTCTATCCCGCCAAGTCGGACAAGCCGACGCCGGTCGTGTTTTACATCCATGGCGGCGGTTGGCGCCGCGGTGACAAAAAGTTCAATGCCAAGCCGGTTACCGACAAGGGAATCTCGGTCGTCGCGATCAACTACCGCTACGTCCAAAACGGAGAAGAACAAGGGGTAAAGCCGCCGGTCAAAGCTCCGCTGAGCGACGCCGCTCGGGCTTTGCAGTTCGTCCGCTCGAAGGCCAGCGAGTGGAACCTCGACAAAGAGAAGATCGGCGCCACCGGCGGTTCGGCCGGCGCGTGCAGTTCGCTGTGGCTGGCGTTTCATGACGACATGGCCGATCCCAGCAGCGATGATCCGATCGCTCGCGAGTCGACTCGTCTCGCCTGTGCGGCGGTCAATGGCGCCCAGGTGACGCTCGATCCGAAGCCGCTCCGCGAGTGGATGCCGAACTACAGGTACGGCGCCCACGCCTTTGGCCTGAAAAACCTGGAGGCGGTGATCGCCGACCGCGAGTCGCTGTTGCCTTGGATCGAAGAGTACTCGCCGATGGCCCACGTCTCGAAGGACGATCCGGCAATCGGCTTGTTCTACGGCGGTCAGGAACCGGTCGTCGGCTCGTCCCCGAAAGACCCGACGCACTCGGGCATCATGGGCGTGAAACTGGCTGAAAAGCTGAAGGAAAACGACATCGAAGTTGTTCTGGTCCACCCGGGGGTCAAAGACAAGAAGTACCGGAACTCGACCGAATTCTTGATCGACTATTTAACGAAGTAGCCTAGCAGTCCGTTGATTTTCTCAACGGGCTGCGATGGCGAGTACTGGGTCGCCGGCTCGGTCAACTATGGACTCGCTCGGTCGGCCAAAGAAGGAGTCGATCTGAGCGTCAACAGTTCTCCGGCGCTGGGAAGTTGGCAGCCCGGCACCTGCAACTTTTTGTTTGCCGACGGCTCGGTTCAAGGAATCACGGTCAGCGTCAATCCCAGCGTACTCGTGTCGCTGGGAGGGGCCCTGGAAGGCGATGTAGTGAGTCTCCCCTATTGCGAACGTTTTTCTGCCTATCAGCGGTCGCCCTTTTGGCGCCGCTTCTCGGGTGTGGTAGCCAATCGATGCATCCCGTTCAAGGGAAGATCCATTTTCCTGATGGGGCTCCCTTGACCACCGGTCGGGTCGTACTGGAAGGCGGCGACGTCGACTCCGGTTCGTGGGGCTTGATCCATCCAGACGGCTCCTTTCAGCTTGGCGCCTTCGACGTAGACGACGGCGTGCCCCCAGCAGTCCGTTGATTTTCTCAACGGGCTGCTGGATCGCAGGGATACGATCCCAAAATAGCGACGTAAGTCGTTATTTTGCGAGCCGCGAAGAGCTATGCTCTGAGCCTGGCGAGGTTGAAAAATGCCACGATGGCATTTTTCAACAAGCAGCCAGGCGTCTATCGCGTTTACATCGAGAATGCGATGACGCTGCCGCCAGACAATTGGGGCGATCGCGACTTCACTCCCCGACCGCTGATTCACGCCCGGTTCGCTAATCCCGAGACGTCGGGTGAAACGGCTGGCCGATCGAGCTACAATGGGGTTCATCACCCGCGGGCATCCCAATCCCGCCGCACCCCGCCATCCTTCGATCCGCCAGGAACCTACCCGCCATGTCGTTTCGCTCTGCCCTGCTGTCGCTGTTGTTGCTACCGTGTGCGTCGCTTGCGGTCATCGCCGCCGAACCGGATGCGGTCGAGTTGCCGGCCAAAGAGAATTTCCAGCTCTTTCTGCTAGTCGGGCAATCGAACATGGCGGGCCGCGGTAAGGTTGCGCCGCAAGACAAAGAAGCGAACCCACGCGTCCTGACGCTCAATAAGCAGGGAGAGTGGGTCCCCGCGGTCGATCCGATTCACTTTGACAAGTCGATCGCCGGCGTCGGTTTGGGACGGACCTTTGGCCTGGAAATCGCCAAGGCGAACCCCGACGTCACGATCGGTTTGATCCCGTGCGCCGTCGGCGGCACTCCGATCGAGCATTGGGTCCCCGGCGCCTACGATCCCCCGACCAAAACCCATCCGTACGACGACATGTTGCCCCGGGCGAAAAAGGCGCTCGAGTCAGGCACGCTGTGCGGCATCCTCTGGCACCAAGGGGAAGGGGACGCCAATCCCACGCGCTCGAAGGCGTACGAAAAGAACCTGACCGAGCTGGTCGACCGCCTGCGGAAAGAGCTGGATGTCCCCGACGCGCCGTTCATCCTTGGGCAGCTCGGCCAATTTGAAGGTCGCCCTTGGACCGAGAGCACGCATGCGGTCGACAAGGCCCAGCGTCACTACGCCGAAACCCACGACAACGCCTTGTTCGTTTCGTCAGACGGCTTGAACCACAAAGGGGACAACGTTCACTTCGACGCCGCATCGTACCGCGAACTGGGGAAGCGTTACGCCAAGGCGTATCTCGAGATGCCCCAGCCAAAGTCGGCGTCCAAATAGACGGGGCGACCGGCGTCCGGTCGATCGAATCGAATCTGCTACAATAGAAGGCCGTTTTCTCGATGCCTTGTTGTAGCTTAGGTTGGTGCAGATGCGTCTGTTCGCAGGAACCCAATTCGATATTCCGCCGAAGTGCGACGACTGTGGTCAATTGGAATCGGAGTGTGTTTGCACGCCGGCCGAAAAAGCGGCCAGCGCCGCTCGCCGTGAAGCGGCAGCCGTAGAAGAGGCCCGCGAAGCGGCCCGCTTGCCGCCTGACAAGCAAACGGCCGTCATCAAGATCGAAAAACGCAAAGGGGGCCGCAAAGCGACCGTCATCACCGGGCTGACCGACGGCGCCAACGATCTGCCCGCGCTGCTGAAACGTCTGCAAGCCGACTGCGGCAGCGGCGGTACCGTGAAACCGAAGGAAAACCTGCTGGAGATCCAAGGGGATCACGCGGCAAGGGTTCGGCAAACGCTGACGGCGATCGGCTATAAGGTCAAAAGTTAATCTAGCTGCCTGTTGAAAAAACAACAGACTGCTAGTCTACGGAATCAACACGTCGACCGGTTCGCCGGTCTGCTTGTCAAACACCTGCGGCATTCCGGCCGTCACCAACGTGACGGAGCGCCAGCGGGCCGGATCGATTGGTCCAGCCGCGACGCCAAAATAAGAGACGCCCGCCGAAGCGTTGGCGAAATGCGTTTCAATCTCCTGTGGCGTCAGCGGAAAGTCATACAGCGCCACTTCATCAATCACACCGGCGAATGGCTCTTGCATCCGCCACATGTTGCCGATGACCGCCGGCGCCGATCCGCCGCACAGCACCAAGCCGCCAACCGGAAATTGATGCCCAAACCGCAGTCGCCCGTCGATGTAAAGCGACTTCTTGCCGCTGAAGCTGTCGTAGGTGGCGACCACATGATGAGGATTTCCATCGGTTAGCTCCTCGACCGTCGGTCGACCTTCCCGACCATCAAGCGGCATATCAAGCTCGCTATACCCCTGGTTCTCGATATACAGACCAAACGATAGACACGGCCCCGGCGTCACTTCCGGCGTGTCGTAATCGCCAACGTCTCCATCGTTCTGAAACGAAAGCAGGATGCGATAGACGCCATCTTCTTTCCGAAAGATCTCGTCGTAGTCAAACTGCTTCCCGGACCAGTTGGAGATAAACAGCGCTTCCAGCGTGATGCCGCTGCTGCAAGCCATGCCTCCTTCACCGACTTCGCCGCCGGTTCCTTCGTCGCTCTGCAAGTAAGATTCTGGTGAGTTCTCGAACGCCGCGGCGCCATCGCCAACGATGCCTGTCGCCCGGGTCGTCCGCTTGCCCCAGGTCATCGGCGTAGGAACCGCTTGCTCGGCGTTCTGCCCGCTTTGATCAAAGTTCCAATAGTAAAGCGGTCGCCGAATCCGCGCCTGCACGTCGACCTGCCCGCTTAGCGCCTCGACGCGAATATGCCGATCGTCGAGCATCGCCACCTGGTACTCGGCGCCGGAATCGACCACCCGCAGGTTGGCGGCAGTGACCGAAAACCGCGACTCCGGACCATCGGGCTTGGCGTGCACAACGCCGTTGTACAAGACGCCGCCGCTGCGCGAAGGAACTCCCAACATCGCTGGTCCGGTCACCCGGACGCTAGCGCCGCCGTTGGACGCGAACTCGGTCTCGCCCTGGTCTACCGACAAGGTCATCGGGCCGAGTTCGTCGGCGCCCAACTTGCCGACCATTCCGAGCGGCGGCTGACGATTGTCGTAGCCGCTTCGGGCGTCCGTGAGCGTCGGCGGAGGAAGATCGACGTTTGAGCGAACCAGTTTCGTCGTGACGATTCCCACCGCTAACAACACCGAAGCGGCCGTCGCGATCGAGAGGTAGACCAACCGCCAATCGCGTCGCGTCGTTTTCGGCGCACTCGAGATTGGCTCCTTGGTTTTCTCGGCGGTCGCCGCCAGAGCAGGCGAAGAGAGGGACAATTGACCATGCAGCAGCGCATACCGCAGATAGGCGACCTGTGCGGCCGGATCGTTGGACAGCAATTGCTCTAGCTGAGCAACGTCTTCAGCGGTTGCCGAGCCGTTTAACTGTCGATCGGTCAGTTCCAAGATTTGCTGGTCGTTGGTCACGTGGTTCTTTCTGTCTGGCGACTCATCAGCCCGTCTCGCCGCTCAGCTTTGACTCGACGCATTGCAACAGCGCGCGGCGCATCACCTTCAGCGACTTGTAAACGGCATGGACCGAACGATCCCAAGCCTGGGCGATTGCGGCGGCCGACTGATTCTCTCCGTAAAACAATCGAATGAGCTCTCGCTGACGATCGCTAAGCTGGCCAACACATTGGTCGAGCGCCTGTTGCCGCGGCTCCATTTCGCCCACCCTGTCAATCGCGACGGTCGAAAGTTCGGCCAGCAGCGTCTCACTAAAAACATGCCGATCTCGATCGCGCGTCCGCCAATATTTCAGCACCTGGTGTCTGGCAATTCCGAGCGCCCAGCGAGCGAACTCCTCATCTCGCCGAAACGTCGCGAAGCTTCGCCACAGTTCCAGACTCGTCTCCTGGAAGACGTCATTGGCGACCGCATGATCATGGATTAGCGCGCGAATGTAGGCTAACACCCGCAATTGATCGCGGGTGAATAGACGAAGAAACGCTTCGTATTCGGCCGAATTGGCGGGGGACTTGTCTGGCACAGCGGTTTGCTATTTCGTCTCGCAGAATCGCGGATCCTTCATTCTACTCGCTCTCCTCTCGGCACGACGGCAAGTCGAGGACTGGCTATTAAGGGTATGGCGCGGCCAGCCGCGATTTAGTACCCCCCAAAAAACGTCTGACGACATTTTTTAGGTACCAATTGGGCGTCGATCGGGTCAATTCTTAGTGAACGCCCCTCATCACCTCCTTTCCCGCCTGGTACTGCCCACCATGTATTTCCGATTGCCTGCTACGATCGTCCGCAGCGTCGCGATTGCGGGTTGGTTTCTCTTGCTAGCCGCAGACGCCACGCATGCCGCCGATTTCTTTTCCCAGCAAGTCGCCCCGATCTTGGAAAAAAAGTGCCTTGGCTGTCACAGCGGTGACGACCCGAAGGGAGATTTTTCGCTCAGCACCGCCGAGTCTGCCTTTGCCGACGGATACATCGAGCCGGGGGACGCCGCCGACAGTCACCTGATCGAATTGATCACGCCCCAAAACGGCGCCGCCGACATGCCCAAAGACGCCGATCCGCTGAATGCGGCCGAGCGAAAGACAATCGCCAAGTGGATCGAGGATGGCGCCCGCTGGCCGGATCGGTTCGTTTTGCAGGAACCGGAAGTGGCCGACTTCGATTGGTGGTCGTATCAGCCGGTGGTTCGCCCTGACATTCCCAATACTGGCGGCGACTGGGCCCGCACGCCGATTGATCATTTCATCGCCCAGGCCTGGAAATCGCGTGGCCTGCATGCATCTCCCGAAGCGGATCGCGGCGCCTTGATCCGCCGCGTTACCTACGACTTGATCGGCCTACCGCCAACGCCCGAAGAGATCACCGCCTTCGAGCAAGACGACGATCCCGACGCCTACGAGAAACTAGTCGATCGCCTGCTGGCATCCGATCACTACGGGCAGCGCTGGGCGCGGCACTGGCTGGACGTCGTCAAATATGCCGACACGTGCGGCTATGACAAAGACAAGTTGCGTCCTAACGCGTGGCCTTATCGCGACTACGTGATCCGTTCGCTGAATCAGGACAAACCTTACGCCCGTTTCGTTCAAGAGCAAGTCGCCGGCGACGTCCTCTTCCCTGGCGAGCCGGACGGTGTTCTCGGGCTCGGTTTCTTAGCGGCCGGCCCCTGGGACTTTATCGGCCATGTTGAGGTGCCTGAGTCGAAGATCGATGGCAAGGTTGCCCGCAACCTCGACCGTGACGATGTCGTCGCCAACGTCATCAACAGTTTCTGCAGCGTGACGGTCCAGTGTGCACGCTGCCACAATCACAAGTTCGATCCGGTCACGCAGGAAAACTACTACAGCCTGCAGGCCGCCTTCGCCGCAATTGATCGTGCGGAACGCCCCTACGATCAAGCTCCGGAAGTCACAGACCGCAAGCGAGAGCTGGAGAAACGGAAGACGGAGCTTCGATCGGAACTCGCCGAACTCGATCAACAAATTAACAAGGCGGCCGGTCCTCGCTTGCCGGAGATCGACAAGGCGCTGGCCGAATTGAAGTCAAACGGGGCGGTCGATAAGGCGCCTGCGTTCGGCTATCACAGCGCGATTGTCGCGAGCCGGACCAATGCGAAGTGGGTGGAAGTCGATCTTGGCCAGCCAACAACGATAAAGGAGTTGATCCTACATCCCTGCCATGACGACTTTGCCGGCATCGGCGCGGGGTTTGGATTTCCGGTTCGCTTTCAGGTCCAGGCTGCACAGAACGCAGGCGAGTGGCTCATCATCGCCGACTTTACCGATGCCGACTATCCGAACCCCGGCTTGGCGCCGGTATCACTTGAGAACCTGAACCAGCCGTTTCGCTTCCTCCGCGTGACCGCCACGCAACTCGGCGAACGCAGCAAGGACTATATCTTCGCCCTGGCCGAGCTGGAAGCGCTCAACCCCGCCGGCGAGAACGTCGCACTTGGCGCCAAGGTTCGCGCGCTTGACTCGATCGAAGCGCCGGTCCGTTGGGCTCGCACCAATTTGACCGATGGCCTGTGGGCTCGCGATACCGATCCGCGTCGAGCGACCAAGATCGCAGCGCTAACCGCCGAACGTTCCAAGCTGATCCCTCCCGAGCGAGAGCGACAGCGCACCCAGCTGCAACAATCGCTGGCGGCGATCGATCGCGACATCGCCAAGCTTCCGCCAAGTCGCATGGTCTACGCCGCCGCGACCAACTTTCCCGCGCAGGGAAACTTCAAGGCGACCGGCGGGAAGCCGCGCACGATTCGCTTGCTGCATCGGGGAGACGTGCAAAATCCTCGCAAGGAAATGTCCCCCGGCGTGTTGCCGCTGGACGCCAACTCCCCCTGGCGGCTACCTAGCGATCTGAGCGAAGGAGAGCGACGGGCGGCAGTCGCCCTCTGGTTAACCGCCGACGAGCATCCGCTGGTTTGGCGGTCGATCGTCAATCGGATCTGGCAGTATCACTTTGGCGACGGCATCGTCGCCACCCCCAACGACTTTGGTCGAATGGGCGCTTTACCAACCCACCCGCAACTGCTCGATTGGCTGGCGTGTGAGTTTCGCGACAACGGGCAATCCTGGAAAAAGCTACATCGTCTGATCGTGACCAGCAGCGTCTATCGGCAATCATCGGAACATGACCCTGCCCAGGCCAAGCTCGACGCGGGCAATCAATATCTCTGGCGGATGAATCGTCGCCGGCTCGAAGCGGAGGAGATCCGCGACTCGATTCTTGCGGTTAGCGGCGTTCTCGACGCCAAAATGGGCGGCCCTGGTTTCTACCTGTTCGCGCTCGAGAAAACGACCCACTCGCCCCACTACGAGTACCACAAGTTCGATCCGTCCGATCCCGCCACGCATCGCCGCAGCATTTATCGGTTTATCGTGCGCTCGCAGCCCGACCCTTGGATGACGACGCTTGATTGCGCCGACTCGTCGCAAAGCACGCCGCGCCGCAACGAAACGCTCACGTCGCTCCAGGCTCTCTCCTTGCTGAACAATCCGTTCAACCTGCTGATGGCCGAGCGATTTGCCGAGCGACTGCAACAAGAGCGCCCCACCCTGCCCGAGCAAGTCGATCGCGGCGTGCTGCTCGCCACCGGTCAATCGCCGGACGAAGCGCAGCGGGCCGAGATGGTCGCTTACGCCGAGCGACATGGCCTGGTCAATCTCTGTCGGCTGCTATTTAACCTAAGTCAATTCGTCTTTGTCGACTAACCGGAACCGCCCCATGATCAGTCGCCGCAACTTTCTCGCACAAGGCTCCGCCAGTCTTGGCAGTCTCGCCCTGGCGATGATGCTGCAAGAAGAGTCGCTGGCCCAAACGCCGGGCGCCGTTTCGGTCTTGCACCATCCGCCCAAGGCCAAACGGGTTGTGCAGCTTTTCATGGCGGGCGCCGCCAGTCACATCGACCTATGGGATCACAAGCCGATGCTCGCCAAACATCATGGCGAGAAGTCGGACTTTGGGGAACATGTCGAGGCGTTTCAAAATGGGCTTGGCCCCTGGATGAAATCGCCATTCTCGTTCGCTCCCTATGGCCAGTCGGGCAAACACATCAGCGAGGTTGTCGCTCCGCTGGGGGCATGTGTGGACGACATCGCCTTCGTCCACAACATGATCGGCAAGACCGGCGTCCACTCGCAAGCGACCTACCTGCAAGCGACCGGGTTTGATCGTCCTGGGTTTCCGGGGATGGGCGCCTGGATCAGCTACGGCCTTGGTTCGATCAACGACAACCTTCCCACCTTCGTCGTGTTGCCTGATCATCGCGGCTTCGCCAGCAACGGGCCGAAGAACTGGGGCTCCGCCTTCTTGCCGGCCAGTTCGCAAGGCGCCGCGATCTTCCCCCAGCGCGACAATCCGATCGAGGACTTGCATGCCCACGCCGACTATGTGACCGCCGCCGGCGATGCAGCCGGGCTGAAGTTGCTGGCGAAGTTGAACCAGCAGCATCGGTCAAAGCGCAGCGGCGACTCTCGGCTGGAAGCGCGGATTCGTTCTTACGAACTGGCCGCCAAGATGCAGAGCAGCGCTCCTGCGGCGCTCGATATCTCCGACGAACCGGCGCATATCCTCAAGATGTACGGGCTCGATCGCCCTGGCGCCGAGTACCCCACCGAAATCAATCCGGCGGAAGAGGCCGAATACTTTGGCCGCAAATGCCTGGTCGCGCGGCGCCTGCTGGAACGTGGAGTTCGCTTCGTGCAAATTTGGTCGGGCAACGACAACGGCTTTCCGCGCCGCAACTGGGACAGCCACGAAGATATCAAACGCGACCATGGGCCGCTCGCCCAGGGAATGGCGGTCGGCGCCGCCGCTTTGATCCAAGACCTCAAGCAACGCGGACTGCTGGACGATACCATCGTGCTCTGGACGACCGAGTTCGGACGGATGCCAAGCACGCAAGGAAGCAAAGGACGCGATCACAACCCCTACGTCTTCACCAATTGGCTATGCGGCGGCGGAATCCGCGGAGGCGTCAGCTACGGTCCGTCGGACCAGTGGGGCTACAAGCCGATCGATCGCAACAACCCGACGCAGGTTTATGACATCCATGCGACGATCTTGCATCTGTTGGGGATCGACCATCGCCGCCTAACGGTTCGCAACGACGGGATCGATCGCCGGCTGACCGACGTGCATGGTCGCGTGCTGTCCGATTTGCTCGTCTAATTGCCTGTTGAAAAATGCCCTCGTGGCATTTTCCAACCTCGCCAGGCTCAGAGCGTAGCTCTTCGCGGCTCGCAAAATAACGACTTACGTCGCTATTTTGGGATCGCATCCATGCGATCACGCAGTCCGTCGAGAAAATCAACGGACTGCTAAGCGCACAAAAAACGCCTCCTCGTCGGCAGGAGGCGTCGAGTGCGACTACAGGGACGGACTATTTCTTCAATCGTCCCTGCACGAAGAACATGCGTGGGTAGAGCTTGATCTGGGCGTCATGCTTCAATTCCGATCGCTCGATGATCTCCTTCACTTCGGCCGCGGTGAAACTTCCCTGCAGCGAACGCATCCAACTCTCACGGACGCTGGCGGTCAGAAACCACTTGGTCAGCAAAACGATGAAGCTGGCCAGGAACGTCAGATCACGACGATCATCGCCAATGCAGAAAACTCCGTTCGGTTTCAGGACGCGGGCGACCTCACGTAACACCGCCGTCGGCGGCTCCCAATAGTGAAAACTCTGATTCGAAATCACCGCGTCGAGCGTGCCATCGGCAAAGTCGTCTAGACTACAAGCGTCTCCCTTTCGGAAATCGACGCGATCATCGACTCCCTCGTGGGCCGCATTTTCGTTGGCGATATCGACATAGGTGTTGGAAATATCGATGCCAGTCACGCGAATGTCCTTGCGACGTTTGGCGAGCGAGATTCCAATCCAACCGGGACCAGGCCCCAGCTCCAAGACGCGTGGTTGTTCGACCTGCTTCAGTTCAGCGAGGGCGAACTTCAAAATCGGTTCGTAGTCGGCGCCGGCATACCGTTTGGTCAGCCGACTATATTCCGAGACGAACTCGACATCTTCAAAGAGAGGTTCAATGTGAGGGATGCGACTGATCTCTCCCGTCACATCCTCCGGGGCAGGGCTCGTGACTGCCGTTTCGTTCGACATAAGATGATTCCACAGAAGCGAGCAGAAGGTCAGCCAATCCGTCAGCCGCCGCCAAAAGAACTACCCAGGCGATGCTACTTGCCTACTCCCTAGAAGTCAAACCTTTACCCCAAACTTCTTCCTTTACATCACGACAATACGCACCTTAACTAATCGCTGGAAAACACCAAAACCACGCAGCCGCCTTCATCTCATCCACTTTGCAATCTCCATCGCCATGCCTCCTTTGAATCGCCACCGTCGTCGCCTGATTTATCTCCTTGTGGCAACATTGGTAACGGGCGGTGGGTTCTGGCTCTGGAGTCGATATCCCAGCAAAAAAGTAACCGATGAGACCATCACGGTCGGCGAAGAGGTGCGGCGGTATCGTCTGGTTGCACCGGCCAGGGCCGCAAGCGCTCCAGCGCTGTTGGTTGTTGCGCTCCATGGCATTGGCGATACGCCAGAGGCGATGGCCGACTACTCGGGTCTGGATCGCTTGGCCGCCACCGGACAGGCGTACGTCGTCTATCCCGAAACCCGGTTAGGCATGTGGAACACGATCGATGTCCTTGCCGAGAGCCGCGCGAATAACCGCGACTTGCCGTTTGTCCAGCGTCTGGTCGACAGGCTCAAGAGCCAACTCAAGGTGGAACGCGTCTGCCTGGTCGGGATGTCCAACGGCGCGACGTTCGCGCTGCTCGCTTGCGAAGCGTGCGAAGATATCGATGGCGTCGTCGCCCACTCTGGCGCAAGCCCCGCGGGTCTAAAGCTCACCGCCCGAGCGCCAATCCTGATGATCGTGGGAGACGCCGATTCGGCGGCGGACGCCGTTCGCGTTGACGTCGCCGAATTGAAGTCGGCCGGTCATCAGGTAGAGTTTGTGCTCGAGAGCGGCCTCGGGCATCAATGGTCGACTCGGCAGAACGGGAAGCTCGACCACTTTCTCCTGGCTCCTTGACAAGGCGACCCGTTCCAAGCGGCTCGCGCCGTCTGTCGCGAAAAACTTGCGTAAAGACGAAAAAACGCAACGACCGCTCGCATTGGTTAGGTCGGTCGTCACAACCGTTATCGAACGCAAAATCGGACCCGAACTAGCCGCGGATATTCGTTTCGCGGTTCGACCAATCGTAACGGTCGACCTATCTTTTCGCGGTCACCTTCGTCGCCAGACGATGGCCAACTGCGCCTTGATAAAGGCGCATCCCTCCGACTTCCCGCGAATTTTTCCCGCCCCAAACTGGTATGTCTCTCTTTCGAAGATACGCGCTGACGCCAATTCGGCCTCGCCCCGGCAAAAGCAGTCCGTCCGCCAAGACCTACGGGCAGATCGAGCGGCTAGAAGTGCGCGAAGTGTTCGCCAGCGACACGGCCAACTTTCTGTCACCGGTCTGGTTTGAACAACTTTCGACCTCCACTCATTCGCAGATCGACGCCGGCAACGCCACCTTCGCCGAGTCGACGTCGCAGGTGGTGTGGGAAAATACGACGCTCGACGTCTACAACGACGAGTGGATCATCCAGTTAGACGCGTCGCTGTCGGCTTCGATCAATTCGCTGTCGGAAGTCGCCTCGCTACTGAACGGCAACTCGCTGCAATTTGAAGTCATTGGCGGACTTGGGCTGAGCGGACAACTGTTGATTCGCACCTTTGACGCCGAGCTCAGCGCCGTCACCGATTGGTTGGCTGGACAATCGATCGTCGAGACGTTTGAACCGAACGCGCTGCTGCCGACGCACCTGGCGACCAGCGATACGCAAGCCGATTCGCTGTGGGGACTCGATAACCAGGGCCAAACCGGCGGTACGGTCGATGCGGACATCGACGCCCCGGAAGCCTGGGAAGTAACTACCGGCAATCCGAACGTCGTCGTCGCGGTAGTCGATACCGGCGTCGATTATTCGCACCCCGACCTGATCCACAGCATGTGGGTCAACCCCGGCGAAATCGCCGGCGACGGAATCGACAATGACGGCAACGGCTTCGTTGACGACGTCTATGGCTATGACTTTTTGAACAATGACGGCGATCCGATGGACGACAACATGCATGGTACGCATGTCGCCGGCACGATCGCCGCTGAAGGGGACAATGGACAAGGAGTGGTCGGCGTCGCGTCGTCCGCTTCGATCATGGCGCTGAAGTTTCTGAGCGCATCAGGCTCGGGCAGCACCGCCGACGCCGTTCGGGCGCTCAACTACGCGACGATGATGAAAAAGCTGTATGGCGTCAATGTGGTCGCCACCAACAACAGCTGGGGAGGGGGCGAGTATAGTTCGGCCCTGTATAGCGCCATCAAAGCGAGCGGCGACGAGGATATCTTGTTCGTCGCGGCTGCCGGCAACAACGGCGCCAACAACGACGTCACGCCGCAGTATCCCGCCAATTACGGACTGGACAACGTCATTTCGGTCGCTGCGACCGACCACAACGACCAGCTCGCCAACTTCAGCAACTACGGAGGCCAAACCGTCGACATCGCCGCTCCCGGCGTGAGCATCGTCAGCACGATTACCCGCGGCCGCTACCTTTCGCTCAGCGGCACCAGCATGGCCGC
Organism: Blastopirellula retiformator; assembly: GCF_007859755.1. Lineage (NCBI taxonomy): Bacteria > Pseudomonadati > Planctomycetota > Planctomycetia > Pirellulales > Pirellulaceae > Blastopirellula > Blastopirellula retiformator. The sequence goes on along the minus strand of NZ_SJPF01000005.1, from coordinate 67,137 downwards.
GCCGCACGTCTCGGGCGTTATCGCGCTGGCCTACTCCGCCAATCCTTCGGCGACGATGGATCAGATCAAAGCGGCGATTTTGGATGGCGCCGATAACGTCGCCGGGCTGCAGGGGAAGGTTTCGACCGGCGGACGCCTGAACGCGCTGGGGACGCTGCAGGAACTGAATTTCACGGTAAACGACGCCTCGATCGCAGAAAACGCATCGGTTGATTCTCCCCTTTCCGACTTCACGCTCGACTTCAGCGGTTCGTTCGATCCGGCGACCCTGTCCCCTTCCGACTTCCTGGTCAACGGCCAGGCCGCCGACAGCATGACGATTGTGGACGGCGACACCGTCACGTTCCATTTCTCGCAGTCTCCGATTACCGCGCAAGGAGCGCAACGCATGGAGCTGCTGACCGGATCGGTCCAGCGCAGCGGCGACGGGCTGGCGCTCTCGGCGTTCGTCCGCCAGTTCTTCTACGATGCGGCGGACCTGTCGGTCGTTGGTACGAACATCGACGATGGCGCTACGCTGCATGACATTCCCAAGTATCTCGAAGTAACGTTCAGCGAAGCGATCGATCCGGCGACATTGTCCGCCGCCGATTTGCAGCTCTCCAGCGGCAGCGTAACCAAGGTCGACCTGATCAACGACCGGACCGCCCGATTCTGGCTGCAGTTGCCGTATGACAATGGTACGGTCTCGTACCAGATTGCCGACGGTGCGATTGCGGATCTATATGGTAACGCCGGCGGGGCTCTCTCTGGCCACTTCTCAATCGACCTTTCCGACGTCGCCGTCTACGAAAGAACCGGTCCCATCACATTGCCGACCTACGGCTCGATGGACATTCCGCTGACGATCTCCGATGACCTGCAGATCGCCGATGCCGATATCTGGCTCGACATCGACCATACCTGGGACTCTGACCTGACCGTGGTGCTGATCGCCCCCAACGGGACGCAAATCAAGCTCTTCTCGGCGGTTGGCGGATCAGGGGATGGGTTCAAAGGAACGATCCTGGATGACGACGCCACCGACTTGATCGGAACCGCCAAGGCGCCATTCACCGGTCGTTTCCGTCCGACCGGCGATCTTACGCAGTTGGAAGGGATGTCGACCGCCGGCACGTGGAAGCTGCGGGTCAGCGATTCGTTCGCCTCGGACGTCGGTACGCTCAACTCGTTTGGCCTCCACTTCACGGTGGCGAAGACGGTCGAAATCGACCCGCTGGAGATTGATCCGCTCGCCGACGTGACCGTTCACCATACGCAATCCTCGTTTGACGTCGATGTCGAGACCAACGGCGAAGCGAGCGTCTCGGCCGAAGTGCTGGGCAGCGCGGCGGCCGAAGTCTCATGGAACGCCGAAACCGAGCGACTGACGGTCACCACGCCGGAAGGTTTTACGGGACAATTTACGGTTCGCGTCAGTGCGATGCGCGGCGATGAAACGGTCTGGGAAGACTTTGTCGTCACGGTCACCAACGAGGCGGTCGAGTTAGGTTCGATCAATGATCAATCGCTGGAGCAGGGAGAATCGCTAGAGATTCCGCTGGCGATCGGTAACAGCGACGGAGACGAACTGACCTACGTCGTGACGGCGATCGACGCGGCCGGCAATCTGGCCGACGTGAAATTTGTCGACGGCGTACTCCGCTTTGATTCGACCTCCGCTGCCGTAGGCAACGTGCTGGTCACGGTCTCGGTCTCCGACGGCGCTTCCACGGCGACGCAATCGTTTTCGATCGACGTCGCCGCTCCGATTGTGCTTGATCCGCTGCCGGCGGAGTTCAGCGGCGAAGCGGGCGAGTCGCTGGAGATTGATCTTTCGCAATACGATTTCGCCAAGGGGGCGACTCGCTTTGAGGTCGCGACTCCCAGCGGCAAGACCTCGACCGGCGACAACCAATTCGGCATTATCCAGGACGATTGGCTCGAACGGACCAACTTCTCCTACAACGCCCAGCGGCAAGGAGAAAAATACCTGAAGTCATCCAGCGGCGCCTGGTTCTTTGTGACGACCGACGGGGAACATGCATTGCTGCACGCCTGGAAAGGTAGCTTCGTAAGAAGCGAGGTCGTCGCGACGTTCGACGTGGCCTACTACAAAGATCCCCGACTGTTCTACCAGGTCGCCGATACGGCGCCTGCGGCCGACGTCGACGTTTCGATTGATCCCAATACCGGTAAGTTGATGGTTACGCCGCGCGAGGGATTCGCCGGCCGGGTTTCGCTGACGGTCACCGCGATTGGAGCCAAGGGAACGGAAGTTCGCACGATTGACGTCGTCTTCGAGTCGCAAAAGCTAGAGCTGGCGCCGATTCCAAACGGCCAGTTTTCCGGCGACCAGACGCGTTACGTACTCGACTTAGAACCGTATCTCTCGGGCGGCGATGGGGCGACGTTGTCGGTTGCGGCGACCGCCGTCTCTGACCCGGCCGCCTACTCGGTCGACCAGCGGGCGAACTTCGTCCACGACCTCTTTCTGACGCGGACCAACTACGCCTACAACGCGTTTGGCATGCAGGAAAAGTTCATCCATGACGCCAACTACCAGTGGTACTACATCACGAAAGAAGGGAGTCAGGCGGTCGTCTACAAATGGACCGGAGATCTTGGCGGCGGTGAGAAATTCGCGACGCTCGACGTGGCCTACTACAACGACCCCGGCAAGCTGGTCAACGCCGTCGAGTCGACCGCAGGCGTCTCGGCCAAGATCGAAAATGGCCAGCTCATCGTCGATCGCCCCGCCGACTTTACAGGCAATGTGATCGTCACCGTCGCCGCGACTAATGGTCAAACCACCGTCTCGCAGGCGTTCCGCGTTTCGACCCCTAGTCGCGCGATCGCCAGTCAAGCGGCGCCCAGCAACGACTCAATCGTTAGCTCCGTCGCCGCAATCGCCCAGTCGCTGCAGGCCGGTTCGGTCACGACGACGCTGGATGCGAATCCCCTTTCACCCACGTTGCAACCTTCGTCGCCAGCGATGTCGATTCAGGCTCAAGTCGCCGCCATCGCCGCCGAAGTCGCCCTGCGGTTTGGGGGCGAAATCGACGAGCTGGCCAGTTCACGCGCCAGCGACGCAAAACCAGCGAGTCCTAAACGCTCGCTGGGGGGCGCCCTCACGCAAAAAAATAACGCCCTGGCCGATATCGCGGCTTCGCAGCTGGGGGAAAACGAGCAACTCTCGATGCCGTCGATCGTCGAAGCGATGGACGCCTGGGGGGATCAAATCGCCCAGGATCTGAGCCTAACCGAGGAGAGCTACTCCGCCGAAGCGGATGATCTCCTCTCGTCCTTGGATCAGGAGGATGACTTTGAGTTGCCGGATCTATAAGTTGAACTAACTGCCTGTTGAAAAATGCCATCGTGGCATTTTCCAACCTCGCCAGGCTCAGAGCGTAGCTCTTCGCGGCTCGCAAAATAACGACTTACGTCGCTATTTTGGGATCGCATCCATGCGATCACGCAGTCCGTCGAGAAAATCAACGGACTGCTAAGCGCCAACCGCCCGCAAGTGAGCCCGCGGCGACCCAATGAAACCGTAATGCTCCAAGCCTTCTAGGATTCCGCCGGCACAATGAGCTTCGGCGAAGTAGACGCGCGACGACTTGCTCTCTTTCAGCTTCTCCAGTTCCGGATCGTAGTTGCCGACCACGATGCCGGCGGTTTCGCCCGTCAGCATGTCGAGGTCGTTCCCCGAGTCGCCCGCGGTCGCGATATTCGTCAGCGGAATATTCCACTTCGAGGAGAGATAGCGAATCGCTTTTCCCTTCGAGGCGCGATGCGGCAGGATGTCGAGAAAACGTCCGTGCGAGAAGATCAAAGAGTGGGCGACGCCGGTTTGCGACAAGGCGTCGCGAATCAGCGGCAGCGCCTCTTTCGGCGGTAGCGAATCATCGAGCGAGTAGCTGATCTTGAACTCTCGCTGAGCATGCGACTCAGGCTGCAAATGCAGGAACGGCAGACCGTCGAGGGCAGCGTGAACGCGTTCCGGCTTCCAGCGCGAGCGAAGGTGGGCGCCCCAACCTTTGACCGGCACCCGATCAGGGCCGTAGTAGATCTCGGCGCCAACCGAGCTGATGATCACATCGATATCGTGGATGCCATGCTTCTCTAAGACCTCATCGACCAGTTCCAAAGCCCGTCCCGAGGCGACGCCGAAACCGATCCGCGACTTATTGTCCTTTAGCACCTGCTTCAGCTGAGCCAGCGCTTCGTCATCTCCCAACAGCGTGTTGTCGATATCGGTGATCAAGAGCCGCTCAACATTGACCATGCGCGGGCCGACCGCAGGCTTGCCGACTGCCGAAGGGGTTCGCGATGGCGCCGAAATGATCTCTTGAATCGCTTCGACATAGTGCTCGCAGTGCGTTTCCCACGAGTAAAGTTCGCGGACCAGGTTAACGCCGTTGGCCGAGAACTCGTCCCACTGATCGTGATCGGTCAGCAGCTTCAGCATCGCGCCGGTCAGCGCCTTCGAGTCGGTCACGTCGACGGCATAACCGCTCTTGCAGTTTTCGGCGATATCTTGCGGGCCGCCTTCCTTCGTGGCGACAAACGGCAAACCGGTCGCAGACGATTCGATCGACGTGAGACCAAACAGTTCGATGAAGGCGCTGTTGACGAAGATGCCGCGGCTTGACGCAGCAAGCCGATACAGTTCCGGCACGTCGAACTCGGAGCTGTGGTTCTTCGGAATCGCCATCTTGCCGTACAGATCGTAACGATCCATCGCCAGCAACATGTCATTCAAAACCTTTTGCTCGTTCTCCGGCATCGACTCGATGTCTTCGCGAATGCCGGCGAAGACCGCCAGGTTGGCGATCGCTTGCAGCTCTTTGCTCTCGCCATAGGCGCGAATCAGCGCGTTGATGTTCTTGCGGCGATCCGGCCGGCACAGAGCGAGAATCAACGGCCGGTCCGAGGCGAAGTGGAACCGCCCCAACTCACGCGTCATCCGCATCCGGGCCTGCTTGAACTGCTCATCAATCGAGTTGCTGCTCAGTTCGTAGTCGTAATAGGGGAAGAAGCGTTCCAGGTCGGTGCCCGGCGGGATCACCTTGAAGTTGAGGTCCTCTTCTTTGAAGTAGCCGGCGTACTGCTGGTCGCGCTCATGCCGGGTGCTGGTGATCACCAGATCGGCGACCGAGAGACAGTCTTGCTCGACTTGAATGCGATGCTCCATCGCCAACTCTTTGTCGACCTCTTCGCGAGTCCAACCTTCCGAGGTCAGGTACTCTAGCTTGGGCTTGCCCAGCGAGTGACCGGTGAAGACGAAGGGAACGTCGAAGACCGAAGCGACTTCCTTGGCGATGTAACCGGCGTCGGCGTAATGTCCGTGGACCAGCGCCGGCGTCTTCCCTTCTCTCCGCGTGAAGGTGATCATCGCGTCGACGAACTCATCGACGTAGGGCCAAAGTTTCTCTTTGCGATGATAACGGCCGGGGCCGCAAGGCAGACGAACCAAGCGGCAATTGGGGCCCAGTTCTTCGATCGGTTCCGAGTAATCCTTGGAAACTCGTTTGTCTTTGATTCGGCGGGTAAAGAGATCGACCCCGTCAATTCCCGGCATCTTTGCCAGGTTGGTCGCCAATTCCAGCACGTATCTTACTTGGCCTCCGGTGTCCGCATCGCGTCCCATTTCTACGTTGGCGCCGCGAATAAGCCCATGAAGACTAATGAGCTGGATATACATCTACTAACTCCCTCTGTGTGGCGCGCGTTTGCGGATCAAGGCGATAATGCGAACGCGCGATTCGTTGGGTGGGTGAAGGATCATTTCGCCGTCCTCGACGAAGTCCTTTCATTACTTTGCAAGCGGCGTGTCGATTCACTTTCGCTTGCGTATCTCTCGTCGACCGCCTCGTCGACTGATTGCATGTCGACCACGCTGGCAGTCCAACCACCGGAGTTCTCCATCATCGACGCGACGCGCTCAAGCGTCGCGGCGACTTGCATCCGTTCCCAAACCTCCAACCGATCAAGTTGGCGCTGGAAGGGACGATGGAGCAGAGCAGGCGCTTTTTGCAACAACGCCTGACCTGTTTCGGTCAGTTGAACGCGAATGTGGCGACGGTCACTATCGCTCCGCTGCCGAACAATCAAACCTCGTTTGGCTAAGCGGTCCAGAATGCCCGAGAGCGTGGCGTGACCAAGATGAATAGAGCTGGCGACCTTGCCGACGGTGGTCGGTTGAAGGCGGCCAATCGCCTGAAGGGCGGCGAGTTGCGGGAAAGTCAGCCCCACCTCGTGCAACAATTGTCGCGACTCGAGGTCGATCGATCGCATGATTCGCCGTAAAGCGAACGCGATCTGTTCCTCCAATGGGTCATCAACTCCCATGCAAGCCCCCAGATCGAACGTAGTGGTGCTTGCATTACTTTCGTGCACGAAAGAGTTCGTGTCAAGCTTTGGCGAAAATTCTCACACAAACGGCCATATCACCCCCGTTAAGACACATTTAACGGTTATCGACTATTGTGAGTGCGAAAGACTTATCGCGCCAGCTGCGCCATTCGCACCCTATGCCGAGAACCCTCGTCGCGTCAGTCCGGCCAGCAATTGCTCCAGAATTCGCCCCAATTCGACCCGATCGCCATCCGGCAGTTCTTCAAACAATTCGAGGACAACGTCGTTCTTCAGAATCGTCTCTTTCACCGTCAACATGCCGCGATCAGTCAGCGAAATTAAGGTCGCCCGGCGATCTTCGGGATGCGGGTTTCGCTCGACCAGTCCTTCGCTTTGCAAGGCGTCGACCAGCTTCGTGATATTGCGGGGCGTTACCTGCAGGCGATGACTCAAGTCGCTCATCTTGCTGGTGCCGCCGCACTTCAGCGCGTACAGCAGTCGTGCTCGGGACGCAGTCGTGCCGGCGGCGGCCATTTCCATTTCCAGCCATTGAGAAAATGCTTTGCCAAAACGCCCGATTTTCTCGGCTACTTCTTCTGATTTCAAAATCGCTTCTCGAAAACTTGATTGGCGCTTGATTGACAAATTGTGTACCGGTCTATAAATTTCCGCATAGCTGCGTTTCGCAACCTTATCGATAGCGAATTCACCCCATGGCGGCGATATCAGGAGCGTTAAAATGAGTGATAACTCGACAAATCCCCCGGAAATCGACGATTCCGCTACCGCAGCGGCGGCGCCGTCCCCCCGTCCGCGCACGTGGCCGCTGATCGTGATCGCCGCGCTGCTGTTGGCGACGATTACCATTCCGGGACAAATCGCTCCCAGCACCCTGTTCCATTTTATGTCGCTGATGTGGGGAGCGCTCATCGCAATGGGGCTGACAGCGCTGTGGTTGGTCGCATTTTCGCGCATCCCTTGGAAGGAACGCCTGGTGGCGATCGCGCTGGTGACGGCCCTAGTCTTGATCGGCATCTTCGGCGCCCACCCCACGATGAACGCCATGGTCTTGGGCGTGGTGATCTTTCCCTGGACGATCGTCGCCGGCGGGCTGGTCGCCCTGTTGGCGATGCCGCTTGGTTGGCCCGTCCAACGTGCGGCGCTGGTCGCCGTGATGGTGACGGCGACCGTCTTCGCTCTGGCAGCGCGGATGGAAGGAGTGCGGGGAACGATCACCGCCGACTTCGCCACTCGCTGGAGCCCGACCAACGAAGAGACGCTGCTGGCCGAAATGCAGGAGACGCCTGCCGCAAATAGCGCGCCCGACGCCGAGGCGCTTGCCGCGGCGACTTCGTTCTGGCCTGGGTTTCGTGGTCCCAACCGTGATGGCGTCGTTCGCGGCGTCTCCTTCGCCACCGATTGGGACAAACAGCCGCCGCAAGAGGTCTGGCGGAAAAAAGTCGGCCCCGGCTGGTCGTCGTTCTGCGTCGTGGGAGGACAAATCCTAACCCAGGAGCAGCGGGGCGAAGAAGAGCTCGTCACCTGTTACGACGCGGCGACCGGCGATCCCGTTTGGCAATACGCGATCGAGACCCGCTTCGAAGAACCGCTCGCCGGGCCGGGACCGCGGGCAACGCCTACCTTTCACAACGGCAAGCTCTACTCGCAAGGAGGTTCCGGTTTCGTCTCTTGCATCAACGCGGTCGACGGAGCCGAAATCTGGAAACGGGACCTGGTCGAGGACCTCAATGCGAAGACGCCCGAATGGGGATTCGCCGGGTCCCCTTTGATCGTCGGCAATTTGGTGATCGCCTTCGCCGGCGATCAGGCGGGCGCCGGCAAAGCGGTCGTCGCCTACGATGCCGAGACCGGGCAGCAGCAATGGACCGCAGGCAAAGGAAAACACAGCTATTGCTCGCCCCATCTGGCGACCCTGGCCAGCGACGACCAGATCGTGATGGTGACCGACTGGGGCGTACAGGGGATTTCGCCGGCGGGGGAAGTGCTGTGGGAAAACGAATGGGACATTGAGCCCGGCAATCGCGTCGTGCAGCCGCAGATTGTCGATGACTCGGTCTTCGTCGGCACCGGCCTAGGAATGGGCACCCGCAAGATCGACGTGGGGCACGCGGACGAAAACTGGTCGGCGACTGAAGAATGGACGTCTCGCAACTTAAAGCCCTACTTCAACGACTTCGTTCAGCTGGATGGGCACTTCTACGGCTTTGACGATCGGATCTTTACCTGCGTCGACGTCGCCACCGGCGATCGCGTCTGGAAAGGAGGCCGCTATGGTCACGGCCAGGCGCTGTTGGTCGAAGAGGCCAAGGTGCTGGTAATCGTCAGCGAAGATGGCGAGCTGGCCCTGATTCACGCTACGCCGGAAGGGCATGACGAGATCACCAAGTTCCGCGTCTTCGAGAACAAGACGTGGAACCATCCAGTCATCGCCGCTGGCAAGCTCTACGTTCGCAATGGCGAAGAGATGGTCTGTTTCCAGCTGCGGGATTGGCAAGAAAAAAACGAGGCCGACGATTAGTCGCCAGCCTCGTTGCCGAACTTCAACAACGCGAATTATTTCTTCGCCGCTAGATCAATCTCGACGAACGTTTGGTCGGCGGCGACCTCGAACACTTGTCGGAATTCGCGGGGGCGTTTCGCTCGTCGAGAGGCTCGCGAGGAGGTTCCATCGCCAGCGAGGGGATCGCCCCCAGAAATGGAAACCAGATGCTCGCCGGGCAGGACTCCTTGGCGACCATCAATGTAGTTCAGGCTAAATTTTCCGTCGGCGTCGGTGATTCCCCACGATGCGGCGCCATCCTTTTGTGGAGAAAACGTGACGTTCATGCCCGCCATCGGCGTTCCGTTATTGGTCACAAGTCCCTCCAGCGGCGCCAACTTTGGCCCCTTCGCTCCACAACCTAACAAGAGGGCGCACGATAATCCGACTAACCAGATTTGATAGTTCATCTGACTCTCCAATTCGTTAGCTAGTCGTTGTAGATAACGGCGCCATCGGCACGGTCAAACAGCGACATCAACGTTTGCAGACCGGTCGTTTCGGCGTAGAACGCCACCGATCCATCGGCACGAGCCATTTGGGCCCCGCCGGGATGCTGCGAACGGAAAATCGTATGACGATAGTAAGGCTGATTGTGGCCGATACCGGTCCCGTTCCAGTTGATGCCATGTCGAATCGTGGCGACGTTCAGCCACCATTCGTCCCAACCTCCGACGCCGCAAGACCATGCTCCGCCATCCCAGTTGCCGCCGCGCCAGTCGCAGTTTCCTGCAGCACACGATGGCCCATTGTAGAAGCTGGACTGCTCGCCGATGGTAATGGTGTTGCTGGTTCCGTCGACGATATCGCGGAACCCGATCGCCTGCGAATTCTTTTCGTCGATGGAAACGAGCGTTCCGTTCCAAGTCACATAGCCGTAGATGCCCCACTCACCCGGTTGGACGTCTTGATTCACGTTGGCGCCGCTGAAATAGCTGCCGCCGTTGCCGACATAGTCAGCGACCTGGTATTCGATTTCGGTCGGGGCGCCCAGGGCCTGGGTACCGGCAGAGGTCGCTCGCTTCCGGGTCGTCTCCATGGGACTCGACGGACAATTCAGCGCTGGGACTCGCAGGGTGCTGGTAACCTGCCAGTTCCGGTTCGGCCCGATCTGATCGGTCCAGTCGGTGTCAACAAAGGTCATCTGGTCGTAGGCGGCGTTTTGCTCCATTTGCGGCAACAGGCGCGTCAACCATGAGGCGCCCCCTTTCCGGTCGGAGGAAGGCATTAGCGCCGCCGGCGGAAAGACTTGGTGCACGTCGTGGTAATTGTGCAGTGCGAGCGACAATTGTTTGAGATTATTCGAGCACTGCATTCGCCGAGCCGATTCACGCGCCTGCTGTACTGCCGGTAGCAATAACGCGATTAAGACGCCGATGATGGCGATCACCACTAGCAATTCAACAAGTGTGAAACCAGATTTCTTGACCATAAGCGGAGTTCCTAGAAATAAAATGAGCCCAAAAGATGTTTCAGGCGCATCGTAAACCGAAAAACTACACAATTCATGCCGAATACGCCGGCCAACTGATAACCTCTGTGCGCAGCAGCCCAGGATCGTTTGATTCCTTACCAGTCCGTTGATTTTCTCGACGGACTGCGTGATCGCACGGATGCGATCCCAAAATAACGACTTACGTCGTTATTTTGCGAGCCGCGAAGAGCTATGCTCTGAGCCTGGCGAGGTTGGAAAATGCCACGATGGCATTTTTCAACAGGCAGTTACGCTCTACGGCGACTCCCAGCGGCACTGTTTCCAACATCGCCGTCGCTAGATCTATTGAGAAAAGTCGTTCGCCGCTGTTGACGCGTCCGATCGCTTGCTAAGCGCCAGTCGGAACTTGCGCCTTCTTCAACTCGCGCATCTTCTTCGCTTCGTCCCGATCTTTGTAGAACGGATCGAGCGGATAGCAGCCCGAGACCATCCCGTTGCGCGGCGCGGTGGTGCAGTCGCTGAAGGTCCGGCACACCTTCTTCCGCTTCATTTCCCCTTCCAACAGCGTCGCTGCCGGCAGATCGGGGAACGATAGAACCATTCGGCCTAGGCCGACGCTGTCGACCCAACCTTCGCGGACCACCGCTTGGGCGACATGCGGCAAATAATCTTGCAAGTAGGTGAAACCAGTCGCGACCATCGTCACGTCAGGCGCCGCTTCTTTACATTGCCGGGCAACGTCGATCATTCGCGCGACGCCCACCAGCGGATCCTCGGGCGGCTGATAACCGTCGCTCGGCGGGAAGATCGCCGGCCGCTGGATGTGCGGATTGTAGTAGGGACTGCCGCAGCTGATGTTGACGCCGATGACGCCCAGTTCTCCCAGTTCGCGAATCAAGCGAATCGGCTCGGTCAGGTCGATCTCCAGCGGGTTGTCGGGACTGGATCCGAATCCGCATTGGTACGGCAGACAGCCAGTGAAGTCCATCGGCTGGCCAACCGCGTCTCCCTGTTGATACGGGACGAAATCGAACGCACTCAAGCGAACGCCGACTTCGATGCCAGGCAGTTCTGACTTGACCCGCTGAATAATCGTCTTCAGCACGCGGGTCCGCCCCTCAAAGTCGCCGCCGAATTTGCCTGGCCGCAGCCGCGCTCCCAGGAACTCGTGCAGTAGATAGCCGTGACACGCCTTGACGTCGACAAACTGATAGCCAACTTCGCGGGCCAGCCGCGCCGCATTGACGTAGCTGTCGATTAAACCTTCGATCTCGTCGTCGGTCCAAACGACGGAGTCGTCGCCCGGTTCGATATGAAACTTCGGGTCGAGCAGCGGATGGTGATAGGCGATCCGGGGACGCAATTGGTTGTCAGGACTGGGGCGACAAAAGCGGCCCGAGTGCGTCAGTTGCAAACCGATGATCAGATCGTCGGTTGAGCCGAACGCTTCGTGATGAGCGTTTAGCGCGGCGCCGCGCAGCTGGGCGAGTCCGTCAATGTTGCTATCGATCGCCATCGTTTGACGAGGATTGGCGCGACCATCCGGCTGAACGGCCGCCGCTTCGCCTCCCCAGATCATCTTGGCGCCCGAGAGCCCAAAGTTGTGCCAGCGGCGGAGCGTCAGTTCGGTCGGCGAGCCGTCGTGGTTGGCGTCCCAACCTTCCATCGGATGAATCGTCCAGCGATTTCCGGCAGTCAGGTTTCCCCACTTCACCGGCTCGGCGAGCGGCGAACCCGCTTCGGCCGTCAAGATTTGATCGTCACAGGGCAGCGAGATCCCCAGGGTCTGCAGCCGCTGGCGAAACGTTTCTACCGATTTCAGCTGGGCGATCTTTTCGTACTTCACAAAACTCTCTTCGGGACGACGCCGTGCGACTACGGCCGGTTGGAGTTGGCAGGTCGGAGCGGACTGTAGGCCAGGCGGAACTTCTTCTCCCCTGCCCCTCCGGCAAACCGCACCGTCGCGGTTCGCTTGGCGCCTTCGCCGCTCAGGGCGACGATCTTGCCAAGTCCATACTCGTCGTGGGTGACGACCATTCCCTGTACAAAAGCGTTCGGTTCGACGCGCGGTTTCGCCTCGTCTCCTCGATCGCCTAACAGATCAGCGGCCGTACGTATATTTGTAATCCCGAGCGGCGGCGTCGGTCTTGGCGGATCGAGTGACGTTTGGCCCGATATGGGAAATTCGGGGAAGTAAGTCTCTTCGTAGCTCAAATCCCCTCCAAAGGCGGTCTGCTCTTCGGTGACTTCCATCTCCTCCCGCGGCAATTCCATCAAAAACGGACTCGGAATCGTCATATTCCGCTTCCCGCGGAAGTCGCGATACCGGGCCAGACTGATGTCGAGCTCTTCTTCGGCCCGGGTGATCCCCACAAACAACAACCGCCGCTCTTCTTCCAACTGGTCCGGATTCTCGCGGGATCGCTCGTGCGGCAGCAGCCCTTGCTCGATCGCCACAATATGGACGACCGGAAACTCCAGCCCCTTTGCCGCATGCAGCGTCATCAGGGTGACGCGGTCGAGTTCGGCGTCAAAGTCGTCGGTCTCGTTGACCAGCGTCTTTTCTTCCAGGTAGTGCTCCAGCGTACCGTCATGCGGATGCTCGGCGTCGTACTCGCGGGCTGAAGAAAGGAGCTCTTCGATATTTTCGAGCCGGCTCTGGTCTTCGACGTCGTCCGAATCTTCGTACTGCTTTTTGAACTCGGTCTCGGAAAGGATGAACCCAAGGATCTCTTCGACCGGATCGTTGATCTTCGTCGACAGTCGATCGAACAGGGCGACAAATTTCGCCAGCGCCACCGCGCCGCGATTGCCGAGCCCGTCGACCATGCCCGCTTCGCGAGCCGCGTCGAGCATCGAAATCCCTTCCATCGCTGCGTGCACCCGCAGCTTCAGCAGCGTCGCTTTGCCAATCGCCCGCCGCGGGACGTTGACGATTCGTTCAAACGCCACGTCGTCGCGGGGATTGTTCATTAGCAGCGCGTAAGCGAGCAGATCCTTGATCTCTTTGCGGTGATAGAACTCGACCCCGCTGACGATCTTGTACGGCACCCCTTGCTGACGCAGCGCATCTTCAAAGGTCCGTGACAACGCGTTGATGCGATAGAAGATGGCGTAGTCGCGCGGTCGCCGTTTGCCTTGCGCGACGTTGGCCGAAATCCGAGCGGCGATCGCCTGGGCTTCTTCTTTGTGCGTCGAGTATTGGATCAGGCGGACCGCCTTGCCGGGCGGATTGTCGGTAAACAGCGACTTCTTCTTTCGCTGCTTGTTGTTGGCGATCAGGGCGTCGGCGACCGACAAGATGTTGGGCGTGCTGCGGTAGTTCTGCTCAAGCCGGACGACCTTCACATCAGGGAAGTCGCTTTCAAACTCCAGAATGTTCTTCAGATTGGCGCCGCGCCAGCCATAGATCGATTGGTCGGGATCGCCGGTCACGCCCAAGTTCGGGTGATTGATCGACAGGGCCCGCACGATGGCGTACTGCGGCAGGTTGGTGTCTTGGTATTCGTCAACCAGGATGTAGCGAAAGCGATCGTCGAGCGAAGACCGCAGCTCTTCGTTTTCTTTTAGCAGCAACGTCACATGCATCAACAGATCGTCGAAGTCGACCGCGTTGGCCTGCTGCAGGGCCGCTTGGTACTTGGGATAAACCCGCTCGACGATCGAGCCGGTCGCGTTTACCCCGCCGGTGTAGCGATCGGCGGTGATCAGATGGTTCTTGGCCCAGCTGATCGCCGAGGCGACCTGCTCCGGAGTGGCGTGCGTCAGCTGGACGTCGGTCTCGCGAATCGTTCGCTTCAGCAGCGACAAAGAGTCGCTGGCGTCGTAGATCGTGTAGTTCGGCTGCAGGCCCCGATACTCTGCGTATTGCCGCAAGAGTCGCGCGCAAAAACGGTGGAACGTTCCGATCGAAACATGTTCGCCCGGCGCCAAGCGATCCAGCCGAGACCGCATTTCGTCGGCCGCTTTGTTGGTGAAGGTAAGCGCTGCGATGTTGGAAGCGCGAACCCCACAGGACAACAAATTGGCGATTCGATGCGTAATAACTCGCGTCTTGCCGCTACCAGGACCTGCCAAGACCAGCAGCGGTCCGTCGACGTGCAACACCGCTTCGCGCTGCGGATCGGTAAGCGATTGATGGGGATCTGCTGTCATCCGTTACGTGCTGAAAGGAGGTGATTGGTTGACGACCAAGTGCTAGCACTACGGGTGTTGTTCCCGTAAATCTTTTGTAAAGTCCTGTGCAAACCTGGCGCGACGAGTATATTAACTCAAGTTCGAGGGACGTGGCGCCGCAGTCGCCGCCATCGAATGACCCAAATAACGGTTCCAGGGAAGAACCGTAACCATTCTCCACTCTATTGCCTGGGAGGGAACCCATGACGCGAATTCCTCTGAATGCTGCTGCTCAAGAATCCGAAAGCTTGATGTCCAAGCTCGAAATGAGCACCGCGGAAATCGGCCTCACGGTTCGCACGACGAATTGTCTCGAAGAACGTGGCATTTTCACCGTTCGAGACCTCCTCAACTGCACGCGTGCAGACCTCCTCAGCATCTCGAACTTCGGTGAGAAGACGCTTGAAGAAGTCTACGCCTCGCTGGAGAGCATCGGTTTTTACCGCAAAGCTCGTCAAGCGATGGCGGTCTAGTCGACCAGCCCGCGCGAGGAGCGCACAATTCATTCAGAGAAGCGTACAAAGCCCGCGGTCGATCGTCCTCGACCGCGGGCTTCCTTTATTTCTTGCCGACGCGAAAGCACTTCAGCTGCCCACGTCCTGCGTCTGCCGTATCGCGGGCGACCAATAGTCCGCCAGAGAGCGCCGGCACAGCCCGCGGCACATCGCGGAAACCGTCAAAGCGGGCCAACTGTCGAAACTGTTTCGTATCGGGTTTCAATAAATAGACGACGCCGTCATTGGCGATCGCAATCAACTTGCCGTCGGCCAAGATCAAATGCGCCGTCCCAAAATCTTGCTGCGTCCAGTGGACTTTGCCGGTCATCGCATCAACGCATGTCAATGAAGCGGCGCCAACGTCTTCGCGGCCGTTAATTCCATACAAGGCGCCATCCAGATAAATCGGCGTGTTGTACTGACTCGAGAGCGAACTGTCGCTGGCCCACAGCACCTGCGCATTGCGGTCGGTAAACTTGACCAGCTTTGCCCCCACGCCATAGCTGGAGGTGACGAAGAGATGATCGCCCCAAGTGATCGGCGTCGCGCCGTTAACCGTCGGCCCCCGCATCCCAAAGGGAAACTGAAAGCCAATCGCGCCCGTTTGCGGATCGATCAAACAGGCGTCGAGCCGCGTCACGAAGATCGCCCAGGTCTTGTCGCCAATCTTGACCGACGACGGGGCCGCGTAACTGGCGGCGAAGTTGGTCGCCCTCCATTTTTCTCGCCCGGATTGCAAATCGAACGCGACGATGCCGGCGCCATTACGACCGCCGACGTTGACCAGCAGGGCGCCGTCGATAGCAATCGGCGTACTGCCAAATCCGAAGTATCCCTCCTGGGCGCCATAGTTCTCGACCAGGTCAACATCCCAGAGGCGTTTGCCGGTGGCGAAATCGACGCAGTACAGATTGCCGCCGGCGCCCAATAGCACCACGGCGTCGCCCACGATCAGCGGCGTGCAGCGGGGCCCATTGTCCCGCACGATCGATCCCTGATAGGTTGCGTCAAAGCTGGTGCTCCACTTCTTGTCGCCGGTTTGCAGATCGAGCGACTCGACCACCTCGAGATTGCCGACCCGATGGAACAAGATGACCTGCCCCTCGGAGAGGACCGGCCCGGCGTAACCGGCGCCGACCGATTTTTTCCAGACCAGCGGCGGCCCGTCAGCCGGCCAAGTATCGTCCAATTTTTCCCCTTCGGCGACGCCATTGCGGGTCGGACCCAGGATCTGCGGCCATTCGCCAGCTTGGCTGACCGCGGCGATTAGGGGGATCGTAAGGAAAAATAGCGCGTTTCGTAAGCAGATCATCGGCCCGGCATCCTGTAGCGAAAGGGTCAGTAGGACTATATTTTAGCGTACCGGAACGACTCCACCCAGCATTCGACTTGCTGCCAATCTTTGAGGACCGACTCGCGCATGGCCCGCTGGCCCCGACTGTGGGAGAAAAAACGAGGCAAACGTCGCACAGGCTCCAAGCTTATCGGAAGCGTGGGTGAGGCGATGTTTTTCGCTTCACTGCTGTTTCTGGGCTCGATTGGCCTGGTCGCGGTGGTGGCGTCGATTGCGTTCGAATCGGTCGTGGCGACCTATCTGTTTCCGGAAGCGACCTACGTCTCGGGAAAATGCGTCGTAATGGAGACCAATCTCGGCGAGAAACAGCTGGATGGCGGCGAAGTTCGCTATCAGCCGATGATCCTGGTCCATGTCCACACCAAAAAGGACGACTATTACGGCTGGACCTATCGCCGCAATCCGACCTGGTACTCCGATCGCGAAACGGCCGAGCAGATCGTCGCCGGCTTCCGTCCGGGCTGGGAATATCCTTGTTGGTACGCATCGTATGATCCGTCGACGGTGATCCTGCGGCGTTCGACCAGTTTCGCCCTATGGATCGTGCTGCTCGTCTTCGCCTCGTTTGCAACGATCGGCGCGATCGGCATGTTCTATACGCTGCTGCTGTTTGGCGCTTCGGCCGAGCGGCGATCGGCCCTTGCGAAAAGTGCGCAGAAGATCGAATTGATCGGCGATCTGTTGCCCCCGTCCGCCTATCCCAATATTCCTAGCGGCGACAACCTGACCAACAGCCCCGGCGTTCGCTTGGCCTATCGCTTGCCGATCGAAGTTTCGCCGGCGTGGTGGTTGTTCGCCACGCTGCTATTCAGTTTGATCTGGAGCGGCATGACGGCGGTTTTCGCCCTGGCGGCGATCGCCGATCTCGAGCGCCGCGAGCCGAACTGGTTTCTGATCTTGCTGACGATTGCGGCGATCGCGGTCGGCGTCTGGTCGATCTACCATTTCCTCCGCCAGATCGCGCTGCATACCCGCGTCGGCCCGACGTATATCGAAATCTCCAACCATCCGCTTTTGCCGGGACGCGACTACAAACTGCACCTGTCGCAAGCGGGACGGATGCACATCAAGAAGATGCGGGTTACGCTGGTCTGCGAAGAGGAGGCGACTTTTCTGCATGGGACCGACGTCCGGACCGAGACCGCCAAGGTCTACGACGCCGAAGTCGCGAATTTCCGCGGGTTGGTGGTTCGTCCCGGCGCCCCGTTTGAAGAGCAATTACACTTTCAGATACCCCCTGCGGCGATGCACTCGTTTAAATCGAGCCACAACGCCGTCCACTGGAAGCTGCTGGTCGATCTCGACGCCAAAGGCGCCGGTCGCCAGGTGCGCAGCTTTCCGATCATCGTTTATCCGCCGGTCTAACAACGCGCATGACGGACGAACCGCACATCACGATCTCGCTCGATCGGCCTTCGCGACAATACGCGGCCGACGACGAACTGACTGCGCGGTTTGAAATCAGCAACCTGCCGGCAGTCAACATCTCGGCGATCGAAGCCTCGGTGGTCTGGCATACCGAGGGAACCGGTGAAGAAGACCTGTCGGCCCACGAGTTTGTGCGGCTGGTCCCCGGCGAAGAGGCCGACGGCGATTTGACGCGTCTGCAAACGCTGACGACCCGACTGCCCCGAAGTCCTCTCTCGTACAACGGCAAGATCGTCAAAATCCACTGGGTCGTGCGGGTTCGCGTTTTCGTTGGCAAGGGACGCGACCTGGTCGAAGAGCTGGAGTTTGAACTCGCCTCGGCGGCCGGCGGCAATCGCGACGTGACTGCCGACAACGGCGCCGGGGCTTCGCGTGGTTAGCACGAACCCGTTCGCCAGTCGGCAGGTTCGTCCGGGGGCGATCCCGTTTCAATTCTCCTCAGACCCGTCGGCCGAGCAGATCGTCGAGGGACTCCGCGACGTCGGTTGGCGGGGCGCCATCCTCGGTCCGCACGGCTCGGGCAAGTCGACGCTGTTAGATACGCTATCTCCACTGTGGCGTAAGTACGGCCTGACCGAACGACGGGTCACGTTCCACCGCAGCGCTCCATCTACCGGAACATTAAGTCCGCCTGACGACCTCGAGATTTTAGTCGTCGACGGGTTTGAACAACTCTCTTGGCTCAAGCGACGCTGGTTCCTGTGGCGGAGCGCTCCTCGTATCCGAGAGTTAACGAACCGGCGAATCTTGGTAACGGCCCACGCAGAAATCGGCCTACCGGTCGTCTACCGCACGCAGCCGTCCGAAGAGATGGCGGTTCAGCTTGCCGAGATGTTACAGCGTGATGTCGATCCTCTGGTTACTGCCGACGACGCGCGAATGATGTGCCGCCGCCATCAGGGCGACCTTCGCGAGACGTTGTTCCAGTTGTATCACCTGTACGAGTCGCGGCGAGCGTAACGGCGCAGCGCCCCGTTTGACGCAAAAAGTCTCCGCGGTTTTTTCACAACCGCTAAAGTTCTCGCATGTGGCGAAAGATCCCCAAGCGGCGCTCGTTTCCTCTGCGGCTCAACCGCCCCGAAAGTGGCGAAATTCCGCCGAAATCAGGCTGCAATTCCTGTTCTGGCTTAGGTTTCTGATCTACCTTTCCCTGGATCGTGTTTTGGGCGATCCAGGGCGGCACGGACTTGGCCCCCAGCAAACGCGATGGATCTGCGACAAGAAACATGTGTGCGAAAGAAAAGGCTTTCTCATGTCGCGAGCCCCTATCCTGGCCCTGATTTTGCTGATGTCGATCGGCGACGCCGCTCATGCCGGCTGCTGGCTGACCGACTGGATAACCGGCAAAGACGAAGCCCCCCCTCAGCCGGTCATCACCACCGGCTATGCGCCGACCGCTTGCCAACCTCCGCAGCCGTATCAGGTCAATTACATCCAGCCTCCGGCGCCCACCAGTTGCGCGCCGGTTTATCAAAACCAGACTTCGGTCCGGTATATCCCTGAGACGCAGTACACGACCACGTACAAGCCGGTTCCGGTCACCGTCTACAAGCCGACCTCGGTCTACCTGCCTGGCAGCAACACGCCGACGCTCGCCTACAACGGCTGCACGACCTATCGCTGGGAAACGCAGCGCGTGCCGTTTACGACCTACAAACCGGTCATCCAAAACGTCCAGACGCAAATCAACAGCTGCGCCACCGTCGGCTACATGCAATCGGCCCCCGCGATGCAAGCCGCTCCGGCGGTGATGGGATCGTGCAACAGCTGCGGCGGCGCACCGTCACCGTATCAAGCGGCGCCGATCCAATCGATGCCAGGCACGCCTGGCCAATGGGTTCCGGCCCAGGGTGGCGGCGCCAGTTCGATGATCAACCCACCCGGCGTCTATCCGCAGGGGACGTCCCAGCCGATGCCGAGTTCGCAGTACCAGGTCGCTCCTTACCAAGGCGCCTCGCCGCAGGCCGCTCCGTATCAGGGAGGTTCGCCTGCCGATCAAGCGCCGGCGCTCCGTCCTGGCGAAGCGACGCAGCCCAACTACGGCAGCCAGAACGCGCTGCGGGTCGCTCCGGAAGGGAACTCGGTTCTGAGCCCAACGCCGGGCGCGACGATCATCAAACCGTCGCCGCAGCCGACTCCGGCGCCGTCGACCAACTCCGGCGCCATGATGCGACTCGGTCCGCCGCCAGCGACTTCCACCCCCAGCACGACGCAGGGCGCAACCACGCCGGCCGCGCCGCGGTCGCTCGGATCGACCTTCACGCCGTACGCTCCTTCGTCCGCTCCGTCCACGCAGACGCCTCCTTCGACGGTCGCGCGTCCGCAGATCAACCCGTTGATCAAACCGATTCCGGACCCTGACTACTTCCCGACTCGCACCGAGCCGCAAGATCAGGCCCCGGCCTTGCTCAACCCGAACGACAAGTCAGCCCTGATCCCGACGGCCAAGATTGTGCCGATCGCGTGGGACGACGTCGCCAAGCCGCATGCCCGCGAAGTCAGCTACGAAACGCCGACCGTTTCGATCCCGGCCAAAAAGAAAAGCAGCTGGCATCAAATCGGTCGCTAATTGCGGCGTCCTAATCCAAAATTCCCCAGCGGGGCGCGACCCAAGTCCGCCCCGCTTTTTCTTTCGAATTCGTCATTCGACATTCGTCCTTCGTCATTCCCTGAGCGGGGTGTTGATCATCCTCGGTCGCGTCGGCTAGGCTGACCCCAAACGCCGCCGCTGCGCAGGAACCGAGAATGACCAACGAACAAATCGCCAACCGCTTTGATACCCTCGCCGATCTGCTGGAATTCGACGGGGCGAATTCGTTTCGCGTGCGGGCCTATCGCAATGCGGCCCGCACGATTCGCGACATGGGCGATCCGCTGGCGACGATGGTCGACCAGAACGAGGACCTGACCAAGCTCGACGGCATCGGCGACGACTTAGCGAAGAAGATCGTCGCGATGGTCAACACCGGCAAGCTACAACAGCTCGACGACATGCTCGAAAAAATCCCGGCGTCGGTATTGGCAATCTTGCGCGTGCCAGGCCTCGGCCCCAAAAAGGCGGCCGTGCTGTACAAAGAGTTGAAGGTGACCAGTCTCGATCAATTGGAAAGAGCCTGCGTCGCCCACCGCGTTAAAGAGCTGAAAGGGTTTGGCGCCAAGACCGAAGAGACGATCCTGAAAGGGATCAAAATCGCTGCGGCGGCCGACGATCGCACCTACTGGGCGAAAGCCGATCTGGTCGTGCAAGACTTGCTGAAGCATCTTAAGGGATGCAAGAGCATCGAGCGGCTCGAACCGGCCGGCAGCTATCGTCGCGGCAAAGAGACGATCGGCGATATTGACCTGCTGAGCGTTTCGACCGACGCCCAAGAGGTGATGGACCGCTTCGCCGAGTTCCCCCTGGTCGAAGAGACGATCGCCCGCGGCGACACCAAAATGTCGGTCCGGCTCGATACCGGTCTGCAGGTCGACTTGCGCGTCGTCCCGGCCGAGTCGTTTGGCGCTGCGATGCAGTACTTCACCGGCTCGAAAGAACACAACGTCCGCGTGCGTAGCATCGCGAAACAAAAGGGGCTGAAGGTCAACGAATGGGGCGTCTTCCGCGTCGCCGATAACGGGGAAGAAACCTACGTCGTCGGCCAGGAAGAAGCGGAGGTCTATGCCGCGCTCGATCTCCCCTGGTTCCCGCCCGAACTGCGTGAAGATCGTGAAGAGTTTCGCTGGGCCGAGTCCGGCAAGCTGCCCGATCTGATCGTCGAAAGCGACCTGCAGGGAGACCTGCACATGCACACGCATGCCAGCGATGGATCGAACAGCCTCGAAGAGATGGTCGCCGCGGCTCGCGAGAGAGGGCTGAAGTACATTGCGATCACCGACCACTCGCAGCGGGTATCGATGGCCAACGGGCTCGACGGCGATCGACTGCTGGAGCAATGGAAGATGATCGACGAGTTTCGTAAGACGATCGACGACGACTTCCAGGTTCTTAAAGGAATCGAGTGCGACATCCTTGAACAAGGTGGCATGGATCTGCCCGACGAGGTCTTAGCCCAAGCCGATTGGGTCATCGGCAGCGTCCACTACGGCCAGAACCAATCGAAGCGGCAGATCACCGATCGCATCGTCGGCGCCCTGGAGAACCCACACGTCTGCATGATCGCCCACCCGACCGGACGGTTGATCAACGTGCGGCCGCCGTACGAGGTCGACCTGGAGGAAGTCTTTCAGGCGGCGATCGCCAACAAAAAGTTCCTAGAGCTGAACGCGGCGTCGAAACGTCTCGACCTGAACGACGTCTACTGCGCCGCCGCCAAACAACGTGGCATCCCGATCGTGATCAACACCGACGCCCACCGGACCGAAGGTCTGTTGCAAGTAAGGTACGGCATCCTCCAAGCCCGCCGCGGCGGGCTAACCAAGTCGGATGTCGCCAACACCCGCAGTTGGGCCGACATGCAAAAAATGCTCGGCCGCTAGTCCGAGGTAGGGCAGGCCGCGGAGTAACGCCGAAAGCGGCCAAAACCACCTCCGGCGTAGGGTCCGCTGTGCGGACCAAAAACCTGCCCACACGCAATTTTCTCTCACCGCGTGGCAACGCAAGTGAGCCGCGCATCGGTCCGTAGGCTGGGTCAAGACCCAGCAGATCTCACTCGCCGGGCGCCACTGGCCTTCAGCCAGTGCTCTTCAGATCGAAGTGACGCGGTCGAAGTACGGAGCTGGATATCGATTCACGGAAGACACTGGCTGAAGGCCAGTGGCACCCAGATTTTGTTTTCACAAACCAAGGGAAATCTCATGCGCCGAGCCCAAATTCAGAAGTTCCAAACCCGGATGCGTCAGTTGCGGAAAGAGCTGCGAGCGAAGGAAACTGCCGAACAACTCGCCGCCGACCGAACGAAAATCATCGAGCGGCTCGACGCGCTGACCAGTGACGATTCCGCTTCCAAAGATATTGACTTCTTCCGCATCGACGTCGGCGACGGCGAAGAAGCGAAAGAGACTCATCGCACGCTCTCGACTGCCGAAATGCTCGCCGAGAAAAAGCCGCAAGAATGGCTCTTCCCGAATTTGCTCACCAAGAACGAACCGGCGGTGATCGTTGGCCCGAGCAAGACATTAAAGTCGTCGCTGGCGGTCGATCTGTGCGCGGCGCTCGCGACCGGCGGCAAGTTTTTGGGGGAGTTCGCCGCCGAAAAGGTGTTCCGCGTCGGCTTTGTTGGCGCCGACAACAAGCAATCGCAGCTCACCGACTTGGCGGTCCGGTGGAGCGCTGCCCGCGAGGAAAACCCAACGCTCGACAACCTGCAGTGGTTCATGGCGGTCGAGGAGCCGGCAGCTCCAGAGAACCTGGAGAGCCTGAGGGAGTGGATCGAGAAGTTTGAACTGGAAGTCGTCGTGATCGATCCACTGCGTCTTGGCTCCACCAACAAACGGAAGCAGGCCGAAGCAATTCAAACGCTGGTGAAAACCATTTCGAATGCCGGCGCCACGCCGATTCTCTGCGTGCAAACTCGCAAAGAAATGAAACCGGGCAAACTCGACGCCTCGATCTTGGCCGGCAGTCTCGACTTCGCCCAGCAATGGCTGCTGGTGAATCGCCGCGAAACGTTTCAAAGTGGCAGCGGGCAACACAAGCTGTGGCTGTCGATCGGCGGCTACGCCGGGCAAGGTGGCGAATGGGGCGTCGATATCGACGAAGGCAAACTGACCGATGAGGGGGGCCGCCGCTGGAATGTCCGCTTGCGCGAAGCGACCGAGATCGAAGCCGCCGCGAAGCAGGCGAAAGAAGACGTGAAATTCGAAAAGCTCGAGTCGCAACTTCGCCGCGTCCTGCTCGACGCTGGTGAAAACGGCCTCTGCAAATACAACATCCGCAGCAACAGCGGCATGAGCGGCAGCAAGTTCGGCCCGACCTGGGACCGGATGATGACCGCGGGGAAGATTGTCGAGATGCCGAAAGAACCCCATTCGACGCTCAAGCGATATACGTTGCCGCCGGAGAACGAAAAAAATGAAACGGGGCGATCCAGTCGTAGGGTCCGCTGTGCGGACCACGAACCTGCTCAACAAGCATGAGCAACGGGCGCCAAATGACCGATGTGGCAGGCTCTTGGTCCGCACAGCGGACCCTACGCGGATGGGGGCTCGAAAAAAACGTGCACTGCGGTCCAGTCCCGATCGACGTCGGCCAGCAAAAAAATGCAAACCGTTGGTCCAGTCCATGGCAGGATACGAACCGATAAACGGCACCGCTATTAGATCGCCCCGGTAGGGCTGATGAAGATGCGGGCGGTGTTTGGCAATTGGGAAATTTTGGAACGTGGCGGTCCGGTTGGGGTTGTTTGCCAAACGGGCGTTGGGGCAGGTTCTTGGTCCGCACAGCGGACCCTACGAGGATGGGGGATCAAAAAACGTGCGGGCTGTGGTCCGGTTTCGTTTACGCCAGCGCTTCGCGAAGAATCTCGACGTACTTCGGGCATTCTACCCGCGGGTCTTCGTTCTCTTCGTATTCGAGCACGGCGAAGCCGCGGTAGTTGGCGTCGCGGAGGATCTTTGCGATGCGGGCAAAGTCGGTCGGGACCTTCTTCTTGTCGGGGCCCGAGACGACAACCTTCACCTGAACGTTCAGTGCGTACGGAGCAACTTGCTCCAGCTCAGCGTAGATGTCGTCACTATGGAAGTTGCCGGTGTCGAGATTAACGCCAAACCAGGGGCTATCGACATCTTTGACCAGCTTCAGCAATCCGTCGGCCGTCGCGGTGGGGCCGCCATGATTTTCGAGCGCCAGGAACACGCCCAGCTTGCCGGCGTAGTCGCAAACTTCCTGCATCCCTTCGACCATCAAGCGATGCGATTGATCGGCCGGAACGCCTTTCTTCGCATGGCCGGCGAAGATGCGAATTACCGGCGCGGTCAAAACCGCCGCGTTGTCGATCCAGCGTTTGACGTCGGCGATTTGCTGTTCGCGCTCTTTACCGGCCGGATGCCCAAAGTCGTTGCCGACTGCGGTGCCGCTGATGCTGAGACCAAGCAGAAACGCCTGCCGCTTCAATTCCAGCAGTTGGTCCGTCGTAACGTTCGGCGGGAAGTAGTAGGAGGTCAACTCGGTACCGTCGAGCTGCATCTTGGCGCAGTCGTCGATAAAGTCGGCCAACGTCAGTTGCGGCTTGTCCCCCTGCAAGAGCCGGCGATAGCTATACGCGGCCAGGCTCAACTTGAAGTGGGGCGAGGTTCGACTAGAGATCGGCTCGGCGGCGGTCGCCATTTGCGGCGTGCCGATGGCGGCGGCGATGGCCCCCGAGGCCGTGATCCATTGACGACGGTTCAGCGTGGTTCGATTCACAGGAAGGTCTCCTACCTGCTATTTGGATGGGTATGGGTACGTCTAGCGCACGTTAGCTGCCTGTTGAAAAATGCCCTCGTGGCATTTTTCAACCTCGCCAGGCTCAGAGCATAGCTCTTCGCGGCTCGCAAAATAACGACTTACGTCGTTATTTCGGGATCGCATCCGTGCGATCACGCAGTCCGTCGAGAAAATCAACGGACTGCTAGACGTGGGCGGGAATGCGATCAGCGGCAGGTTCGGCCTGGTCGCCGGTTGCGACCTGTTCCGACTTTGGTTTCGCCGACAGCGGCGTGAAGAACGCCAGGTTCATCACCAACATCAGCAAGGCGAATAACCAATTGCCGCTCGCTAAAGCGTACAGGATCCAAATCGGGATGGAAACTGCGATCAATAGCGGACGGAGCGGACGGATCCAGATTCCGACCGGATAGCCGATCTCGAACAACACCATCACATGCGTCCAGGCGTAGACCAGCAGCGGGCTCGACCGCAGAAACTTGAAGTCGACCAGCGGCGAATCGGGCCGGGCCAACACGTTCCACATCCCGGCGCCATTCCACCAGACATAGCTTGCCCCCAGTTTGCTGAGCCCCATCATGACGAAGAACATCGACACATGAACCTGCGTCAATCGGGTCGCGATGTTGGCGGCGTACGTCTTGCCGATCGCCGGCTTACCTTGGCGGCGTCGCCAGATGGCGTCGACCGAGTAATGGGCCCCGCATGGTCCGAGGCAAAGGTAGAGCAGCAGTGGGCAAAGGAGCGGTTCGCTAAGTTCGCTTAAAATGATCGGCGAACGCTGAGCGTACGACAACACCAAGACGAAAGCCATCACCGCGGTGACGCGGGAGAACAATCCGCAGGCGAGCGCCAGCAACGTCAAAATGGTAACGACATGCAAGATCCAGAGATCGGTCGGATCTTGAAAAAAGTAGAGCAACGACCAGTACGACGCGCTGTACTCGGGATCGGTAACGCCGGTGATCTCGTAGACCCGCGACACCGGCAGCACGCCGTCGCCGGCAAACCAGAAGGTTAGATCCGAAGTGTATCCCAACACGTACAACAGCGCCACGCACGCCAGTCCGATCCGGAGGATGCTTAGCGTTTTGGCTTCGGAAGCCTTGAACCAAAAGTAGGTCCACGCATCGGTCGTTTGGCGAGCCAGGTCGGCGAAATAGGCTTTGATTGCGTCGATCACGATTGGCTCTCCACGGCGGGGGCGACATGTTCCAGCGAGTCGCGTTTCAACACTTGCACCTGACCGTCTCGATCCAACCAGACGTCGGCTTCATAGATTTGTTCAAAGTAGCCAAGAGCATTGGGATCGGTCGCGGCGCCCACTTCCAGTTCCATCGGTTGGAACATGTGACGACGAACGCGAAAGACGCCCCGCTTGGCGCCGCTGTCGGCAAACGCCTGGGCGGCAAGCGACTTGGCGAACTGGGCCGGAATGCCGTCTTCTCCCATGCGAGCCTGCACCGCAATGAACGCGGCGAGCGTGCGGAGACGCGTCTCCGCTTGCGATCCGCTGACGAACGCGTCGTTGAAGACAATCGTTTCGCCTTTGCCCGGTCCTTCGGTCACTTCCAATTCCAGCAGGTGGTCGTCGCTGAAGGGATCGCCGCTATGGACGTAGTAGGGACTGCCGGTAACGCTAATGCCGAGCATCTCTCCCATCGTCGACTGGAAGAGTCCCCCCAACCGCCGATGCAAACCTGACATGTACTCATTCCCCAGCGGGCAACTGAGCAACACCCAAAGTCCAAACAGATAGGGAATCAGGGCAAGGGAGAGAATCGATCGCACGTTGCTCGAAAGAGGCTGCGGATCGGGAGTGGAGGGTTGGGGCGTGGTCATATTGGCCAATCTAGGAAAGCCGGCGAAGATGCAGCGTTTTCTAGTTTAATCAAAGGTAGGTCGCGATAAATTGGGGAAGCGCATAAAAAAATCGGGCTCCCAAGTGGGAGCCCGATCTTTGAACCCAACGTCAGGCAATGCGGGTGGCCGTCACAGGGCGACCGCCGGGTGCATGCCTTTCCGGTCGACTAGCGACGGAAGCTGACGGTGTGGACGCGAACCGGCATGCGGATGCTGGCTTCGGCCGGCGGGGCCGGAGCTTCATCGCTCGGGCTGGCTTCCGGAGCGGCCGGGGCAGCTTCCGGGGCGGCCCAGCTCGTTTCCGGGGCGCAGCAGGTCGGTTCCGGGGCGCAGCAGGTCGGCACCGGAGCGCAGCAGGCCGGTTCCGGAGCGCAGCAGGCCGGTTCCGGAGCGCAGCAGGTCGGCTCAGCCGAGCAGCTGCACTTGCACTTCCAGCCGAACAGTCCGCAGCACTTCTTGCGGTGCTTCAGCAGACCACCGCAGTGGCACTTCGGGCGGCACTTCAGGCCGAACAGACCACAGCAATCTTTGACGCCACAGCAAGCCGGAGCTTCGCTGCAACCATTGCAACCCAGGGCGGCGGTCGCCTCACGCTCACCACCGACCAAGGAAATTCCGACGATCGCGAAGAAGATCGCGATGCCAAGTCCAAAAATGCGATTCATGTCAGAATCCTCCAAGAAACTCTACAGTACTTGAAGCGTAAGGGGGGAACCTTCACGCCACAACGCAAGAGCCGTAGGTCGCGTCCTCTGCGAGGACAGTTCGTAATCGACCCCAGCTCTACAGACTGCTTATTCAGCGAACATCCTGTGATAAAGTTTGCCGAATACGCAGGTCGCATGCACTACGCAGCATAGGCCGTTAAATTATCAACTCCAAAAACGAAGTCAACCAGCCAAGCCGGAATTTAGTAAAATTAAGTCACCCACGTAAGATCATGGAGATTTACAGGTTACATCCGTTGTGAGTGTTAAGGGCGCACGAAAAAAGCCCTCCAAAAAGGAGGGCTTGCTTTAGTTTGCACCGTAATTTACCGATTGGAGTGGCGAATTCTCGCCTATCCCCCCGGAATTGCTATCGCTGGAAGTACTGACTTCCGGCGCCTTCGCCCGGTCGAGCGGTGTGACTGGCCGGCATTACCTCAGAAGTGCTGGCCCCCCCACGACGCTGAATTTCTCGTTCGGCCAGCTTTTGAGCCTCGAACATTTCGGCCGGGTTCTCAAACGGCAGGACCAGCGGCGGTTCGCCTGCGAACAGTTCGGTCGCCATGCCGGCCACGCGCCAGCCGCCTGATTCGCGACGCATGATCCAGACGATTTCGTAGGAGACCGCTTTCCCTTGCGGGTCGACGTCAAACCAATGGCTCTCGACGTGGGCGCCCCGTTTTTCGGAAGTGATGTAGATCGTCTCGCCCACTTCAAACTTGGCGCCGGTCGCTCCGACCGGGTCGATCGCCAGGTTGTGCTTGCGGGTTTCCTGTCGCGCTTTTTGCGTCAACAGTTTTGAGGTCAGCGTTTTATCGCCGTCACGCAGCGCCGCCAGGAAGGATTCGACCGCCGTCTTCGGATCCACTGACGCGAGCGCCAACGGATCTTGAATCGGGTTGACTTCGACGTTTTCCCCGTTGTTTTCGGCAGTTTCGGGGGCGTTTTGTTGATTGCAGCCGACCAACAACAGGGCGGCCGACAGAACCAGGGCACAACGTGAATAGAGCATGATTTCTTTTCCCTCCTTGGAAAACTCGCTTCGCAGGCGCAAATCTTGCAAAGCTGTCGACATGAGTCAATGTCAATCGCCGACCTGCGATCGACAGGACCCGGGATTAACCGGCGCCCAGACCGCGATCAAACGCGTCTTGCTCGCGCTGATATACAGCTAGCGTCGAATCAAACGTCTGGCTTGAGACCTGCCACTGCGGCGCCTGATCGGTATAGGCGTTCGCATGGGCGACCATCAGCCGGTACAAAAACTTGAACAAGTGCCGCGGCACCCGCAGCGAGCGGAGCGCCTCGAGCAGCCGCTGGTCCGACACGGTCGGCTCGATCAAATCCCGCAGCGTCGGGGCCGGTTTCTTGTCCGAAACAGCCGCGAGCCGTGCGTTGGCGACGTCCTGCAGCGCTTCGCTCGACCACTGCAGCGACGGGATCATGTTCTGCTTGTCGAGCCGGGCCCGCTGATAGAACTCTTTGGTCTCGCGATCGACGAATTGCGTCAGTTCGATCGGCAGCAGCAATTTGAAGCCGATTCCTGGCTGCTTCAGAAATTTGTTGTCGAGCATCGGCCACAGCAGCAGCCGCATCAGCTCGGGCGAACCATTGATCAGGTGCGGTTCATCGACCCGGTCGACGATCACCACGATGCCGGCGCAGCCGAGCGAACGGAGCACGCCGAAAAACTTGTCGAACATTTCGTAGCGGTCGTCGGTACGATCATGGGTCGGCAGCGGCTGCGACGACACCTCGGGCAAGGTGAAGTTCATCAGCAACCGGCTCAGCGAGAAACACTCGCGATTGCCGGTGCGGACATGCTTCACGATTCCCCACGCTTTCCAAGTCGCGCAAAGCGCTTTCCACAACCACGGGCTCCAACCTGCCAGCAGAATGACCAAGTACAGCCACCAGGGCGGTTGCGCCGCTTCGCTGCCGCGCGAAAGCATCGCGGTCAGCAGCGCGATCGTCGCCACCGAGACGACGGCGCCGGTGGCGAACTGCCACCATGACTTGGGATTCCAGAACCGCAACTTGCGGCGGAGGTGCGACCACCGTTCTTTGAAGGTCTCGGCCGTCGATTGATCGTAGCAAGCGGCCAACAGCAGCAGATCACGAGCCTGGCTGCGGTCGAGCTTGCTGGCGTCGGCGGCGGCGATTTTGCAGGCCGACGGCTTGGCGTTGCGGGTCTCCAGGATCTGGTCGACCAGTTGCGTGACGCCGATCGACAGGATCGAGTCCATGTGATCCCACAGCTTCCACTGCTTCAGCGCTTTTTCGGGATAGCGATTGCGGCCGAACATCCGATCGCGGAAACGATCGAGATGCGGATTGAAGTCGTCGTACTCGATGATGTAGACGCGCGAGTCAGGCTGCTCTTCGTTGTGCTTGGCGACGTGCTCGACAATCTGCAAGCGCAGCGCAGTCTTGCCGGCGCCCTTTTCGCCAAAGACGATCGACGTCGAGGGATCGCGGGGATCGCCATACACCTTTTGCCACGCGGGGTGATAGGTACTGTCAATGCAGCCGGTCTTAAACAACGTATCGGTCTGCGCGTCTTCGACCGCAAACGGATTCGAGTGGATGCCGTGATGCTTGAGAAACTGTTCAACCTTCATCGATTCGCCTCGCCGATTTTCGGGCGAACGCAACTGCCGTTACGATCGCTACTGTCGTCAAAGTGCTTACAATCTGCCCGGTCCGCTAGAATTGACCAAGCTAATATAGCTCTCAGCTAAGCAAAAGGAGGGTCGGCGAGATTCGTGGGGCGAAATCTCCTTGCTCAACAGCGCAATAAAAAAGCGGGCGATTTCTCGCCCGCTTTTCTGACGGTTGCGGTTTTGAAGCGATGTTACTTCACTTCGAGGCTATCGACCATCGATTTGAACGCCTTTTCATTGTGCTCGACCGTCGCTTTTGGACCGGTGAACTTAATGAAGTATTGGCCCGCTTTTTCGCTCTTAATGATCGCCCCCAACATGCGGTAGTCCTTTTTGACGGTCGCTTGGGCGAACGGACCGCGCTGATCGCGGAAATCGCCCGAGATGTCAACGATATAAACCGTCTGACCGGCGATTTTCTCTTCTTTCATCGGCTGTTTGACGGCGCCGTTGAACTGGCCGACCCAACGATCAACGTTCGCTTCGATGCTGCCGCCGGCGCCCATCACGGTGATGCGTCCCGGTTGGCCGCTGTCATCGGCGGGGGGCGCCGAGAATTCATAGTCGATGATTCGCACCGCTGGCTCCACCTTTTTCCAGCTTTCAGGAGCGACCAGCGTCATCTTGCCGTCGGATAGGTCCAGCTTCGTCGGTTCGGCGGCGAAAGTGGCGGTCCCCAGCACAAGAACGGCGGCCACAGCGGCCAGAATTTGATGTTGTCGCACGGAATACCTCTTGTTGGTCTAAGGGGGGAAGGAATTTTTCGTAGCGGAGTCTGCCGGGCTCAAACCGACAAGACATCTCTTTATCATACAATGCCAGACTGGCGGTTCGCCTCCCCTGGCCTGAATTCAGGTCGAAACGGGGCGATCGCCGAGCTGCCGCGGAGATTTGCGCCGTGACGCTCCGATTTTCCCACTTTCTAGCGAGAACGCCGCGTGAACGACCACGATGAGGACGACCAAGAGCCCGAAACCTACGAAATCGCGATCTCCGGCGAGCTGGGCGAAGATATCGGAGACCTGTACGAAAAGCTCCTGGCAGTGCCTGAGGGGGACGAATGTACGCTCTATTTCGATTCTCCCGGCGGCAGTTCGTACGCCGCAGCGGCCCTCGTTTCGCTGATCAAGCTCCGCCGCCTCGACGCCACCGGCATCGTGATTGGCGAATGTTCTTCAGCGGCGATCTGGCCGTTCGCCGCCTGTCGTCGCCGCTACGTCACCAAGTGGAGCGTCCTCCTCTTCCACCCGATGAAGTGGCAAAGCGAAGAGAACATCCAGTTGGTCGAAGCCAGCGAGTGGGTACGGCATTACAAGTTCCTGCATGAGGAAATGGACGCTCTGCTAGCACGCTTGTTTGACGCTGACGAGAAGATGATCAGCAACTGGACCCATCCCGGCCGGTTTGTCACCGGGCCCGAGATGGTCGAAGCCGGGCTGGCCGAATTGATCGAGCTTTTCTGAGCCGGTTTTGCTACGATCGGCGGAACCGTCCCGTAATCGCCTTCCCCATGCCCGGCGTCTTTGGCTGATCGATGTTCATGCGTTCGTTGCAAAATGCGCTTGTCGCCTTCGCCGCGCTGCTGCTCTGCGGCTGCGGTGAACGCAAAATTGTGCACGATCCGAACAAGCCGACCGACTATGGCCGGCTGACGCTGACCCGCCAGGTGAATCACCCCGAGCTGTCGCAGCTGGTCACGCCGATCATCGACGCCGAACAGTCGCCGCTCGCTTTGGAAGAAGCGCTCGCTGCGAATCAAAACCCGCCTCAAAACGGCGTCGTGGCGCTGATGAAGATCTACCCGGGGCCGGTCGCCGACCAGGTGGTCAACAGCACCGACGCCTGGCTACCCAACAAAGACTTCCAGTTTCCGCCGCTGACGCTGGAAAAGGTGCATGCTTACGTTGTGCGGCATCGCCAGAAGATCGACCTGGGCCGCGCGGCGCTGCAAATGCCGCAGTGGAAATATTTCTGGCAACCGACGGCCGGCTATCTGGCCGACGTCCATTTCGTGGAATGCACCAAGGCAGCCGCTCGACTAGAGACATTGGCGGCTGCGGTGGCGATCGCTGATCAAGACCTGGAGGCCGCCTCGATCCACGCCGCGTTCGCGCTCGAATTCGCATCGCGACTCGGCCAAGTCAATCATGTTTACGCTCGTCGGACCGCGGCCGAACTGCGAGAAGAAGCGTTCACGGCCGTGGCGGCTCTCGCCCAGCAGCCCGACGTCACCCGCGAGCAGTTGTCGACCGTCGGCAAGACGCTCTCTAGCCATGCCGCCGCCTGGCCGGATGACGCCGACGCCTGGATCGCCGATCGCGCCTGCGGACTGCATCAGTACGAATTGATTCGCGACGGCCAGTTTCTCTCGACCCTCTCGCGCGAGGAATACCTGGAGCTGAAGAACGAGAACGAGCTGGAAGCGATCACCCGGGCCGTCACCCGCAGCCTGAACTACGACGAAACGGTCTACCTGAAACAGATGCGGGCGATCATCGAAAGCTGCCGCCTGCCGTTTTACCAACGAGCAGAATTGTTGGCGCAGCTCCATGCTCAATTGGCCGCGTTTGAAGGCACGAACGACTACCCAACTGTCGCCGCCCGGTGGCTGTTGGTCGATATCGACAAACAACAGCGAATCGCGGCCCGCGACCACGCGCTATCGATCGCGTGGAGTCTGGCCCTCGACCTGGCGACCGGCGAAGAGCCGCCGCAATCGCCGCCAACCAATCTGCTGACCGGCCAGCCGTATCAAATACGGATCGAACCGCAGCGGGTTGTCGTGGCGGCCGTCGATGGCGGGGAGGATGAAATCATCTTGCTCCCCCGCTTCGCCGCCAAGTAGAAAAATTAGCGATAGCTGCCGTGGCAATCGGAACAAGCGGCCGCGACCTGTCCGCCCGCTTCTCGGGCGAGCGCCGGATCGTCATTCCGGACCGCCTTGATGATGTCGAGCGCGGCGTTGTGCATCTGATCGCAGTAGCCGACGTAGTCTTCGTCGTCGTAGTAGTCAAAGCCTTCTTGCTTCATCGCCTGACCGATGGCGGCGATGATCTGCGCTTCGTGCAGGATCTCCGACTTGTTGCTGCGGAACTCCGATTCGCTGGCGACCCATTTCTTCAGCTTCTTGTCGAAGCCGGTCTCCAATCGCTGCATCAGCGGCGGGCGATCGGCGATCGTTTCCCAGGTCGCTTCCGGGTTACCATCGTCATTGAATTTGGGCGTGCTGCCGCGCACCATGTCGTCGAGAATCAGGGCCCGATCTTTGACCGAAGCGAACGACTGATCGGTACCGACCTTGCAAACGTCGGCCGTCTTCCAAAACGCGTCGCGCGCGGCCAGGGACGATTCTTTCCAGCGCACGTCTTGCGACGTTTTGTTGATGATCTCGAACAGCATCGCCAGTTCGGTAAAGTTGCGGCGGCAAACAGCATAGCCGCCCCCTTTGAACTCGCGGATGTTCATCGCGATTGGGGCCAACTCCAGATTGAGCGCCTTCACCTCGTCCTGGATCACTTCGGCGGTGATAAAGCTCCAGTCGCTGCCGCCAGATGCCGGCTCGTCGCCCGGCGCCGCTGTGCCGCCTGACATTCCCCCTCCACTCGCGACCATCGCTGGCGCGGCCGCTTTTTGGCTGAGCGCCGCGGGGCGCTCGCCGGTCAGCAATTCGCCAAACACGTCGCGGGAGAAAACGAACGATGCGCCGGTGTTGTCAAAATTGTCCGGCAACTTCGCCCGTCGCTCGGGTTGTTGAGCGGAGGCCGTTCCGACGGCGGCGATCGTAAGCGTTAAAGCGAGAAATCGGGCAACTGGCATGACGAGAGAGATCCTTTTCGCTGGGGGGCAGGCATACGTCGCCTGCGAGGAGCGCTATAATCGAAGTATCGACGACGAAACAGTTTTCGGCAAGCAATCGAACCTAAAACGGCCCAGATGAGTGCTCGTAAATCGAACCGACGCGACTTTTTACGGGGAAAATCGGCCGTCGACGCGCTGCATGACATTACGGCCGAGCCCCTTCCGCCCCCATCATCGATAAAACCGGCCGCCCGCCCCGCTGGCGAACTAGCGAAACCAATATCGCCCGAAGCCGCAGCGCCCCGCGAACCGGAAGAGCCCGATTCGACCTACCTGATTGAAGTCAGCCGCCAGGCGATGGCCTGCACGTTCGCCATCTTCCTGAACGCCGGGCAACATCGGCTGGGGGCCGAAGCGGCGGTCGCCGGGCTCGACCTGATCGACGACCTGGAACAGCAGCTTTCGATATATCGCAGCGACAGCGAAGCGAGCAAACTGAACGCCGCCGCCGATTACGCGCCGATCAAGATCGAGCCAGGCTTCTTCAACCTCTTAACCCTGGCCAAGCAGATCCATGCCGAAACCGACGGCGCCTTCGACGTCACCGCCGGACCGCTCGCCAAGATCTGGGGCTTCTATCAGCGGAAAGGACGCGTGCCGAGCCAGGAAGAACTAGCCGAGGCGCTCGCCAAAGTCGGCAGCCAAAACCTAACGCTCAGTGCCGACGATCATTCGGTCTTCTATGAACAAGAAGAGATGGAGATCAACCTGGGCGGGATCGGCAAAGGGTACGCGCTGGACAAGGTCGCCGACTTTCTGGTGAACCAAGGGATCACCAACTTTCTCTTTCATGGCGGCGCCAGCAGCGTGTTGGCTCGCGGGTCACGGATGCGCGGCGATGGCGCGGTCGGCTGGCGAATCGGCGTTCCCCATCCTTATTTGCCTGGCAAGCGAATCGGCGAGGTGGTGCTGCAGGACGAAGCGCTCGGAACCTCCGGCGCCGCCCATCAAACGTTTGTCGAAGGAGGCAAACGCTACGGACACGTGCTTGACCCACGCACCGGCTGGCCCGCCGCCGGCGTCCTGTCGACCACGATCGTCGCCCCGACCGCGACGCTGTCGGACGCGCTGTCGACCGCCTGCTTTGTGATGGGCCCTGACCGAACGGCCAAGTATTGCGAGGCGCATCCCGAGATCGGCGTGTTGTTTGCGATGGAAGGTTCGCGGCGGAATACGTTTGAGCTGCGGTTTTGTGGGAATATTGAAGAGAAGTTTGTTCCGGAGGCAAGCTAGTTCAAGTAAGTTAATTGCTTCCTGATGCCGCCTGTTCCGTTCCTACTATTCACCAATTCTGCTCATCAGCATGGCCGAAGCCTCTCCAGAACTTGGCGTCGACAATAGCGGCAGCAAGGCACTTCGAAACACCGGGATCGTCGTCCTCCTGCTCTTGTTGTTTACCTTGCGTCTTTACGCGTTGCCCATTCTGGCGCTGGTAGCGGGCCTCTGGCTCGTGCGACGTCTTTGGCGTCTCAATCGAACGCTCGGCATTTCGTTGACGACGATGATCGCGATCGCCGCGTGTAGTTATGTGGTCTTGATCTACTCCGCCGAACGCCAACATCAGCAGCTTCTCGCGGAACTTTCCGACTACCCCAGCGCAAGCGTCAGCCGAGACCTATTTCCTCTGCCCTATGTTTATCAACTCTCGATCGGTCCGGGCATCGACGATCAAGCGTTGCGGGAAATCTTACAAACCGATGGGCTCGACCAAATCACCGATCTCTACTTGGAAAACAGCCTACTGACGGACGACTGCCTGAACGACGTCGCCACGTTTGATGACCTAAACTATGTATTCTTGGATTGCGACGGCATTTCTGACGAAGCGATCGTCGCGTTCGAACGACGTCTCCCCGATTGTCGAGTGATCGCTTTCCAACGCGACCTGCATCCCAACCCAGATTTTTCGGTCCGCCTGGGTCCCTGACCCAGTTATGGACTATTCCCAGAAAGACCAACCATGATCGTCACCACAGGCAACGAAGTCGCCGGCCACGAAATCTCGGAATACCTCGGCGTCGTTCGCGGCATCGTCGTTCGCTCGACCGGCATCGGTCGCGGGCTGATTGGCGGTTTGCGTTCGATTGGCGGCGGCAACATTCCAGAATATGTCGCGGTCTGCGAAGAAGCCCGCGGGCACGCGTTTCAACTGATGTTGCAACATGCCCACGAGGCGGGCGGCGACGCGATCATCGGCATGCGTTACGACGCAACCGAGTTCATGCAGGGCTCGACCGAAGTCTTGGCATATGGAACGGCGGTCCGACTGCGGAAGACGGAGTAGGCGATCGGTTGATGACAGCCAAGCAAAAGCCAACGACAATCGCCCAGTACATCGCGGCTGCACCGCCTGCCGGGAAGTCGCACCTGAAGCAGATCTACGCCATCCTCAAGAGCGTCGCTCCCGATGCCGAAGAGGCGATCAAGTGGAACACGCCGTTCTTTGTCGAACCGCGGTTTCTGTTCGCCTTTGCAGCATTCAAGTCGCACTGCACCTTTGCGCCGACGGCGGCGACGCTGGCACATTTCCAGAAAGAGTTGAAGAACTACCGGACGACCAAGAACTATTTGCAGGTTGGCTATACCGACGACGTGCCGGAAGACTTGATTCGCCGGATGGCCGAACATTGCGTCGAGGTGGTCGCCGCACGCGAGGATGACTCGTTTTGGTAGAGCGAGCCAATGTCGCTCTCTTAGTCCGCTTGCGGCGGTTCCTGCTCACTTGTCAGGAAGGAAGCGAAATGCCGCAGCCTTTCGGCTCGCTCCCGATATTGTTCCGGCGTCAGATACGAGCTGAGATCGTCAAGCTCGACCGAGGCGGCGTCTTGCTCGCATTTCTCGGCCCGCTGCATCGCCGTTTCCGCAAACGTTTGGTCCGCCGGCCGATCCTTCATGTTGCCTGACCGCACCACCATCAGCGCTCCGCCGGTCGCCCCGGTTTCGGCCGCCTCGTAGACGACCCCATCATCAAACCAGGCGCCTCGACCGACCAACTCTAGCAGCAGCTTGTCGGGGCAATCGGTCGCGGCGAGGATCGGCTTGTCGCCCAGATCAGAGTCAAAGGCCAGCAAACGCTCAACAACGTCGTACGATTGCTTGATCATCGCATAGCCCAGCATTTCTTGCGTGCCGTACAGCGTCGTAGCGAGCGGCACGCCGTTCCGCCTAAGTTGATCGAGCAGCTTCAGGTCTTGATGATCGATCGCGTACCTCAGCGCAAGCCGCAGCGCCAACTGCTGACCGTGCGTCAATTCGTTCGCCAGATCGACATCCTGCAGCGTCTCACGCCAATCAACGACGCTGGCCTGCATCAACTTGGTTAGCTTCGCCGCAAGCTCTGGATATTGGCCAGCGATGTGCTGAATCCGTTGTGCCATGTCCTTGCCATGAGCGAACGCGCTGGCCTTCGGGTCTTGCGGATTTTCAAACAGCGACAGTTGATCGAACAAAGCGGCGACCGAGTCCTCGACAGTCGCGACCGAGTCGACGTTCAAGCGGCCTTTCCAGGGAATTCCCTTCGCATAGGCGATCACTGCACCATACTCGTCCGGCTCGAGCGACACATAGAACCGCTCCAGATATTCAAAACCGCCAAACGGGACGAACGGCGTTCGGGTCGGCGGCTCCGTCTCGTCTTCTTCCGCGACCTCCTGTAGCGTCTCGATCTCGTGATCAATCCAGCCATGCAGGTCGTCGTAGTGGCGGCTGCCGGGATAGTAGAGCTCGCGCAAGCTGGCGGCAAACAGATGGCCGTCAAAGTTGATTTGGTAGTCGTAGTCCAACATGCCGCCGAAGGAGATTTTCCAGAGTTCGATCAACCCCAGCGGAAGCTCTCCGTCGACTTTGCGCTTCACTTCCGTCAACTGCTCGGCGGTAATCGGCGGCTGCGCATCGAGAATAATCTTATTGCGAAAGATCGCAATCTTTAACTCCCGAAGCTGCTGCAGCTCTTCTTCACAAAACGGAACAATTTCCGTCGGCATGGGCAGGCTCTTATCTTGCATTGCAATTTATTTATCGTGCCTGCTCGCCAGTCAGGGCAACGACAGAGCAGAGTCGCTGCCGGCGGAACCATATCCGTCGGCAGCGACACGGAAGAACCTTCTTAGAACGTGGCGGGCAAGGCTGTCGACTAGTCCCACCACCAGGCTTCCGGCGCCAGGTCCTTCGGCGTCACGCTCCCCTTTAGATCGGCGTCCATCAGGCCATATTCGTCTTCGTGAATGAAGTTGTCCTTCAACAGCGACGAAGCGTCGACGCTCACGCCGCCGCTGACGCCGGCGATGATATGCTTTTTGTCGAACACACGATGATTCATGATCGTTTCGACTTCCTTGGCCACTAGCAGTCGTTCGGGGCGATAGCGTCCCCCGGCGCCAAAGTAGGTCTGGCCCCAATCTCCCTTGGCGGCCAGGTGTTCCTTTTGAATCACGGCGGCGATCAGCGTCAGGTCGAAGATGTTTTCTAGTTCGGCGTAGACGGGATATTTCTTCGCCAGCTCTTCGTAATGTTTCGTGAAGTTGTGGGCGAAGTTCTCGTTCAGCTGGGTACTCTTGCCGGTATGGATGCGTTCGCCATCTTGGGCCAGCAGTTCGTTCTCGCTCAGCACTTGGACGCCGGGGCCGCGCAGCTCAAAGATATTGCGGCCTTCGGTGGTCGCGACCGCCGTGTAATTGAGGGCGAACCACCACCGCAAAACGTCCATCGGCGGCGGCGATTGCCCAGGCTCTACCTTGATCATCGACAGATAGCTGGGGACGCCCAGCGTTCCCTCTTCCAGCCCCATGCCGATCCGCTTCATGTGATAATCGGCCTCGACCAGGATCCGGGCGACATGCGTGTCAGGATCGACGCCGTAGACCTCGATCTCCTGCTTACCGAGCGTCTGCCGCAAATCTTCGAGCCACTTGTCGCGTTGCCGCGGATTAATATTTTTCTCCGCCGATTTAGCCAAGAACTCCTTCGTCGCGGCCAGCTTCTCTTGATAGGGAGTGATCGAACAACCGTAACGGCCGCCGTCGCGTTGGGCGTTACGCATCACGACGACCAGGTCGTCCAAGCGCAACGTAGGTCGCTCCGTTTCGGTACTTACGATCCGCCCTTCCGCGTTGGGGGTCCAGCCGCTCGCTGGGCCGGCGATCACCACATCGCCGGTGGCCGGGTAGACCATCACGTATTTAATTTTGTAGATTCCCGCGAGTCGCTTCATCTCGTCATCGAGCGGTTCTCCGGCCGCCATTCGCAGGTGGACTTCTCGCTCTAAGCGATTGAGCGAGATTTTGCGAAGCGGCGAACTAACCGCCACGCGGCGATTACCAGAGTCGGCGGCCGTCGACTTGCGCAGCATTTCCAAACGGCCCGAATGATCTTCGAGCTGAGCCCGCTGCAACGTTCCCTTCGAGTCGACGTAGACGCCACTTTCAAACGGCGCGATGGCGCCTGGTCCGCCCAACTCTTCCCATGACTCCGGCTGGATCGTAGTGGTAATCAGGTCAATCAGTTGATCAAAGTCGGGCTCGACGCCGCCCCCCATCGCACCGGGTCGCGTGGTAAGCGGCTTTTCGAGGCCAATCAGGGTTTCGGTGCGGTATTGATCACTCGAGATCGAACGCACGCTGGCCAGGGCTGCTTGTTTGGCGCCGCCGGCCGCTTGGGCTCGCGCCAGTCGGGCGAACATCTGATCACGCTGCTCGGCGGTCTGCGCTTGTTTGGCCAGTTGGATCGCCGGAGGAAACTCGCCAGCCGCCAACAGGGCGTCAAAATCGTTGGTCCCCGAGTCGGGCCCTTGTCCCCAGGCCACAGGCGATAAGGCCAACAGGGCCAATAGAACGACAGGCGATACGATGCGAAAAAGCCGCGACATGGCGTTTCTCTTTGGATCAGAACCAAGCGAGCGAAAGCGGCTAAATAGCCGGAAAAGGAGGAGACTGCGTCACATCCTGGCCCAATAGAGGGAGAATCGCGACATCTCTTCATTGTCGATCGTTTGGCTGCCGCGTCAATCAATCGGCCCCAATTTCGGGGTCAAGAAATAAAGAACCGCTTGCCAAGCGGCAAGCGGTTCTTTCATTTTAACGGACGGGATCTACTGTTTGGCAATTAGCCACAGCAGGTCGGTTCCGGAGCACAGCAGGTCGGCTCGCAGCAGCTGGGAGCACAGCACTTGTGGAACAGACGCTTCAGGAAGCAGGGCTTCTTGCAGCACGGTTCGCAGCACGACGGTTCCGGGGCGCAGCAGGTCGGTTCCGGGGCGCAGCAGGTCGGTTCCGGCGCGCAGCAGGTCGGTTCCGGCGCGCAGCAGGTCGGTTCCGGCGCGCAGCAGGTCGGTTCCGGAGCGCAGCAGGTCGGTTCGCAGCAGCTCTTCTTGCAGCAGCTGGCCAGCTTCGCCTTCAGGCGAGCGAACAGGCCGGGACGGCAGCACGAACCACAGGGATCACAGCAGCTCGGTTCCGGAGCGCAACAGCTCGGTTCCGGGGCACAACAGGTCGGTTCCGGCGCGCAGCAGGTCGGCTCGCAACCGCAACCGTGGCCAAACAGGCCAGCTTCGGCGTTGGCGGCGACGACGGCAAAGATCGAAGCGACAACCAAAAACGCCGGGAGAACAAGACGGCTCTTCATCTGTGAGAACTCCAAATGTCTCGACAATAAAACTAAAACGGCTCTTGCGGCGCCAGCGTCTCGCGAGCATACAAACTACGAGATCCGCCAACTTGCATAGACCACCTAACTCGTCTATTTGACGAACGCTATCACACGCTATCGTCATCCCAGGGCTCCCAGGTTAACCAGCCGTTTCCTTTTTCCCACGTGGAAAGAATTTCCAGGTCCGGACGTGCCGAAGGGGCCGATTATGCGCTCCGCGCCCCCTCACAAACGCTATTTCAGCTCACGGTTCCCCGTGACTTCGCCACCCAAAAGGCCTTCTTGCAGAAACCGCGCAAGAATGCGCCCTATTCTTTCTAACACCCGTATACCTCCAGACATCCGGTCGTAAACAGGAGCGCCTTATGTCGACGCAGTCCGCTACGCAGCCACTCTTCTCCGATTTGGGGGACGACCCCGATTTGGCCGAAATCGTCGATATGTTCGTCTCAGAAATGCCCGATCGAATCGAATCGATGCTTCGCTGCGTTGATCAGAACGACTGGGAAGGCCTGGGACGCATCGCGCACCAGCTGAAGGGAGCGGCCGGCAGCTACGGCTTTGGTCAGATTACCCCGTACGCCGCCCAGTTAGAGCACGACTGTCGCAACGACACCGGCGAACAACAGATGATCAACTCGTTTCGCGAGCTGGCCAGCATCTGCCGCCGCATCCGCAGCGGCGCGCCCGCCTAACCGTCGCAATCGTCAACATTGCGCCGACTAGCGTCTCGGCGCCAGACGTAACCGCACCACGCGATCAGGCAGCGCGATAATCAGATCGCCGCTGCCGACCGTTCCCAGCCCGAGGGGCATCTCGCCAAACGCCATTCGATCGGTCGCAGCGCCATCGGCCTGCATCACGTGCACGGTGCCGTCAGGCCCCAGTCCGCACCACCCCCGCAGCTCGCCAATCGAAACGGCCGCCATCTTCGGCGACACCTGCGGCAATTCGGCCGCCGGCAGCGGATAGCTCCAGACCTGCGCTCCGTCTTTCGCCAGCGCGTCAAACTCCAGCATCTCGATCTCGGCCAAGGCCAGCGCCAACAGCTGCCCTGAGACCGGATCGTGGCAGAGCGACAACAACGACCGCTGCGGCAGACCGATCTCGCGGCGGACTTTTCCCTGCCGATCGATCACCAAGGCTCGACTTGACGCATCCATCACCGCGATCTCTCCCGGACCAACCGGCGCCAGATCGCGCAGCTGCAACATCTCGCGAAAACTCCACAGCCGCTTCCCGCTCTCGTCGATGCCATGGGCGCCAATTTCTCCCTGAAACGCCACCACCAGCGTCGTTTGCTCGAACCCGCTCAGCAGTTGAGCGTCGGCGATCCCGGCATGCACGGCGTCGCTGGTTGGATAACGGAACAGCGGCTCCAAGTTCTCATCCAACAGCCACAGGCGTTGGCCGTTGGGCTGAAACAGCGCTACCCGCAGCCCTTTGTCGCTGGCTGCGACCCGCATTCGGTCGACGACGACGTCTTCCCCCAGACTCAATACATGCCGCGAGACCAATTTCCCCTCGGCGTCGAGTTCGCAAATCGCTTTCCCGCCGTCCAGC
This sequence comes from Blastopirellula retiformator, assembly GCF_007859755.1. Lineage (NCBI taxonomy): Bacteria > Pseudomonadati > Planctomycetota > Planctomycetia > Pirellulales > Pirellulaceae > Blastopirellula > Blastopirellula retiformator. The sequence goes on along the minus strand of NZ_SJPF01000005.1, from coordinate 24,689 downwards.
ACAAAAATCCGCTCGGCGTCGCCGGTCCGCAGTACCGCAACTGCCCCAGGACTTTCCACGTCGCTAGTCGACCAGACCGTTTCGGCCGCAAACTTGTCAAACTCGCGAGCCGCCGCCGCGCTTACCGAGGGTAGCGGCAAATCGCGGTACGGATTCTTGCCCGCCATCGATGCGGCCAGCGCCGCTTGATACAGCTTCTTCTCCGCCTGGACGGCCGCCAGCGTCGTCTCGGCGACGTTCTCTCCGCCGGTCAAACGCTTGGAAATGTCCCACAGTCGCTCTGCCAGGTCAGGCGAAGCGCCCGCCTCGTAAAACTGAACCCGCCCTTGATCATCCAACAAGACGACGGTCGGAGCGCCAGGAATCCGAAACTGCATTTGCCCGACGGCATCGGCGTCGCGATAGACCGGAAAGTTGGCGCCCCATTGCTCGAGCCGCTGCAGCACCTGTGCCCCCGGCGTCTCGTGCGGATCGACCGAGACCAGTTTCACTTCGACGCCGGTCGATGCGTCGGCCGCAAAGCGGGTCAGCTGATCGGTCATCAAACGGCTGGAAGGATGATCGTTGATCCAGGCCAACACCGTCGGCGCGGCAAGCAATTCGGTCGAAGCGATTTTCTCGCCGCTCAGACGCTCAAGCGAAAATGGCTGCGGCTTTTCTCCCAACAACGGACTAGCGGTCGCTTGCGCCGGACGGACAAAGTAGGCGACTTGCTTGTCGCCGCCATGAATGTTGTACAGAAACTCGTTTTCATGAATCGGGTCGTTGATCGATGCGTTGACGAAGTCGGCGACCAGCGAGATCTTGGCGTTGGGATCGCTTTGCTTCAGGGCCGAAAGCATCGGTTCCTGGGGATATTCGATCCGCCGCAACAAAAAATTCTCAGCATCGACATACATCGTCAGCGGACCATTGGGCGTTTGGCAGATCAGACGATGGCACCGACGCCCGTTGATCGTATCGTCGACGCCCACCACGTAATTGTCCGCCTCTTGCGAGAAGTCGGGCATTTCCTTCGCCAACAGCATCTCCAGCGTCGGGGGCGGACCGACGATGCCGCCCACCAGAATCTCCGACAAGATCGGGTCGCTTTGCTGCGGATCGATGTAGAGCGTTGCGGCGTCAATCTGTTCTGGCGCCGGTCGAACCAGCGCCTGATGATCCATCTCGTCGGTCGCTTCATCAAAGATTTTGGCGACCAGTCGGTTGCCGTCGCAGGCGATCGTCACCTGGTAGGCGTCTACCCGCAACTGGTTGGGACGCTGCAGCTTGACCGCAAAGGGAACATCATCGAAGGTCGTTTCCCCCGCCAGCGTCCGGCTGAGCCGCAATTTGCCTTGATCAAAGTAACTGTCGGCCTGGGCGTACGCCGAAGCCATCGCTTGCAGCAATTCGATCGGCGACTTGGCGGGCGTCGATTCTGGCTCCACCGCCGGACCGGGGGAACCGGACGGAGATTTTTCGGCCAGATCGGCTGATTTTTCGCACCCCAGCATCAGGCCAGCCGCCAAGGCCAACAGAACGATCCAAACTCGCATGACGACTTCCCTTCCGACAAACGAAACCACACCGCAGAAAGACGCATTATCATCGATTTGGCGTCTCGGCGTAAACCTCGACTCGTTGACCCTCAGCGACAATCCCTTCTAAGATTGCAGGAATCGATTCGCTATCCCAGCCTACGCAGTTGCCCATGCAGATTTCATTGCCGTTCGGCGAAAGCCAAAAATTTGAACTCGAACTGCCGGACGAGAAGATCGTCGCCCTCTGTGATGGGGCGGGCTCAACGCTGGAGTCGGTCCGCAGTGAGGTCGAGACGGCCCTCACCAACCCGCCGCAGTTTCCCGGTCTTGCCGAAGCGACCGTACCGGACGATTTGATCGCATTCGCGATCGGGCGGCACGTCCCGCAGGTCGATCAGATTATCGCGACCATCCTGGAAGTGACCGCCCGGGCCGAGTTCGCGGATCGCCGCATCGCGATCGTGCTTCCCAACGACGTCTCCGAACAACTCAAGGCGACCATCACCACGATGGGCGGAAAGCGAACCGACGTCACCATCGAGCGTCACGATCCGGACGATCGCAACAAGCTCGCCTTCATCGGCGCGTCGAAAGAAAACCGACCGATCATGATCAATCGGCTGCTCAGCGACGCCGACATGGTAATTCCGGTCGGCCTAGCGCGGCTTGACTCATCGCTCGACTACTTTGGCCCTTACGAAGCGGTCTACCCCACGTTCACCGATCGCGAAACGATGCTGCGGTTATCCGCGCCCACCTTTGTCGAACAACCGGTGCTGCGGAAACGTCGCGCCGGCGAAGCGACTGAAGCGGGCCACTTGCTGGGCGTCTTGTTCGGCCTGGTGATCGAAGCGAACGGTCCCGAGACGATCAGCGCCATTCGCGCCGGCGCCATCGACCAAATCGCCGAGTCGATTCAGCAAGAGCTGGCCAACACCTGGCGGCATCAACCGGCCAAGCGATCGGCGCTGACCGTGATCGCCGTCAACGGCGGACAGCAACAGCAAACCTGGGCGAACTTCGCCCGCTCGCTGGCCGTCGCCGCCAATGCGGTCGACGACAATGGCGCAATTCTCGTCTGCAGCGAGCTTGCGACGCATCCCTCGGCGACGATGATGCAGTTGGGCGAGCATGACGACCTGGACGAACAACGCCGCCGCATTCGTCGCGAACGAACCGCCGACGCCGCCGCAGCGCTGCAGTTGGCGACGACGCTCGATCGGAACAAGATCTACTTGTTGAGCAATCTACCCGAAGCGATCGTCGACGAACTGAACATGTCGCCGGTCGCCAACCTGGAAGAAGCCCGCAAGGTGTGCGAATACTACGAGTCGTGCACCTTCATAGCCAATGGGCAACTTTCGGAAGTGGCGGTCGAGGGAGAAGAGATTTCCCGCGATATCGATTGGGATCAATACGCACTATGAGTACGCCGGAAGTCGCCCCACTCGCTGAGCAATTTGAAAAGCTGCGTCGAACTGGACTTTGCTTCGATCTGTCGGCCCGCACGCGTCTGCAAATGACCGGCGACGATCGCGTGAAGTTCCTGCACAACCTGTCGACCGCCGAGATCAAGAAGCTGCCGCCGGGGCAAGGCTGCGAAACGTTCATCCCGACGCTGCAAGGGAAGATCCTTGGGCACTTTTTCGCGCTGCCGACGACTGACTCGATCTACTTGACCGGCGTACCCAATCAAGTTGAGGCGCTGCTCCCCCACTTTCAAAAGTATGCGGTGATCGAGGACGTCGAAGTCGTCGATCGCACGTCCGACACTCAAGAGTTCCTGTTGGTCGGCGAGCCGATGGAGAAGCTCATCGCCGAGTCGTGGTCAATCACGCCGCCGCAGTCTCCGCTGGAAGTCGTCGAACTCGACCACCCAAGCTTTCCCCAGGGGACGATCCTGTACCGGACGACCTACGTCGATCAACCGGCATGGGGACTCATTACGAGCGGCGACCCCTTGCCGTCGCTCTCCAGCGACGATCAAGCGATGGGTAGTGACGAAGCGCTCGAGGCGCTGCGCGTCGAAGCGGGCTTCCCTTTCTACGGACGCGATCTGACGATCGACAATCTCTGCCAAGAGGCGGCCCGCGACGCGTTGGCGATCAGCTTCACCAAGGGGTGCTATCTGGGGCAAGAAACGATCGCCCGGATCGATGCGCTCGGGCATGTCAATCGACGTCTACTGGGTGTGAAGTTCGCCGCCGAGCCGAGCCCCGACGCGGTCTATGAAGTCGACGGCAAACCGGCGTTGCAGGTCACCTCGACCACGTACTCGCCGTCGCTCAATCGTTGGATTGGACTGGCGATGGTCCGGCGTGGGTTTGACAAGCCCGGGCAAACGCTAGAGACGTCAAGCGGACCGGTTGAGATTGCCCCCCTCTCCTTCTCTGCGTAAGAAACGCCTACGCCTTCGGCGCAACGACATTGGGCGCCGAGGCGATCTCGATTTTCATCTGCGTGTCGCGCCACCATGCGAGAAACTCGCTGGCCGGATTCGCGTCTTCAGGAATCACGGCGCTACAAGTGGCGACATCCTCTTCGATCGACTCGGCCAGTTCGCTCAGTCGCCATTCCATTTTGACGATCAATTCGGCTTGCGCCACATCGCCGAGCGGCGTCGAGACCAGGGTCATTTGCGCTGCATCGCGCTCGCGTCGCATTTGAACCAGACGGCCGCCATCGGCCTTCAAGAGATCGCCGTCGACAAAGCCGCGACGAAACTGGCCCACATCGTTGAATTGATAGACCGGATCTTGGCCAAAGAAGATGCTGAGAGCGCCATTGCGGCGATACCCGATCGTCACGACGTCAATCTCTTGCGGCGCAACGTACTCGCCGCGGCGGACCAATGCGGTCGCCTCGCGCATCAAATCTTCGCGGTCTTCTTCGCTTGTAGCCATGTCCTCTATTATAGAGGCTCGCGCGGTTGGCTCGATACCGGTCTTACTTCAACCAGTCTCGCACATCAAAGCGGATATCGGCACGCTCTTCGCCCAGGATATCGCGAAGTTCGTCACGAGCGGCGAAGAAGGCGTTGATCACCGCCGGATCCCACTGCTGGCCGGCGCCTTCGCGGAAGATCGCATCAACCTTCTCTTCCGGCATCCCTTTGCGGTAGGGACGATCGCTCGACATCGCGTCGTAAGCGTCGGCCACCGCGGTGATTCGGGCCAGAAGCGGCGTATCGGTCGCTTTCAGCCCGTGCGGATAGCCCTTGCCGTCCCACTGTTCGTGGTGGTGCAGGACGACCGGCAAAACCTTCTCGATCTGCTTCAGTCCCTTGAGAATATTGAAACCCAATTCGGGATGTAGCTTAATGTGCTCATATTCAGCATCGGTCAGACGTCCCGGCTTTCGCAGTACGCTGTCGTCGATGCCGATCTTGCCGACGTCGTGCAACAGCCCCGCCATGTACAGCAGGTTGAGCGAGTCCGTATCTTGTCCCATCTGGCGAGCCAGGCAAACCGACAACCGGGCGACCCGATCGCTATGACCGCAAGTGTAAGGATCTTTCGCGTCGATCGCCGAAGTCAGGGCCTGGACGACGCTGGTCACAAACTCCGATTGCTGGCGATAGAGTTCGATATTGCCGCTGTGAATGCCGAGGATGGCGCCCACGCTGCTGAGCAGACTGGCTTCGACCGTGCCAAAGCCTTTGTTCTCGCAGTGGTTGAAGGCCATGATCCAACCGAAGATGTTATCCCCTTCGGCCAGCGGCACGACGATCAATTGGCGGACCTTCGGAAAAGGCCATTCTTCGCGGGCGGTGATGCGCTGATTGGCGACGAACGGGGCGCCTTTTTCGCCCAGATTCAAGTGCGAGACCAACTGCGACAGCTGTTCCGATTCAAGCGGGCAAACGCCGACGCTCAGCGTCTTCGTTTCGCGGCGTCCCTTCGACGAAACGTTATCGCCGTCGGTTGGCAAAAATTGAATCGCCAGGCCTTCGCACGGCAGCACTTCCAACAGCCAATTAAGCGCCAAATCGCCCAGTTGTTCGTCGCTGCTGGAAATCCGCAAGTTTTGCGTCAGCCCATAGAGCAGGCTGATTTCTTCGTAGGTCGACGACAGGCTATCCGAGATCTTGTCGATTTCGTTCGACAGGCGACGCGCTTCGTCGTCCACGTTCAGCTTGGACAACTGCAAGCGGGCCATGCGCTCCAGGCTTTGCGTCGTCCAGCGGTTTTGTTCTCTCCACCAACTCGTGGCGCGGTCCGAGGTCGTTCCCAGCAGCCGAGCCAAACCTTCCTCATCCTCGCAACAATCGTACGACTCGCCGGTTACAAACGGGCAGGTCGCGACGATCAAACCCCCATCCATCGCCATCGGCATCGCCAGAATGCAAGCGCCCGCTTGTTCGGCGACGATCTCCGGCTTTTTCTTGGCGGCGATGGTGCGAATCATCGGTGAGAGATAGTTGTCATCGCCGGGGGGCTGCATTTCCGCGGCGCGCATCATCTCCCCGGTTTCGCCATCCCAGAACGTGAAGTCGACGCCGAACCAGTTCTGCAGCTCTCGGTTGACCAACTCAAGGCGATGCAGATTGGCGTGACGTTCTAGCGTTTTTGTCGGCAGGGCAGGAGCGCCTGGCAGGGTGGACATAGTCAAACCCCATACTCGAACGGAACTTACGGACAGCGTCCCCACACGTGTGGGCATTATTTCCTCGTGAAACATAGGTCAGTTAAGAGGTTGCGGCAATTTACGAGTCATGATTCGCTTCCAAACAATCCTCTCACCCCATCCGTGGCACATAAGAATCAAGCCCCACTCTGGGTCCCTTCTCCCTCAAATGATCCGGATTCTCCGCTACAATCATCTTCACCCTCCCTGCAGACGGGGAATTAGTCCATTGGCTGCGAATACTCCAGTCATGAGGGGGCATTTATAAAGTTTCTGGGCTACGGATCCCCGAATTTCCCCAAATGGATTCCCAGAGAGGGGCGATCGCAAAAATATTTATGCCTAGAATGCTGGGCTGGGAGACGAGAGATGAATTCGCTGGAACTGGCGCTCCATCAGATCGAGTCGGTTCGGCGGTACGCGACCGGCTTAGTCGAGTCGATCGACCACGCCGATTGGTACCACATGCCCGACGAGGGAGTCTCGCATGTCGCCTGGCAAGTGGGGCATCTCGCGATGGCCCAGTATCGTCTGGCGCTGGTCCGGTTGCGGGGAGAACTCGCCGAGGATAGAAGTTTCATTTCCTCCGAATTCCTTCGTATTTTCGGCAAAGGGTCGAGCCCGGTTCCTCAGCCTGAAGTTTACCCCAGCCGAGACGAAATCGTGTCTGTCTTTCACCACGTCCATCGTCGCGTGCTGGAAGAACTGCCGCAGTTTCCCCTGTCTCGCCTAACCGAACCTCCCGAAGAGCCTCACGCCCTGTTTAATACGAAACTTGACAGTCTGCTTTGGAGCGCCCAGCACGAGATGCTGCACGCCGGGCAAATTGGGCTCCTCCGCCGCTTGCTGGGAGCGCAACCTCGCTGGTAATGATTCAACACACGACAACCGAACAAGTACGAAATTTGTCCGCTGACGCGCCGCGCCGCGAGACTCGCCTGCCGCTGCTGATTACCGGCGTCGCGGGCGTACCCGGCTACAATGCTCTCCCCTACTTCTCTTCCAAGTATCCCGGCCAGGTCGTCGGGGTACGTCAGGTCAACAATTGGCGGATGCTGGGCGAAAACATCGTCGCCTGCGATGTGGAAGATGTCGACGGGCTGAAACGCCTGTTCGATCAGTACCAATTCAAGGCGGTCCTCAACTGCGGCGGCAGCTGCGCTCTAAAGTCGTGCGAGATGGACCCGTCGATGGCGTGGCGGATCAACTTTGAAAGCGTCCGCAATCTGCTGCATGTGCTGGAAGGAACCGACACCCGGCTCGTTCAGCTGTCGATCGACCTGGTCTATTCCGACAAGAACGGCGGCGGCTACTTCGAGCATGAGCCGACCGATCCGGTCACCATCTACGGCAAAACGATGGCGGCGTCGGAAAACCTGATTCAGCTCGAGCGACCCGAAACGGCGGTCTTGCGAATTTCGCTGCCGATGGGGATCAGTTTCAACGGCCATGCCGGCGCGATCGACTGGATCCAGTCGCGCTTCGCCAAAAACAAACCGGCGACGCTCTACTACGACGAAGTTCGCACCCCCACCTACACCGACTGTTTGAACCGCGTCATTGACGACATGCTGGGGCGCGACGCGGCCGGCATCTTCCACGCCGGCGGACCGCGACGCCTAAGCCTGTACCAGATCGCCCAGATCATCAATCGCGTCGGCGACTATGACCCTAACAACCTGATGGGGTGCATGCGAGTCGAGGCTGGGCCGATGCCGCCGCGGGCCGGCGACGTCACGATGGACTCGACCAAGCTGGCGGATGAACTCGGGTACGATCCATTCGATCCGTGGCCCTTGCATGACTGCTGGATGCCAACCCACGATGAGTGGCACTACGAGCGCCCCGCCGACGAACTGCGCGGCGCCCAGCAGATCCAAGAACTGCTCTACCGCAACCCCCGTCTCCAATTCTGAGCGGCAGTTCTCGATTGCCCAAATAGCGGGATTCTGATAGCAACGGTATTCGCAGCGCCAAAATTGTCAGGATTAGCCCTAATAGCTTTGCTATCAGGGCGGCGCAGCCATAGGAAGCATCCGCCCGAGGTCACCGGCAAATCGGCGGCGTTCAAGCCGTTTGAGCCAGCAGTCCGCCGGCCGACAACGCACCTCGGCCTGATGCTTCCTGCCGACTTCGTCGGCCCCGAAAGCGGAGCTTTCGGGGCTATCCAAATCACGCACCATTCAACGTCACATGGCAAAATCGATCCCCGCCAGAATTTCTCAGCGGCTGGCCGCCTGCGGCTGGATCGAGCCGATTGCGCTGACGGCGGCGGAGGAGTTTCTCGATTCGGCGCCGGCTTCTTTGCGCGAAATGGACATCGTCTGGATCGACGCCCTGCAACAACTCAGCCTGTTGACGCCGACCCAAGCCGAATTCTTCTACGCCCAGCGCGAAGCGGAACTAACCTGCGGCTTGTACCTGCTGGCTCGCAAGAGGGTCACCATCGACGGCGTCGATTGGTACGAAGCGACCAGCGAAGGACAGCCTGGCTATCTGGTCGCGGTCGGCGATCAGCCGCTACAAGAGCGCAGCCAGACGCCGATCGCCGGCTATCGCGGGCGGATCGTCGACGCCGGCCAAGTTGGCCAAAGGCACTGGGTCGCCGCGATCTTGCCGTCGGGCCAGACGATCGCCGAACTGCTTACCCGCTACGGCCGGATGCCGGCCAGCACGGTGACCGCACTACTGCGGCAAGTGGTTCATCAATTGTTGTCGCTCGAAACGGCCAGTCGCACGCATGGCCGCGTCGCCCCGGAGACAATCTTTCTTGGCGCCGACGGCGTCGCCAGCGCTCCCCTACCCGGCATTCGCTGGCCATCGGCCAGTCCGTTGCGCAAGATCAGCGACGTACAGCGGCTGTCGCAATTGATGCGGCAGTTGCTCTGCGGCGTCCCTCATGGAGCCCCGCCGCGCGTTCCCTTCGACTCGCTCACTGATGATCCGCTGTTGCGCGAACTGCATGCCCGGCAAACGAAACCAGAAACTCGCCTGGCTGACTGGTTCGCCCTGCTTGGCCCAGCCGACGAAGCGGACGCCCGGCAGCTGCAAAGCTACTTGATCGAGCCGCCGCTGGTCCTGCCGAACCTGCATGTCCATCTTCGCCAAGAAGCCGCCCACCGCCGCCGGCGCAACCTGGCGTCGGCCGCCAGCGTCGCGTTGCTGTTGATCGGCGGCAGCATGTTCTGGCCTGACCGGGCCGCGCCAACGTCAACTTCGCCCGAGTTGCCGGCGCCACTCACCCCGCTGGCCGCCAAACCGCTAATGCCGACCAAGACGAACAAGCAGCGCAGCGATATCCATTTGGCGTCGATCGAAGTGCCTACCGCCACGTCTCGGCGAATCGAACTGCCGATGAAATTGACGGCGGCTGAGTTTCCCCAAGAGGTCGCTGCCGAGTCGACGATCAGCGCCCCGCCCGGCAAGCGTACAACGATGGAAATCGGGACGCAGCCGCTGCGGCTAACGGCTGACAAGCTGACGCTCCAGCGGATCGACTTTGTGGCGACGTCGCCAGCCGCCAGACAAGTGCTGCTGGAAGTCGCTGCGTCGTCGATGACGCTGCGGGACTGCACGTTTCAAGGCGTCGCCTCAGGCGGTGAGTCGATCGCCGTCGGTTGGCGCCCTCCGGCCCAAGCGGCGGCCGGACTTCGTTCGTTGCCCGAAGCGCGCCTGGTCGACTGTCGCTTTACCGGCGTGCTGATCGGCGTTGACGTCGTCGCCTCGGGCGATGCGGCCCTTCGCCTGGACGACTGTCGCTACGAAGGGGTCGGCGGAATGGTACGGACCCAGGCCAGCGCGACTCCGCTGCGATTTCACCTGCAAGGCGACAAGCTAACGACGGTCGGTGGGATGCTGTGGCATCACTTTCAAGCGGCCCGCGATCTGCCGTTCACCGCCAACGTGCGGATTCATCATTCGCAGATCTCGCCAGGCGACAATGGCGCCGCGGTGGCGGTCATCGGCGGCAAGCAAACGCCTTACGCACCGCAAGTTCGCTTTGAACTCGAAGAGTTGGAGATCGCCGAGCAAATGCCGCTGGTGACCTTCTTTGACGGCGAGCAGTTCTTGCCCCTCGAAGCCAGCGACTTCGCGCGTTAGTCGCGACTCTCGCGGATCGCGCCGTCGAGTTTCATCCCAATGAAGAGTGGGCCATGCAGCAAGCTGAAGCGTTCTTGGAGCACGTGAAGTCAGTTGACCTACCCATCGAAACCTTGATGCATGATCGGGATAAGAAGCTCACGGCCAAGGTTGACGCCACGTTCCAGGCCGCGGACATTCGGGTCGTGAAATCAGCCTACCGGTCCCCCAACACCAACGCGTTCGTCGAGCGGTTCATCCAGACTCTGCAGCAGGAATGTTTGGACCATTTCGTGGTGTTTGGCGAGCAGCATATGGACCATCTGGTGAATGAGTTCGTCGACTTCTATCACGAAGAGCGGCCGCATCAGGGGAAGGAAAATGAACTGCTGACGCCCGGAGAGCCGCAGCCCGATATCCTCTCGATTGATTCTGTCAATTGTCGCGAACGACTTGGCGGTGTGCTGAAACACTATCATCGTCAAGCGGCATGAAGTTGTTCGCGACATTCTCTTCTTCTTCGACCGTCAATCTTCCAACGGTAATCGCTCTTCTGCGCTCATGCTCCAACAAATGATCGAAATACTGGAGCACGACCGAAAACCCTCGCAGGGACATCGATTCGTCGGCCGTTGCATCGCTGGTTCTTGGACTACTCAAGTCGATCAAATATCGCGAATTTACTTTTTGCACAGGACGAGGCAGCGCCTGGTGAAAACAAAGAGTCCTGACACCTTTTCTCAAGCTGGGAAAAAAGGGAGATTCGTATTTTCGGGGGCGTGTAAATATTCCGCCATTTTGAAGCTTTTGCTCGATTCAGCAAGTCAAGCAATCTGGTAAAGCGATGGAAACGCCGCTAGACGGCGACTCTTGATGGCGACCAGGGGGGATTGGAGAGGGGCAACTGACCCAGACGGAGACCGTCGAAAGCGCGGGCTTGCCCTACGCCCGACGGAAATTGGTAAAATACAAGGTACCGTCCGTCAAGTTGCGCACATTTGATTTTCAGCCTGACTCTGGAAAATTGTTTTTGCCGCGCGCGGCAAAAACAATTTTTTAAACTTTGCCGTCTTCTCGCTCCTCCGGTTCGCGGAGGCGGTCCATGTCGAGGTAGCGCCTTGTCCCCCAGTGCGTGCCGGCGATGTGGCGCAGCCGGGCTGCGACCAGCATCAGGGCGCTTTGGCCGTCCGGAAACGCTCCCACGACTCGTGTTCGTCGCCGGATCTCTTTCATGATCCGCTCCAGCATGTTGTTGCTCCGCAGCCGCGTCCAGTGTTCTCGCGGGAACGCCATGTACGCCAGCGTTTCCTGGTAGCCGTCGCGGAAGCATTTCGCCGCCGCGCCCAGCCGAAGCGAGATCAGCTTCTCGGTGACCAGTGCTGCCTTCGCTTCCGCCGCCGCGCGATCCTCTTGCGCGTGAACCGCCTTCAGCATCGCCGCCACGTCGCCTGACTTCGCTCGCGGCACGTCTTTCAACACGTTGCGATAAAAGTGGACGATGCAGCGCTGCCAGGCCGCGTCTGGGAAGAAGTCTCCCAGCGCTTCGACCAGGCCGAGGCACTTGTCGCTCGTGATCAGCCGCACGCCCTTCAATCCGCGCTCCTTCAGGTAACGCAGGAACGTTCGCCAGCTTTCGCTATCCTCCTTCTTCCCTTCGGCGACCCCGAGAATCTCGCGATGTCCATCAGCGCCGACGCCGACCGCCACTAAGATCGCCACGTTCTTCACCTCGCCGCCCCAGCTACGTTTCAGCCAGATGCCGTCGAGCATCACGTACGGATGTTCGCCTTCCAGCGGCCGATTTCGCCACGCTTCGATCCGCTCGTAGATCTTCTGGTTCAGCTCGCTGACGGTGCTGGAGCTGACTCGCGTTCCCCAAAGCGCCTCGGTGATGTCTTCAACGCGACGGACCGAAACGCCTGCCAGATACATCTCAACGAGCGCCTCTTCGACGCTCGATTCGCGTCGCTTGTAGCGTTCGATGATCTGCGTCTCGAGCGGCAAGCTCCGCAGTCGCGGAACTTTCAGCGAAACCTCGCCCGCCTTGGTCTGCAGCTTCCGCGAATACGACCCGGCTCGCGAATCGACGCGGTCTGGTGAACGTTCGTAGCGTTTCGCCTTGCAAATCTGATCCGCTTCGGCATCGAGCATCTGATTCAACGTCTCCTCGACGGTTGAGCGGACCAGCTCATCAAGATGCCCCCGCACCGCGTCGCCGTCAATTTTAATCGCATCCCGGATCTCTTCGCTGGTCCGTTCTTCTGGTACATTCGTCATGGTCAGTCCTTGGTTCTGGTGGTGGTTGATGTTGGTAATCAAATCCATACCAGAGCCAGGGCTGGCTCTCAAATGTGCGCAGGAATTAGGACGTTATCAAATACAAGGAAAGTTTACCGAGAAATTCCTTCATCCAAGTCGCCTGCCATGATTGTGCGACTGACCCAAAAGCTGGCGAAAAAGATTCACGTTGCGCCAACGAAGTCCTATCCTCTGGATGTCAATCCTTTGGCGGACTGGAGTGCGCATCTTTTCACCGTTTCTCGAACGCAGTTCATCTTGATCACCAGCACCGCCACGCTCTACTCGGCGGTCCTGTATGGCCGCGGCATACCAGACGACGGGCGGTTTCTGGATTGCATGCTCAGTACGTTATCAGGCGTTTTTGAAGAAGATGGATTGGGCCTGGCGTTTCAGAAACTTGTCGCCCCTGCGGCGAGAACCGTGGTCTTTTCCAAAGCGCTCAGTCGCACTGTTACAGGCTCGATGAATGACCATATCATGGGGGCCAAAATCTACCTGGGCGAATTCGATACTTCGCTCGCAGAAACCACTCAGAGGTTAAACTGCACGCCGCTGTCCGCAATCAATTATGACAGTCCGCGGAGAGCGACTCAGGCTCTTTGTGACGATTTAATGAGTCGGCGGAAGGAGTCGCAGTGCTCCTGAAGCCAGGCATACATCATGTCGGATTCCTGGCGAAGTACGTCTCGGAAGAAAACCCTCTTCGTGGCTGTTGCTTCGAAGTATTGCAACGGATCATCAGATGCGGCGATGAAATACGAGCGAATGTCCGTTCTCAGCCGTTGAACTGAACTCGGTTGGCCTTGGCGTGTTTTCTTCGTCAGCAGAACAAATCACGAGGAGATTATCTCGGAATTCGAAAATGCCCTGGTTGATACCATCGTCAAGGTGTATGTCGATTTGATATGGTTTCGGCGAATAGTGGACGTCGTATCGTACCGAATTGGTGTCGACCCCATCAATTTGACGCCAGGAATGGTTCGCATTGAAAACTATATTTGTCCCTGGCAAGTATTTTGATTCTCTACCAGCCACGAATGCCTTGAATATCGTCCATTTGCCGAGGATTGACGATTCGTCGCTCATTTTGATAGTTCCTTGGATGTCGCATTGTTCGCCCTAAAAGCGTCATTCGCTCGGTCATTTCTGTCCCGAAGTGTAAGCCAAAGCGTGGATGGCGGTACGAATTGTCTACCCGATCAACTCCTTCTCTTCAAGCAGCACCGCAAGATAAATCAATAAACGTCGACGCCATACGCTGAACTCGACAAATTGAATCATCTATTGCGCGGCTCGATAGCTGCGATTTTCTCGACACACTTCACTAGAAATACAACGACAGCTCTACGGCCTATCCAAGCTTTCCAGCTGAATCGTCGGCCTTTTCACCTTGATTTCACCCTCCTCAAACTGTCCTCAAACAAGAAAAACGCCCTCCAACGTGGAGGGCGTTTTTTGTTCTATCTGTGGCAAGCGAAAGCTAAACCGTTAAGTCAGCTTCCACCCATCCGGAATATGCGCGCCCTTCTCGACGCAAGGAATTCCGTCGACGACCGTGACGCCGACGTCGTATTCCTTTTCTTCCAATCCCAAATCGTTGACGATCCGGACGTTCTTGCCGATGTTGCAGTTCTTGTCGATGATCGCGCCTTGGATTACCGAGCCGCAGCCGATGCCCAACGGCGGGCGTTTGCAGTTGCGGTGATCTTCCAGTTCGTTTTCGGTTTCGTAGTAGTCGGCGCCCATCAGGACCGAATCTTTGATCGTGACGTTTTCGCCGATCAGGCTGCGAAGGCCGACGACGCTGTTGTCGATGGTGCAGCCGGCGCCGATGCGGCAACCGTCGGCGATCTGGCTGCGATCGACGCTAACCTGCGACATCAAGGTCGGCGGCAGGAAGCGGGCGCGAGAATAAATCGGTTCGTCTTCGTCCGAGAAGCTGAACGGCGGCTCTGGACTGGCGAGCGACAGGTTCGCCTCGTAGAAGGCTTTGATCGTCCCGATATCTTCCCAGTAATCGTCAAAGGCGTGCAGTTGCACGTGGCGCGAACGAATCGCGGCGGGGAAGATCTCGCGACCGAAGTCTTCGTAGTCGGTCTTTTCCAAGACGTCGACCAGCGTGTCGCGGTTGAACAGGTAAATGCCCATGCTCGCCAGGCAGTCGCGGCCCTGGCTCTTCACACCCAGGGCTTCCAACTTCTCGGGCGGCATCGTGACCAGCTCCAGGTCTTCCTGGGTCTGCGGCTTTTCGACAAAACCGACGACGCGGCCGGTATCGTCCAGACGCATAATGCCCAGCGACTTGGCGTCGTCGCGCGAGACCGGGATGCCGGCGATGGTGACGTCGGCGCCGCTCTTGATGTGCGTGTCGAGCATCTTGCGATAGTCCATCCGGTACAGCTGGTCGCCGGCCAGGATCAGCACATAGTCGGTGCCGTACTGCTGGATGTACTTCAGGTTTTTACGAACGGCGTCGGCGGTACCTTGGTACCAGTCGGTCGACTCGTTGCCGGTTTGCTGGGCGGCCAGCAGTTCGACAAAACCGCCGCGGAAGTTGTCAAAGCGGTAGGTCTGGCGAATGTGGCGGTGCAAGCTGACCGACAGGAACTGCGTCAACACATAGATGCGATTCAGGTCGCTGTTGATGCAGTTGGAGAGGGGAATATCGATCAGGCGATACTTACCGGCCAGCGGCACGGCCGGCTTCGAGCGATACTTCGTCAACGGATAGAGACGCGTGCCGCGACCACCGCCCAGAACCAAAGAAATAACATTGCGCATGATAACGACCGAGATTCCTCAAAGAAGATAATCAGTGGGCGGGAATTTTGACTTTTAGCATAACGGTCTCGCCGCCGCTCTGGCAAGCGCCGCCAGAGCGAACAACGATGAAGATCTGCCGTTTGGCCCGAAAGCTAGCTCGGCGCTTTTTGATAAAAGCCGCGGCGGCGCTGCTCGCTATACCGCTGCAACGCCTGCTCAATCACCGGAACCGCCGTCTCGGCCGGCTGCATTTCGTCGACTTCGACCGTTTTTCCTTCCAGTTGTTTGTAATCCTGGAAAAAGCGGCGAAGCATGTTGCGGCGATGGCTCGGCAGGTCGACCGCTTCCCGATAGGAAGAATATTCGGGGTCGTTCACCGCGACGGCGATGATCTTATGGTCCAGTTTGCCGCTGTCGACCATCGTCATCAGACCCACGACGCGGGCCTCGATCAGGCACAACGGATAAACGGACTCTTGGCAAAGGACCAGCACGTCGAGCGGATCGTCGTCTTCGGCCAGCGTTTGCGGGATAAAGCCGTAGTTGGCCGGATAGTGGACCGCCGAGTAGAGGATGCGATCCATCCGCAGCAGCCCGGTCGGCTTGTCCAGTTCGTATTTCAGGCTGCAACCGGTCGGAATTTCGATCACCGCGCAAAATTCGAGCGGCATACGATGGCCCGGGCTGACGTCGTGCCAAGAGTGCGTCATCGTTCGTCCTAATTATCAAAACAAGAAAAGTGGGCGGTGGGCATGAAAGGGGAACGCCGATGACGGCGAACTCCTTGTTTATTTGACGACAAAATTGACCATGCGACCAGGGACCACAATCGCTTTGACCACCTGTTTGCCGGCGATCATGCTCTGGATCTTCTCGTCGGCGAGGGCCGCCTTTTCGAGGTCGGCCTTAGAAATATCGGCCGCGACGACGATCTTGCTGCGAACCTTCCCCAAGATCTGGACCGGAATCTCGATTTCGTCATCCTTGGTGAATTTTTCGTCAAATTGCGGCCAAGGGTGGTAGGCCAGCGACTCGGTCTCTCCCAAGATCGACCACAGCTCTTCCGCAATGTGCGGGGCATAGGCCGACAGCATCAGCACCAGCGATTTCATCGCCGACTTGGGGCGGACCTCTTCTTTGGTGAAGAAGTTGGTGAACTCCATCATCCGGGCGATCGGCGTGTTGAACTCTAACCGCGACAGGTCGCGGGTGACCGCCTCGATCGTACGGTGCAGCGCCTTGTTTTGTTCGGCGGTCGGCTCGACGTCTTGCACCGCGTCAAGCAGCGTCGCCTGGTCGGCGAAATCGTCGACCACCAACCGCCAAACCCGATCCAGGAAGTTCCGCACGCCGCTCACGCCGGCCATGCTCCACGGTTTGGTCGCTTCGAGCGGGCCCATGAACATCTCGTACAGCCGCAAGCTGTCGGCGCCAAAATCCTTTACCACGATATCGGGGTTCACCACGTTGCCGCGGCTCTTCGACATCTTCATCGCCCGGGCGTCGATCTTGACCTTGGCGTCGGCCTTCAGGACGAAGGCGTCTCCCTGCTTCTCGACATCGTCGGCCGACAGTTTGACCGCGTTGACCAGTTCGCTGGTCTTGGCGTCGATCCGCTCTCCGTCGACGTTGGTCTTGGTCTTGTTGTGCGAAACCCAGCGACCTTCGGCCGTTTGATAGCCGGTGTACTCCAGTTCGCCCAGGATCATTCCCTGGTTCACCAGCTTTTGAAACGGCTCAGCCGTGGTGACCACGCCCCGATCGAACAGCACCTTGTGCCAGAACCGGGCATACAACAGGTGAAGCACCGCGTGCTCGGCGCCGCCGATGTAAAGGTCGACCGGCATCCAGGCTTTTTCTTTTTCGCGATCGATCAGCATCTGGTCATTTTTCGGATCGATAAACCGCAGGTAGTACCAGCACGACCCGGCCCATTGCGGCATGGTGTTCGTTTCGCGCTTGTATTTCACGCCGTCGATGACCGGGTAGAGCCAATCGTCGTCCGCTTTTTCGAGCGGCGGCTCGGGACGGCCGATCGGCTTGAAGTCTTCCAGCTCGGGCAGGTTGACGGGCAATTGATCGACCGGCACCGGCAAGATCTTGCCGTTCGGCTCGCCGTTTTCGTCCAGCTCTTTCAGGATCGGGAACGGCTCGCCCCAGAAGCGCTGACGGCTGAAGAGCCAATCGCGCAGTTTGTAGTTGACCGCGGTGCGGCCGAGTCCGGCTTCGGTCAGATCGGTCGCGATCTTTGACTTGAACTCGGCAGTCAGCGTGCCGTCGTACTTGCCGGAGTTGATCGCGACGCCGTCGCTAGTCGAGCAAACCTTGCCCGCCAAGACTTCGGCCCGGTCGACGTCGCTCGACTCGCCAGGGTCGACGACGGCGATGACCGGAATATCGAACGTCTGGGCGAACTCAAAGTCGCGATCGTCATGCGCCGGAACGGCCATGATGGCGCCGGTGCCGTAGCTGATCAGCACGTAGTCGGCGATCCAGATCGGGGTCTGCTCGTCATTGACCGGGTTGATCGCGTACGAACCGCTGAAGACGCCGGTCTTTTCCTTGGCCAGCTCGGTCCGTTCCAGATCGCTCTTGCTGGCCGCCTTGTCGCAATACGCTTTGACGGCGTCCGCTTGTTCGGCGGTGGTCAAGGTATCAACCAGCGGATGCTCCGGCGCAATCACCATGTACGTGGCGCCAAACAGCGTATCGGGGCGGGTGGTGTAGACCCGCAGGATGTCGTCGCCGGGCTTGCGGGGGAATCCGCTGGCGGCCCGGGTCTTTTTCCAATCGCTCAGCTTGTCGGCGGCGCCGATGTAGAAGTCGACTTCGGCGCCGGTGCTACGGCCGATCCAGTTGCGCTGGCGAGCCTTGATGCCGTCCGACCAATCCAAGCCGTCGAGGTCTTTCTCCAGGCGGTCGGCGTAGTCAGTGATCCGCATCATCCATTGCTTCAGCGGAATCCGCTGCACCGGGTGACTGCCCCGCTCGCTCTTGCCGTCGATGACTTCTTCGTTGGCCAGCACCGTACCAAGCGCCGGACACCAGTTAACCGGAGCTTCGCTGAGATAGGCCAGGCGGTGCTCGTCTTGATATTGGCGAACCGCGTCGGCGCCTTCCGCTTTGATGTCGGCCGGAATCGGCAGCTCGGCGATCGGGCGCCCTTTCTGCTGCTCACGGTCATACCAGGTATCGTAGACCTGCAAAAAGATCCACTGCGTCCAGCGGAAGTACTCGACGTCGGTCGTCGCGATCTGACGATCCCAGTCGTAGCTGAAGCCGAGCATCTTCAGCTGTCGGGTGAAGTTGGCGATGTTCTTTTCGGTCTGCACTCGCGGGGGGGTGCCCGTTTTGATGGCGTGCTCTTCGGCCGGCAAGCCAAACGAGTCGAAACCCATCGGGTGCAGCACGCTCTTGCCCTGCATCCGGGCAAAGCGGCAGACGATGTCGGTCGCCGTGTACCCTTCGGGGTGACCGACATGCAGCCCTTCGCCGCTGGGATAGGGGAACATGTCCAGCACATACATCTTTTCGCCGCTGGGCATTTCGGGCGTCGCGAAGGTGCGATTCTGCTGCCAGAACTGCTGCCATTTCGGTTCGATTTCAGCGGGATTGTAGCGCGGCATCGGTCTATCGTGTTTTTAGTGAAGCGGGGAGGGCCGGATTTCTACCTAAGCCGTTATCTTTGTTCGGCTTTCGCCATCCCCCAAGAAAGCCGTGATTCTAATTCTTTACCCGGTTTATCGCAATCGACGCACCTCGATCGATACAACCGCTAGTTCCCGAAAAAAGGACGAAAACATCTCGTTGATCCCCGTATTTCGCTGAAGTTTTGTCGCCCAATGCGTAGGCTGCGGGCCGGGCGGTTGTTAAACTTCTTCATATCTTCGTGCGTCGCCTGTCCAAGTCGTTGCGATGTACGAGACGCCCCCCAACCGCAGAATTCGGAAGGTTTTCCTGCATGCTCGATGGTCGAAGGAACTTGAGACTGGTAGACACCGATCGCGACGCAATGCGAATTGCGGGCAAATTCAACGCTCAGCTGATGGATTTCATCCGTCCGTACGTCAAACCAGGCATCACGACCGGCGAACTCGATCGCCTGATCCATGAGTACACACTGGATCATGGACACGTACCGGCTTGTTTGGGTTACCACGGATTCCCCAAAAGCTCGTGCACCAGCGTTAACGAAGTCATCTGTCACGGTATCCCAGGCAGCTACGTCCTTAACGATGGGGATATCGTCAATGTCGACATCACCAGCATTGTCGACGGCTGGCATGGCGATCAGTCCGAGACGTTCTTGATTGGCGACGTCTCGGACGAAGCCCGCAGCGTGACGCAGTGCGCCTTCGACGCGATGCACGCCGCGATCGATGCGATCTCGCCCGACTGCAGCGTCGCCACCATCGGCCGCGCCGTCGTCGCCGAAGCGAAAAAGTACGGCTACGGCGTCGTCGAAGAATATGTCGGCCACGCCTTAGGGCGCCGCTTCCATCAAGAACCGTCGATCCCTCACGTCCCGACACGGGCCACCCAGTCCGTCTTCTTGCCGGCCGGCGTCTGCTTCACGATCGAGCCGATGATCAACCTCGGCACGCACGAAACGGTCCTCGACCGCCGCGACGGCTGGACGGTCCGCACCAAAGACGCCCAGCTCAGCGCCCAGTTCGAGCACACGATCCTGATGACCGAAGAAGGCCCCGAGATCCTAACGCAAACCAAAGACGGGCCGAAAAAGGGGCATCAGTTCTAAGAAACTGAGCCAACAATCGTGAGAAAACAGGAAAGCCGCTGGCGAGTTGCCGGCGGCTTTTCTTGTGGGTGCACTTCTTTCCCCTCCCCTGCCGATGGAATGAGAACAACGCGAATCGTTTCTCTCACAACTGCTAGCACCGGAGAACAAGGATGTTCTGCTGCGAGTGCGGGGCGAAGGCCCAGGGTAAATTCTGTTCTAACTGCGGGCACAAGATTGCGCCGCAGACAGACGACTGGGAAAACGACGTTCGCTACGAAGCGATCATCCATGTACCGGAGGTTCGGGCGGCGATTGATTGCTGCGCTCAAGGCACCGCGAAGGGGATGTCGGCCGAGACGTTTCTTTCGATCTGCGAAAAGGTGGTCGACTCCCCGGTCTCCTACGGTGCGCTGGCCGAGATCTCCCAGTCGATGTACGCGAAAATGGGAATGAAGACCGGCCAAGAGCGGGTCGAAGAAATCGCGGCCCCGATCGGTCGCACCATCGCCCGGGTCGTCTGCAGCCTGGCCAAGCATGGCCAGAAGATCGAAAGCGTCCAGCAAGGAGACGGCGGCTGCGTGATTACGGCCGAGTTTCCTTCTTCGATCTGGGCGATGAAGGGAGAGCTGAAAGTCTCGATCGTCCAGCTACCAACAGGGACGCTGGTCGGCGCCGAAACGATCATCCCAGGCCAATGGTTCGACTGGGGCAAGAGCACCGCGGCGCTGGCGTTGCTGTTTGACGATCTTCAGACCGACATGGGCTTGCCGCCGAGCGAGAAGCCGCGGTTGGCGGCGTAGGCGATCTACGAGTCGGCAGGCTTAGCGCTCCGCCCGAACAATACGGCGGCAATCGCGGCCAAGATCGCCAGCGGCGCGATCCCCACAATCGCGACAACATAGATCGGCGTCGTGACGAAGAAGTAGTGTTGATGCAGAACGGGATCTCCTCCCATTGCGCCCACATCGGCGCTTCCATTCCAAGCGACCGTCATCTCCCAACCGTCGATCTGGACAATGCCGCTGGAAAACCCGACGACCAGCGCCACAATGATCATAACGGCGGTCAACACGAATAACGCGGCGGTAATGTACGCGGCGATTCTCATTCCGGGCGTGCAGCCTTCCAACCAGCGTCCAACTGCTTTTGCAACTGCGCAACCAGCTCCGCATTTTTCGCCTCGCCGGCGACGTTTTCATTTTCGGCCGGATCGACCTGGTGATCGTACAGCTCGGTCTCCAGCACTTCGCCCGTCTTCTTGTTCTTCCAAGCGGTGAAGCGATAGCGATCGGTCTTCATCGTGTAGCCCATCACGGCGCCGCGCGGGTATTGGCTGAACGCGGCCGGTTTCCATTTCGCACCCGGTTTGTCGAGCAGGGGCGCGGCGCTTGATCCTTCCAAATGCTGCGGCTTGTCCAGGCCCGCCAGATCGCAGAGCGTCGGGTAGATGTCGACAAACTCGACCAACGCGTCGCTCGGCTTGCCTGGCGCCTTTTGACCGGGCGCCCGGATGATCAGCGGGGCGTTGGCGTCATTTTCAAAGTTCGTATGTTTGCACCAGCCGTTGTGCTCTCCCAACTTCCAACCATGGTCTCCCCACAGCACGACGATCGTGTCGTCCGCAAGCTGAAGCTTGTCGAGTTCGTTCAGCAATTGGCCAACGTTGGCGTCGGTAAAGCTGACGCAGGCATAGTAGCCATGTTTCAACTCGCGGGCCTTCTCCTCGGTCAGGTCTCCCTTTTTCGGGATCCCTTCATAGACTCGCATCTCGCCCCAGCTGGTCAGCGAGTAGGGGGTCACGTTCTTCGGTGGAAAAGGATTGTCGGCCAGTTCGATTTCGGCCGGGTCGTACATGTCCCAATACCTTTTCGGCGCGTTGAACGGCAGGTGCGGCTTGGTGAAACCAACCGCCAAAAAGAACGGCTCGTCTCGCTTGCTCAGTTCCTGCAGCGACTTGACCGCCAGGTCAGCGATCGCGCCATCTGTGTAAGCGTTGTCCTTGACGTCGGCCATCTCGGTCGCCGGACCACGAGCGGCGCGGCTCAGCTTGGTTCCCGTCAAACCTTGCTTCTTCGCAGCGGCCCGTTTCTGGCTGATCATCGCGCGGTTCTCAGGCAGCGCATAGCCGCCACCACCTTTCGGCTTGCGGGCCGGTTCGCTCCAGGTCGGCGCGTCGTCATAGCCGCCGTGATAGATCTTCCCCATGCTGACGCTGTAATAGCCGTTCTGCTTGAAGTGCTGACCCAGCGTCACCACGTTCGGCGCGTTCTTGCGGAAGTGGGTCACCAGGTCATACACCCGGGTCGAATCGGGACGCAGCCCAGTCATCAAGCTGGTCCGCGACGGCGAGCAAACCGCCTGCTGGCAATAGGCCCGCGAGAAGACGGTGCCGGAGGCGGCCAGCTTGTCGATGTTGGGGCTCTTGATCCAATCGTCGCCATAACAGCCCAGCTCGGTCCGCAGGTCGTCGACCGCGATAAACAACACGTTCGGCCGCTTCTCTTCAGCCAGCAGGGAAGAACCGAAAGAAATCGGGGCCAACAAGATAGCGACCACAAGGAGAGAAAGTCGGCGCATGGCAAATCTCATGAGGGAATGCGAAATGGGGAGGGGACGCTTCCCATTTTAGCCAGACAGACCACCGAGAAGCCACAATGCCGCCGCACCGGCTGGCGAGATTTTTTACTCCGGCGGCGCCATCATCTCTTCCAGCGTTTCGGGTCGCTTTCGGTTGCCGCTCACCACATCGGCGATAATTCCCTGCACGTTGCGATTGACCACATCCTCTGGCGACAGTCGCACTGCATGTTCGATCGTCGCTTCGGCCTGATCAACCGAGCCGCTCAGCATCTGAATCACCGCCAGATTGCCCAGCAATTCGGCGTCGTCCGGTTTCACGGCGACCGCTTTGATCGCCGTGTCGAGGGCGACTGGATAATCTTTCCGAGCCAGGCAGATCGCTCCCAGCTCTTTGTGCAGGATCGTGTTCTCGGGCTCCAGTTCGACCGCCCGCACCAGTTGCCGCTGCCCCTTTTCCTCTTTGCCAATCGTGTACCAGGCCATTCCTAGGGCGAGCGCCACGTTGGCCGCATCCGGATATTTGGCCGCGAGCGGCTGCAGTTCATCGATGGCGTCTTCAACCTGCGCCGCTTCGTCGCCGGTCTTGGCTGGCATTCCCGGCTCACGGCGCAATTGCCATACCGTTTCAAACGCGCGAGCGAAGATCTCATCCGGCGTCTCGCTCTGCCGGGCCTGATAGACGAGCTTGCCGGTCGCCTTCTCGCGATAGGTATCGATCCCATCCTTCCGCTCGACGAACTCAAACTTCTCGGCGATCTCTTCGTCGCTGTAATGCTGAATCGCATCGGGATTAAAGGGAGAGTCGTCGGCCGGGGCGATCACCTTGCGCGAATCCCAGCCCCGCAAGGTAGCAATCAGCCGCCCTTCGTACTCAAACAGAAACAGCCAATCGCACTCCGGCTCAACCGCCTGATTGCGGGTCTGCACGATCACAAAGTCAGGCGAATCGCCGCTGCGGTCCAAGCCATGCAACTCGAGCAGCTTGGCGAACTCCTCGGCATCGACCGGCGCCATAAAGCTGGCCTGCGACAGTTTCTCATCGCCATAGCTCATCGCATTGGGCGCAATCGCGGCGAAGCCTGCGGCGCCATCTTCTAAGACGCGCTCCAATGCATCATTGCGAATCACGACCGCCGTGCATTGAATTTGAATCGGCATGTTTCTCCCTCGCTTGACAAACGCCGTTTCCAACAGTCCCGCCCCAATCGTAGCCCGACGCGCCAGCGAGGGAAATGCGGGCGGGAAGAAAAGCGGAGGAAGAAAACGACCACACGGTTGTGAGGAACGCATAGCATTCAAATCACCGTTGGGAGCAACAAGTTGCAACTTTTCCAAAAAACCATGCTACCTTCAGAGAGACGCCCCCATTGTGTGGCGTAGACTTTCCCAACGTTCGTTTCTCCCTTGCAAAGGCGCGGCTGACTCATGAATCGATTCACCCTACCCGTTCTGCTCGCTCTTGGCCTGATCGCCCTGGTCGGTTTTGGCGTCGCCTTGGCGCATGAAGATGGTGACGTGCTCAAGGTCACGACGGTCGCCAAGTCGACCAAGCAATGGGACGGCGCGCCGCTGCCCGCTTATCCGGAAGGGCAGCCGGAGATCACCATCTTGCGGATCATTATCCCGGCTGGTGAGCGAACCGCGCTGCATACGCATAGCGTGATCAACGCCGGGGTGCTGCTGAAAGGGGAACTGGTCGTGCATACCGAGGAAGGAAAGACGTTGAAGATTAAAGAGGGCGACTCGCTGATCGAGCTAGTCGACAAACCGCACTGGGGTCAGAACGACGGCAAGGTCGATGCGGAGATCCTTGTCTTCTACGCCGGCGTCGAAGGGAAAGGAATCACGCATCTGCTCGACGAGCATGACGAGCAGAAAAGCGGAGAGCCGAAAGCGGAAAGCGGAAGTTATTTGTACGACACTAGCGGGTTGCCATATGACAATTCTCTGGCGCCACCTATAGGAAGTCCCCTGTCAAGGCAGACCCTCTCCGGGCCTTCGCCCTTCTTTCTTTTTTGCAGGGGAAGGGGCTTGTAGGTTAACGGTTGATCTTGGGACGCTGCTGGTTCGGTTGA